>NZ_CP035103.1:303588-607177 GCF_006094695.1 Kocuria rosea | reverse complement strand
GCGAGGAACCCGTGAACCGCCCTGCCGCCCCCGCCGACTGACCACTGGGTCACACCGGGGTGACGTAGGCCCCGGCGATCCCCCCGTCCACCAGGAACGTGGCGGCGTTGACGAACGAGGCGTCGTCGCTGGCCAGGAAGGCGACCGCCGCGGCGATCTCCTCCGGCTCCGCGAACCGCCCGGCCGGCACGTGCACGAGCCGGCGCTGGGCCTGCTCGGGGTCCGCGGCGAACAGCTCCTGCAGCAGCGGCGTGTTGACCGGGCCCGGGCACAGCGCGTTGACCCGGATCCCCTCCCGGGCGAACTGCACGCCCAGCTCCCGGCTCATCGAGAGCACGCCGCCCTTCGAGGCGCTGTAGGAGATCTGCGAGGTGGCCGCGCCCATGACGGCCACGAAGGACGCGGTGTTGATGATCGAGCCCCTCCCCTGCTCGCGCATGTACGGGATGGCGTGCTTGCAGCAGTGGAAGACGCTGGTGAGGTTGACCTCCTGCACCCTGCGCCACGCGTCGATCCCGGTGTCCAGGATGGAGCCGTCGTCGGTCGGGTTGATCCCGGCGTTGTTGAAGGCGACGTCCACCGACCCGTAGGCCTCGTAGGTCGCCGCGTAGAGCGCGATCACGTCGGCCTCGTCCGCCACGTCGGTGCGCACGAACAGCCCCCCGACCTCCTCGGCGGCCGCCTCCCCGGCCGCGGGGTTCAGGTCCGCGACGACGACGTGCGCGCCCTCGGCGGCGAGGCGGCGGGCCGCGGCGAGACCGATGCCGCTGGCCCCTCCCGTGATGACGGCGCTGCGGCCGACCAGACGGCGTGCGTTGACCTCCATGGGTCCTCCTTCGGTGGTGGGGGTTCGGTGGTGGGGGTTCGGTGGTGGGGGTTCGGTGGTGGGGGTTCGGTGGTGGGGGTTCGGTGGTGGGGGTTCGGTGGTGGGGGTTCCCCGGGACGGGACGAGTGGTGGTGCGGCGGCGTCAGTCGGTGGCGAGGAACACGTTCTTGGTCTCGGTGAACGCCTGCGGGGCGTCCGGGCCCAGCTCCCGGCCGAAGCCGGACTGCTTGAAGCCGCCGAAGGGCGTCCAGTAGCGCACCGAGGCGTGCGAGTTGACGGAGAGGTTCCCGGCGTCGACGGCGCGGGACACCCGCAGCGCGCGGCCGACGTCCCGGGTCCAGATCGACCCGGAGAGCCCGTACTCGGTGTCGTTGGCGATCCGGACGGCGTCCGCCTCGTCCTCGAACGGCACCACGGCGAGCACGGGGCCGAAGATCTCCTCCCGGAACACCCGGGAGTCCGGGGACGGGGTGAGCACGGTCGGCGGGAACCACCAGCCGGGGCCCTCGGGGGCGGTCCCGCGGAAGGCGACCCGGGCGTCGTCGTCGGCGAGGAAGCCGGCCACGGAGTCCCGGTGCGCGGCGGAGACCAGGGGGCCCATCCGCGTGCCCTCGTCCCACGGGTCTCCGCAGGCGAAGTCCCGCACGGCGGGCTCCAGCAGCTCCAGGAACCTCTCCAACACGGAGCGCTGGACCAGCACGCGGGAGCGGGCGCAGCAGTCCTGGCCCGCGTTGTCGAGGGCGCCGGCGGGGGCGGATGCGGCGGCCTGCTCCAGGTCGGCGTCCGCGAAGACGATGTTGGAGTTCTTCCCGCCCAGCTCGAGGGTGAGGCGCTTGACCTGCTCCGCGCAGCCGGCCATGATCCGCCGGCCCACCTCGGTGGAGCCGGTGAACACGACCTTGCGCACGGCGGGGTGGGTCACGAAGCGCTCCCCCACCACCGAGCCCCTGCCCGGCAGCACGGTGAGCACGCCCTCGGGCAGCCCCGCCTCCAGCGCCAGCTCCCCGAGCCGGATCGCGGTCAGCGGGGTGAGCTCGGCCGGCTTGAGCACCACCGTGTTGCCGGCGGCGAGCGCCGGGGCGAAGCCCCACGCGGCGATCGGCATGGGGAAGTTCCAGGGCACGATCACGCCCACCACGCCCAGGGGCTCGTGGAAGGTGAGGTTGACCCCGCCCTGGACGGGGATCTGCCGCCCCGAGAGCCGCTCGGGCGCCCCGGAGTAGTAGGTCAGCACGTCCCGGACGTTGCCCGCCTCCCAGCGGGCGTTGCCGATGGTGTGCCCCGCGTTGCGGACCTCCAGGGCCGCGAGGTGCTCGAGGTCGGCGTCCACCGCGTCGGCGAAGCGGCGCAGCAGCCGGGCGCGGTCGGCGGGGGCGACGGTCCGCCAGGTCTCGAAGGCCCGCCGGGCCCGTTCGATCGCCGCGTCCGTCTGCTCCAGGGAGGTCAGCTCGACGGTGCCGACGACCTCCTCCGTGGCGGGGTCGATGATCTGCGTGGTGCTCATGGGATGCGGGTGTCCTCTCGCTGTGGAGCGTGCTCTGCCCGGCCGGTCCCCCCGGGGCTGTCGTGCCGGGCGCTGTGCTGCCGGGCGCGGTCCTGCGCGTAGCCGTGGGCCACGCGGACGAATCCCTCGAAGAGCCGGGAGTCCTTCCGGTTCTCCTCGGGGTGGAACTGGACGCCGAGCGTCCAGCCGCCCTCGGTGGTCTCCACGGCCTCGACCGTCCCGTCCTCGGCGCGGGCGGTCACCACCAGGCCCTCGGCCACCGTCTCCAGGGCCTGGTGGTGGTAGCACGGGGACCACGCCGTCTCGCCCAGCAGCTCGCGGCAGCGGCTGCCCGGCTCGGTGGCGAACTCGACCTCGCCGTACCGGCCCGGTCCGGGCTGGTAGCGCGCGGCGTTCGCGTTGACGTCCGGCAGGTGCTGGATCAGCGTGCCGCCGAGCGCCACGTTGAGGATCTGGGCGCCGCGGCAGATCGCGAACAGGGGCACCCCGCGCTCCAGGGCCGCCCGGGTCAGGGCGAGGTCGTGCTCGTCGCGGGAGGGCTGGGACGAGGTCAGCTCGTGCCGGTCGGCGCCGTAGAACCGCGGGTCCACGTCCACGCCGCCGATGACGACCAGCCCGTCCACGAGCTCGAGCACCCCCGGGTCCGTGCCCACCGGGGGCAGCAGCAGGGGCGTGCCCCCGGCCGCCGCGACGGCCTCCACGTAGGCGCCCGGGACGATCGCCGCCACGGAGTTCCAGACCCCCCAGGAGCCCTCCTGGTAGTAGGTGGTCAGCCCGATCCGCGGCCGGTACCCGGGCCTGCCCGGCTCAGAGGCGCTCGAAGCCACGGCGCAGCTCCCAGTCGGTGACGGCGGCCTCGAAGGCCGCCAGCTCCACGTCGGCGTAGTGCACGTAGTGCTCGACGACGTCCTCGCCGAACAGCTCCCGTGCGAGCTCCGAGCCGGCCAGCAGGTCCCGGGCCTCGCGCATGGTGGAGGGCACCACGGGGGCGTCGGACTCGTAGGCGTTGCCCTCGGTCATCGGCTCCAGCTCGAGCTCCTGCTCCACGCCGTGCAGCCCGGAGGCGAGCATGGCGGCCAGCGCCAGGTACGGGTTCACGTCCCCGCCGGGGAGGCGGTTCTCCATCCGGGCGGACTGGCCGCTGCCCACGAGGCGCACGGCGCAGGACCGGTTGTCCACGCCCCAGGCCACCGAGGTGGGGGCGAAGCTGCCCTCGACGAAGCGCTTGTACGAGTTGATGGTGGGGGCGTAGAACAGGGTGAACTCGCGCATGGTCCGCAGCACCCCGGCGATGAAGTGCTCGTAGGTGCGGGACCGGGCATTCCGCTCGCGGTCCCAGAAGACCAGTTCGCCGTCCGGTCCGCGCAGGGACATGTGGATGTGGCAGGAGCTGCCCTCGCGCTCGTTGGGCTTGGCCATGAAGGTGATGGACTTCCCCTGCTGGTGGGCGATCTGCTTCGAGGCCAGCTTGTAGACCACGTGGTTGTCCGCGGTGACCATGCCCTCGTCGTAGCGGAACGCGATCTCGTGCTGGCCCAGGTTGCACTCGCCCTTCGCGGACTCCACGGTCAGCCCGGCCGCGTACATGGCGTTGCGGATCTCCCGCAGCAGCGGCTCGACCCGCTGGGAGCCCAGCACGGAGTAGTCCACGTTGTACTGGTTGGCCGGGACCAGGTTCCGGTAGCCGGCGTCCCAGGCGTCCTCGTAGCTCGTGTTGTAGACGCAGAACTCCAGCTCGGTGCCGGTGACCATGGTGAAGCCCATGTCCCGGGCGCGGTCGAGCTGGCGGCGGAGCATGGACCGCGGGGACATCGGGATGGGCTGCCCGCCGTGGCCGGTGAGGTCGCACTGGATGAGGACCTGGCCGGGGTTGTGCGGCATCAGCCGGATCGTGTCGAGATCACAAGCGAACTCCATGTCCCCGTACCCGGAGGACCAGCTGCTGATCGAGTACCCGCCCACGGTGTTCATCTCCGTGTCCACGGCCAGCAGGTAGTTGCAGCCCTCGGCGCCCTCGTCGAGCACCGAGTCGAGGAAGAACTGCGCGTGGTTGAGCTTGCCCTGGAGCCGGCCCTGCATGTCGGTGAAGGCCAGGACCACGGTGTCCACGAGCCCGTCGGCCACGTGCTGCCGCAGCTGCTCGACGGTGAGCATCCGGTCGTTGCGCGGGTGCTGAGGAGTCTGGGTCATGGGTCCGGTCCTTCGTCGCTGGAATCGCTGGGAACGCTGGGGTGCTGGGGTCGCTGGGCAGGGAGTCGGGCGGGACGGGGTCAGTGCAGGTCCGCCTCGGCGGTGCGGATCTGCGCGAACTCCTCCTCGGGGGCGTGGCCCACGAGGCGGTGGCGGCTGTAGAACCAGTAGTAGGCGAGGAAGACGACGAACACGAGCGCGGTGATGGACGCGGCGAGCACGTCGACCAGGAACGTGGCGACCACGGCCACGAGCGCCAGCACCAGGGCGATGCCGGTGGTGACCACGCCGCCCGGGGTGCGGTAGCCGCGCGGGAGGTCCGGCTCGCGCAGCCGCAGCACGATGTGGGAGAGGTTCAGCAGCACGTAGGAGACGGTGGCGCCGAAGACCGCGATGTTGATGAGCAGTCCGCCGTCGCCGGTCACGGCCGCGAGCACGAAGCCCACGGTGCCGGGCACGATGAGGGCGACCCACGGGGTCCGGCGCCTGCCGGTCAGCGAGAGGAACCGGGGCAGGTACCCCGCCCGGGAGAGCGCGAACAGCTGCCGGGAGTAGGCGAACATGATGGAGAAGAAGCTCGCGACCAGCCCGGCCAGGCCCGCGTAGTTGACGATGTTCGCCATCGCGCTGTCCGCCCCGGCGACCGTGCGGATGGCCTCCGGCAGCGGGTTGTCCGAGGTGCTCATCGCCTCCGACCCGGCCGCCCCGGGCACCAGGACCAGCATGAGCGCACCCGAGACCAGCAGGAAGGCCATGGCCACGATGATCCCGCGCGGCATGTCCCGGCGGGGGTCGGCGGTCTCCTCGGCGGCCAGCGGCACGCCCTCGATCGCCAGGAAGAACCAGATCCCGTAGACCAGGGCCGCCATCGCCCCCGCGTAGCCCATGGGCAGGAACGCGCTCGCCCCCGCGGCGTCGTTCGGGACGATGTCGAAGAGGTTGGCGGCGTCGAAGTGCGGCACGAGCGCGACGACGGTCACCCCCAGCGCGAGGACCGCGACCACGGTGATCCCGAACATCAGCTTGAGCGCCTCGCCCACCCCGTACATGTGGATGCCCATGAACACCAGGTAGGTCACGAGGTACACGGGCCAGGAGTTGGTGATCCCGAACAGGCCCAGCGCCTCGATGTAGCCGCCGATGAACGTGGCGATCGCCGCCGGGGCCACGGCGTACTCGATGAGCACGGCCATCCCGGTGGCGAAGCCGCCGAGGGGGCCGAGCGCCCGGCGGGCGAAGCCGTACCCGGCGCCCGCCGTGGGGAGGGTGGAGGAGAGCTCGGCGAGGCCGAAGACCATGCAGGTGTACATGAGGCCCATGAGCACGAAGGCGATGAGCAGCCCACCCCACCCGCCCTCGGAGAGCCCGATGTTCCAGCCGGAGAAGTCCCCGGAGATGACGTAGGCGATGCCCAGGCCCGCGAGCAGGACCCACCCGGCGGCCCCGGAGCGGAGCTGGCGGTGCTGGAAGTACTCGTCGGTGCGGGTGGGCTGTGCTGGGGATTCGGGCATGGGACGATCCCTCCGGGATTCCACAAAGGTCTGAAAACAGACGTTTGGCGCGAGTGGTCACAGTCTGTGGGCTGCCCCGTGCCCCGTCAAGACCCCGCGGGGCGCGGCCGGGCGGCCGCCGGGCCGGGCACGGACCGCGTCGCGGTGGAGCCGGCCCCCCGGATGCCGCAGAATGGTGGGCATGAACCAGACCACGTCCTCAGCCACTGACCGCCCCGGCCCCGCCCGCTCCTGGGCCCTCATCGCCATCACGGCGGGCTTCCTCGTCTCCGCCGCCCTGATCATCGCGGTGGGCGTGGTCGCCATGGACCTCACCCACTAGGACCTCGACCGGCCGTCCCGGCCGGAGGCAGCGGCGCGCCGTCCGGACCGGGCGGCGCGCCGCTGCTGCTCGTGGCCCCGGCCGGCGCAGTGAACGGGGCCCCGCCGGAGGCGGTCCCCGGGGACCGTGACACCATGGGCGCACGTCGCACCGCAGGGAGGAGCGCCACCGTGAGCGATCCCGTCCAGCACCCCCGCATCCGGCCCGTGCGCCAGGGCAACGCCTTCGAGGAGGCCGTAGAACGGATCCTCGACTCGATCCGGCTCGGCCTGTTCCGCCGGGGCGAGCGGCTCCCGCCCGAGCGGGAGACCGCGGCGATGCTCGGCATCTCCCGCGCCACGCTCCGCGAGGCCCTGCACGAGCTCCAGGTCGCCGGGGTCCTGGAGGTGGTGCGGGGCCGGTACGGCGGGACCTTCGTGACCGGTCGCACCGCCCTGCCGGACGAGACCCTCCCCCCGGTGGACCCCGCGGACATCGAGGACGTGCTCGTGTTCCGCGCCGTGGTCGAGCCCGCCGCGGCGGAGCTGGCCGCGGCGGCGTCCCTCAGCGCGGCCGCCCGGGAGCACCTGCTCGCGTGCCTGCGGCAGGTCGAGGAGAGCGCCCCGGAGGACTACCGCCCCGCCGACGCACGCTTCCACATCGCGGTGGCCGAGCTGGGCGGCTGTCCCAGCCTGGTCCGCGCCGTCGCGGAGGTGCGCTCGCGGGCCAGCGACCTGCTGGACCGGATCCCCGTGCTTCCGGTCAACCTCGAGCACTCCGACCGTCAGCACCGCGAGCTCACCGACGCCGTCCTGGCCGGCGACGCCCCCGCCGCCCGGGCCGCCTCCCTCGCCCATCTGGAGGGCACGGCCGCGCTGCTGCGCGGCTTCCTCGGGCACGCCGGGCAGTCCGACGACGACGCCCCCGGGGACGACCGCGGCCCGGTGTGACCCGCCGCCCGAGCAGCGGCCCGGTCAGGACGCGCCCGGCCCGTCAGCCGGTCGTTCAGCCGGTCAGACGAACAGCGCGGTCACCCGCGTGAGGGTCATCGTCACTCCGTAGGCGAGCGGGACCCCGACGAGGACCCAGCCCAGTGCCAGTCGTGCACGGCTCATGTCATGCCTCCTTCGGGGAGAGCTCGGTGTCGGACGTGCGCGGGGACTCGGTGCCGGCCTCCCCGGAGGCCTCGGCGCCGGACGCCGCGGTCCGGCGCTCGGGCTCGTGGTACTTGGCGTCCACGGGCTTGACCAGGAGGTTGGCGACGAAGCCGACGACCAGCAGGCCGACCATGGTCAGCAGCGCCGGCTGGTACGCCTGCGCCGTGAGCTCCCCGGGGGTGCCCTGGGCGTCGAGGAACGCGTTGACGATGAGGGGTCCAGCGATGCCCGCGGCGGCCCACGCCGTGAGCAGGCGGCCGTGGATGGCCCCCACCTGGAAGGTCCCGAAGAGGTCCCGCAGATAGGCCGGCACCGTGGCGAAGCCGCCGCCGTAGAACGAGATGATGACGAAGGCCAGCAGCACGAACAGCAGCGTGGAGGTTGAGCCGAACAGCGCCAGCACGGTGTAGAGGACCGCCCCGACACCGAGGTAGACCATGTAGATGCGCTTGCGGCCCAGCACGTCCGAGGTGGTGGACCACACGAAGCGCCCGCCCATGTTGCCGATGGACAGCAGGCCCACGAAACCGCCGGCCACGGCGGCCGTCACGAGGGAGGCGCCGTCCGCCTGGCGGAAGAAGTCCTGGATCATGGGGGCTGCCTGCTCGAGGATGCCGATGCCGGCCGTCACGTTGCAGAACAGCACGATCCACACCAGCCAGAACTGCCGGGTGCGGATGGCGTTGCGGGCCGAGACGTGGTTCTTGGTGACGAGGGCCTTCGACTCGACCTTCGAGGGCTCGAACCCCTCGGGCTTCCAGTCCTCCGCCGGAACCTTGATCGTGAACGCGCCGAAGAGCATGTAGGCGAGATAGACGACCGCGAGGGTCAGGAACAGCTTGCCGACGGCGTTCCCGCTCGCCACCCAGCCCTCGGTGCCGGAGTTCGGGTCGTAGAAGTTGAGCAGGGCCGCGGAGAGGGGGCTGGCGATCAGCGCGCCGCCGCCGAAGCCCATGATCGCCATGCCCGTGGCGAGCCCGGGGCGGTCGGGGAACCACTTGATCAGCGTGGAGACGGGCGAGATGTAGCCGATGCCCAGGCCGATGCCGCCGATGACCCCGTAGCCCAGGTAGACGAGCCAGAGCTGCTCGGTGAAGATGCCGAGCGCGCCGACCAGGAACCCGCCGGACCACAGCAGCGCCGCAGTGAACATGGCCCTGCGCGGCCCGCCGGTGTCCACCCACGTCCCGAAGACGGCGGCGGACAGGCCCAGCATGACGATGGCGATGGAGAAGATGATGCCGATCTGGGTCAGGCTCGCGTCGAAGTGCGCCACCAGCGCGTTCTTGTACACGCTGGTGGCGTAGGCCTGACCGATGCACAGGTGCACCGCGAGGGCGGCCGGCGGTATGAGCCAGCGGTTGAATCCCGGTGGTGCCACCGAGTGCTGCCGATCAAGCCATCCCATGCCCCGACTCCTCATCTGGTGCGGACACTGCGCGAAGGGCGCGTCCGGGACGGAATTCGCACGTCCCGGACGCGCCCAAGGGTGAAGCATGTCACACGGACGGGAGAACTGGAAAGCAACCTGCCGACCGGCCGCGCCGGAGCGGGCCGGAGCGGGCCGGAGCGGGCCGCTCATCCTCCGCGCAGGGCCCGCCACGCACGCCGCCAGAAGGCAAGGAAGCCCTTCTCCGCCACGACCTGCTCGAGCCGTTCGATCTGCCGGGTCTGGGCGCGGACCACTTCCAGGAGCTCGTGCGCGAGCTCCTCGGCGGCGTCCAGCCTCCGGTGCAGGGCGCCGGCCTCCTCCGCCGCGGCCCGCCGCAGGTAGAGCGGCAGGCCGATCCCGTGCTCCGCGCTCCACTGCCTGAGATGGCGCTCGCGCACCGCCGCCTCGCCCCGCGCCAAGGCGCGCCCGTCGGTCCGGTCCCGCCGGGCGGTCGGGCGCGCGGGGAGCAGGCCCACGGTGAACGTCTCCAGGAAGCGGAGCACGAACTCCCAGCGCTCCGCGGCGCCGATGGTCTCGTCGTAGTCGCCCAGCACCCCGTGCACCGCGCGCCGGTACAGGAACGGCGCGTCGACCGCGGTGCGGTCGCCGTCCAGCACGTCGGTGAGGGTGAGGGCCTCCCGGTCCGTCGGCACGAGATCCCGTCCCGGCCGACCGGCCGGTACGTCTCGGCCGGTCCCGGGCGGATTCTCGGTCGGCACCATGACCCCGTCGTCGGTCACGAGGGGATCCTCGAGGTGCGCCACGGCGCGCTGCAGGAGCTCGGGCGGCCAAGGCTCCGAGCCGTCGTGCAGGACGACGAGTTCAGACTCCCCTGCCCGCAGCCCACGGTTGGCGGCCGCCGCGGCACCGAGGGCCCTGCGGTGGTGGAGGACCGTCGCGCGCCCCGCGAGCTCGTCCCGGCGCGGCGCCAGGACCGCGTCCACCTCGGCGGGGTTCCCGCCGTCGTCCACGAGGACCAGTCGCCAGTCGGTGAACGTCTGCGCCAGGAGGTCGTCGACGGCCCGGCCCAGGCGCGCCGGGGCGCCGTGGTGCCGCAGCAGGACCGCGACGGTGGGCCGTTCGGGCGGCACCGCGGGAACGGTGTACCGGCGGCGGAGGGCACGCACCACCGGGGCACCGACCCCGCGCGGCACCGCCACCGTTCCTACCGCGGGCCGGGGCTCCTGACCGCGGAGCGCCCCGGCCACGTCGTCCCACCACCGGGCCGCCGCTTCCCGGACCGCCGGCTCGGCGTCCGCCAGCGCGGCGCGCACCGCCCCCCGGTGCTCCACGGCCTCCGCCGCCCACTGCTGGAGGGCCGCACGGGTGTCCCACGCCACGTCGCCGGGGGTGAGCAGCGCCGCCAGGGGAACGACGGCACCTTCCAGCCCCCAGCGGCTCAGCACGCCGTTCATGTCGTCCATGGAATATTTGTCCGGACCCACCGGGAGGACGACGGCCCGTGCCGCGAGGCCGAGGGCCGCACCGCGGGAGCAGGTGGTCAGGACCCAGTCCGCCCGGAGCGCCTCCGTGCCGGCCTCTCCCGGAGCCGCGCGCACCCGGTGGACGTCGCCCGGAAGCAGCGCGGCCACGTCCGCCGCGAACTCCTCGTCGGCCGGGGCGCCGCCGCATGCCAGGAGCGTGACCGCTGCGCCCGTCCGGTGCACCAGCGCGTCCAGCAGGGCGGCGAGCACGGGGGCGAGCCGCTCCGGCGGGAAGGGACCGGCCGGCCGCCGCACTGCGGCGAGGATCCGCGGCGGCCCCGCCGGCGCCCCCGGCTCCTCCGCCGACCCGCCCAGCTCGTCCTGCCGCTCGGCCCGTCCGTCCGGATCCGCCGACTCCGCGGACGGCCCCTCCCACTCCTCCTGCGCCCGCCCGGCCGGGGAGCTCCACTCTCCTGGGCGACGTGTCGGCCCGTCCTGCTCGAGCGGCCGGGCCGGGGCGGCGGGACGCGGGAGGAGGAGCGCGTCCTCCCAGCCGACGCGCAGGCCGGGGTGCTCGGGGCACAGCCGGCGGGCCACCGCCAGGGACGTCTCGTCCCGCAGCCCCACGAGGGAGGCGACCGGGAGGAGCCGACGCACGATCTCTTCCGGGACGGCATCGGGGTCGAGGGCCAGGCCGGTGACGACGACCGGCCGGCCCGCCGCCGCAGCGGCCCTCGCCCGGTCGAGCCAGAGGAGCAGCCCGGTGTCGCCCACGGGAGCATCCGCCCCGAGACCGGCCAGCAGGAGCGCCTCCGCCTCGGACCGCGGTGCGGGATCGCCGCCTGCGGGCCCGTGCTCCCGGAGGCTCTCCTCCCCTGCGGTCGTGAGCACCGGGTCCGCCCCCGGATCGAGGAGCCGGGGGGCGAGGCCGCGCAGGGAGAGCTCCTCGAGGATTCCGGGGAGCTCGCGAGCCGCTCCCGGCAGGAGTCCCTGCCCGCCCGATCCCGGGAGAACGTCGGTGTGCATGACGGTGCGGACCTTTCCTCGACCGGTGCGGGCTCCCCCATTCTTCCAGCCGCACCGCTTCCGCCGGCCCCGGCCCCGGCACGGCCCGTCGGGCGGCGTGCGGTGTGCGAAGTTGCAGGTCCGCACGGAATCGCCTTGCCCGCGCGCGGGCGGGTCCGCCACTGTGGAGGAACACACTGCACCATCTCCGCCGGCGGCGACCGCCCGGAGGACCCCCTGCCCCGATGGCCCCCGCCACACCGCCCTGTATTCCACAAAGGACATATGGGCGTTCGGCGCCGGTCCCGCCGCAGGACACGGCCCTCCCGCTGCCGGAGCGGACCGGCGATCCCCGGCCGCGGAGATCCCGCCCACCTCACAGCGGGAGACGTCAAGGAGCCCCACCATGTTGAACGCCGCCGTGATCAGCCCCCAGCCCATGACGCGCATCGCGATGCAGCGCGAGGCCCTCGAGCACCCCGAGCACGGCGTGCGCGTGAGCGCGGTGGCGGGCAGCGTCCCGGAGTTCCTGGCCGAGAACCCGGCCGAGGAGATGGTGGTCCTGCTGAGCCTGAACACCCTGGACGGCCGCAACCTCGTGCAGAACGTCACGGACCTCACCGCGCAGGAGCACACCGTGGTGGTGCTGGTGCCGCCGGACGACCTCGCCCGGGTCCGGTCCGCCTTCACCTGCGGGGCGGCCGGTGCCGTGGGCAAGTGGGAGCCCATCCGGACCGTCTTCCGCACCATGCGGCTCTCCCGGCAGCTGGGCCACTTCGTGAGCGACGTGCTCCAGTCGGCTCTGGCCGAGCTGCCCAGCAGAGCTCCCGCGAAGCTCTCCGCCCGGGAGCGCCAGGTGCTCGCGCTCTACGTGGACGGACTCCAGGAGCAGGAGGTGGCCGCGCTGCTGGAGATCGCCGAGTCCACGGTGGAGGAGCACCTCAAGCGGATCCGCCGCAAGTACGCCGCGGTGGAGCGACCGGCCCGCACCAAGCTCGAGCTCTACAAGCGGGCCATCGAGGACGGGATCATTCCCCCGGTGCTGCCGCTCGCCTGAGCACCGGATCGGACGTTCCCCGCGTCCACGGGCCGTCCCGTCTGGCCCCCGCCCGTCCGGCCCACGCCCGTCCGACCCACGCCCGGCCGAACGGTGTCCGGCCGGGTGCGCCCGGACCGTTGTGCGCGGACCGTTGTGCGCGGACCGTTGTGCCGGGCCGGGGACGCTCCTACCCTGGAGACAGCACCACTGTGCGCCGTTCCGCATCCCCCCGCACCGGAACTCCAGCCCCGGCGGGGTCGAGCGCCCGGACCGCTCCGAGTCCGCCCGTGACCCTTCCGGCATCGCCGACGACGGTCCGCGCACCGCCGTCGAGCACGAGCACCAGCCCGGGGGCGCGCGCCCCCGCCCACAGGAAGCCAGCCCCATGAATGCCGTGGACCGCGGGGAGCACGACCAGGAGATCGCCCGAGAGCTCGAGAGGCTGCGCACCCATCTCACCGGGACGCTGGTCGAGCCCGACGACCCGCTCTACGACGAGGCGAGACGGGTCTGGAACGGCATGGTCGACGTGCGGCCCCGCGCTGTCGTGCAGGCCGGCGCGGTGTCCGACATCGACCCGGTGCTGGCCGCCGCGCAGCACACGGACCTGCCGCTGGCGGTCCGCGGCGGCGGGCACAACGTGGCCGGCCACGGCACCGTGGAGGGCGGGCTCGTCCTGGACCTCGGCGCGCTGCGGCGGGTCGAGGTGGACCCGGGGACCCGGCGCGTGACCGTGGAGCCGGGCGCCACCCTGGCCGACGTCGACCGCGCGACCGTCCCGCACGGTCTCGCAGTGCCCCTCGGCGTGGTGAGCGCCACCGGGGTCGCGGGCCTGACCGTGGGCGGGGGCGTCGGCTGGCTGACGCGCAGCAACGGCCTGAGCCTCGACAACCTCGTGGACGCCGAGGTGATCACCGGGACCCGGGAGCACCTGCACGCCAACGCGGAGCACAACCCGGACCTGTTCTGGGGGATCCGCGGCGGCGGGGGGAACTTCGGCGTCGTGACCTCCTTCACGTTCCAGGCCAGGGAGCTGCCCGCCTCCGTGCTGGGCGGGAACCTGTTCTACCGGCGCGAGCACTGGCGCGCGGCCCTGCAGGCCTTCGCCCGCTGGACCGACGACCTGCCGGACGAGATGAACGGCATCGTCTCGATCCTCCGGTTCCCGCCGAGTTTCGGGATGGGCGACGAGCCCTGGCTGATCATCGCCTTCGCCTGGATGTCGCCCGACCACGCCGAGGGCCTGCGCCTGGTCGACCGGCTGCGGGCCGACGCCCCGCCGGACGAGGAGGAGGTCGGCCCGGTGCAGTGGACCGAGTGGCAGACGGCCATGGACGTGCTCTTCCCGAAGGGGGCCCGCGGCTACTGGAAGAACGCCTCGTTCTCCCGTCTGGACGACGAGGTGGTCGACGCCCTGCTCGGCGCCGCCTCGGAGATCACCTGGTTCGGCACGGGCATCGACATCCACCACATGGAGGGGTTCTTCGGGCGGGTGCCCGCCGGCGCCACCGCCTTCCCCAACCGGTCCGCGCGGTACTGGCTCAACGTCTACGGCTACTGGCCGGACGCCGCCGACGACGCCCGCCTCACGGCGTTCGCCCGGAAGGCCCACGCCGCCGTGGAACCGTTCGCCGACGCCGGCCTCTACGTGAACTTCCTCGGTGCCGAGCACGGCCCCGTCACGCCCGAGACCGCGCGGCAGGCCTACGGGGAGCGGACGCACCGGCGTCTCGTCGAGCTGAAGAACCGCTACGACCCGGGCAACCTGTTCCGGCTCAACCACAACATCCTGCCGAGCGTCGCCTGACGCGAGGCGTCAGGGCGCGCCGAGCAGCCGGAGCACGGCCGCCGCGACCGCCCCCAGCACCACCACCAGCAGGAACGGGGCCCGCAGCATCAGGGCCGTTCCCGCCACGAGCAGCGCGCCCAGCCGGGCGTCCAGCACCAGCTCCTGGCCGGAGCCGAACGCGTTCATGACCACGAGCGCGGCGAGCAGGCCCACGGTGACGGTGCCGGCCATGCGCCCGACGCGCGGGTCGTCCAGCACCCGGTCCGGCACGAGGTAGCCGACGAGCTTCAGGGCGTAGGCGAGCGCGCACGCCCCGAGCACCCAGAACCACATGCTCACGCCTCCGCCCCCTCGGCGCCGGGGCCGGACGCCGCGCCGGACGGGGCCGGCCCGGGACCGCGGGAGCGGCCCAGGAACGCGGCGACCACGGCGGCCACGAGGATCGGCAGGCCCGCCGGCAGCACCGGGATCGTCAGGGCCGTGACGAGGCCGCAGACCACCGCGACCGCCACGGGCTCCCGGGCGCTCAGCCGCGGCCACAGCAGGCCCAGGAACGCGGCCACCGCGGCGCCGTCCAGGCCCCACCGCGCGGGATCGCCGAGGGCGTTGCCCAGCAGGGCGCCCAGCACGGTGAACAGGTTCCAGAGCGCGAACACGCCCAGGCCCGCGGTCCAGAAGCCCCGCCGCTCCTCGACGGGGTGCACCTGGGAGGACGCGGCCGCGTTGGACTCGTCGATGGTCACGTGCGCGGCGAGGAGCCGGCGCCAGCCCCGCGGGCGGACGAGGGCGTTCATGCTCATCCCGTAGACGGCGTTGCGGATCCCGAGCAGCGTGGCGGCGCCCAGCGCCGAGGCCCCGGCCCCTCCGCCCGAGACCACGCCGATGAAGGCGAACTGGGAGCCGCCCGTGAACATGAGCGCGGACAGGGCGACGGTCTGCCAGAAGGTCAGTCCCGCCGCCACGGACAGGGCGCCGAAGGAGATGCCGTACAGCCCGGTGGCCACGGACACGGACAGCCCGATCCGGACCGCCGGCGAGGACCGCCAGTCGACCGGAGCCGCGTGGCTCACGAGGCGCCTCCGGGAACGGCGGAGACCCCGCCCGTGCCCGCCTCGGCCGCAGCCGGGGTCTCGGCCGGGCTCTCGTGCGGCGCCGCCGGGGCGCGGCGCCCCTGGGCGGCGTCGAGGGCGTCCAGGGCCTGGACGAGGGCGAGGTGGGTGAAGGTCTGCGGGAAGTTGCCGGTCATCCGCCGCTGCTCGGGCGACCACTCGGTGGAGAGCAGCCCGAGGTCGTTGGCGCGGGACAGCACGGAGTCCACGAGCTTCCGGGCGCTGTCCGTGCGGCCCGAGCGCGCGTACTGGGCGGCGAGCCACAGGGACGCGCCGAGGTGCGGGTTGTCCTGGCCCGGGAAGCCGTCCACCCCGATGACCCCGGCGTACGCGTCGGGGTCATCGGGGTCCACCGGGCCCAGGACGTTGCGGTAGCGGTGGATGAGCCCGCTGGGGTGCCGCAGCTCCTCCTCGATCCGCCGCACGGTGCCGAGCATCCGCTCGTCGTCGTAGGCCACGAACCCCATCTGCGGCAGCTGGAGCAGGGAGGCGTCCACGGTCTTCGCCCCGTAGTACTGCACGAAGGAGCCGACCTCGGGGTCGTAGCCGCTGGTCCAGATCTCCTCCGCGAGGGCGTCCCGCAGCTGCTCCCACAGCTGCGCGTCGCCGGGCAGGCCGTGCACGCGCACGGCGTCCACGCCGCACTGGAGCGCCGCCCACATCAGCACGCGCGAGTGCGTGTAGTACTGCCGTTCGCCGCGCATCTCCCAGAGGCCCTGGTCCGTGACCTCGTAGTTCTCCACGACCGAGCGCAGCATCGCCTGCTGCAGGGGCCAGGAGAGGTGGTCCTCCACGGCGCCGCGCCGGCGGAGCTTCTCGAACACCACCATGACGTGCCCCACGGCGTCCGACTGGTGCTGGCCCGCGGCGCCGTTGCCCTCGCGGACCGGCCGGGAGCGCTCGTAGCCGGGCAGGTCGAGCTGGTGCTCGCGCCCGCGGCGCTCCCCCGCGACCCCGTAGATGTTCTGCAGGTCGTGCGGGTCGCCCGCCACGGCGCGCAGGAGCCAGTTGCGCAGCTGGGCGGCCTCGCGGTCGTGGTCGTGGTCGAGCATGACCTCGAGGGCCATCGCGGCGTCCCGCAGCCAGGCGAAGCGGTGGTCCCAGTTGCGCTCCCCGCCCACCACGTCCGGCAGGGACGTGGTGGGGGCGGCCACGAGCCCGCCCGTCTCCTGGTGCATCAGCGCCCGCACCACGAGCAGCGAGCGCCGGACCACGTCCGAGCGCCGGGCCACGGCGTGGCCGCGGACCGGGACGATGTGCACGGGCTCGTCCTCCCCGACGGCCGGCGGGGAGTACAGCCCGGACCAGTCCTGCCACAGCTCCACGGTCCGGGTGAGCTGCTCGTTGACGTCGACCGGCGCCGGGGGCGTGCGGTGGGACGGGAAGTGCGTGAGGACGAAGTCCCGTGCCTGGCCGGCGGAGACGGTGAAGGTCCCGCGGTGGCGGCGCTCGTCGTCGTCGTCCGTGGACTCGGGGAGGGGCTCACCGCGCAGGACGAGGGCGTCCGGGCCGGCCATGGCCACGAGCATGGGGGGCGCGGGGTCGCCGCCGCCGGGGTCCTCCTCCCCCTCGAAGCGGCTGACCCAGGGGACCACGGCGCCGTAGCCGAAGCGCACCCGCAGCTCGTGGTACATCTCGACCTCGCCGGTGAGGCCCTCGACGCGGCGGACCACGTCCGTGCGGGAGGTCAGCGGGAGGAAGTCGGTCACGCGCACGGACCCCGAGTCGGTGACCCACACGGTCTGCAGCACGAACGTGTTCTCCACGTAGAACCGCTCGGCGACCTGGGCGCCGCTGTCCTCCTCGTCGAGGACCTCGCCGTTGGCCCCCTCCGCGACCGTGCAGGCGGGGGCGAGCAGCCACCGCCCGTGGTCGGGCTCCCCGAGCAGGGCGCCGAAGACCGAGGGGGAGTCGAACCGGGGCGCGCACAGCCAGTCGATGGACCCGGTGCGGGAGACGAGCGGACCCGTGCGCATGTTCGAGAGCAGGGCGTAGTCCTCGATCAGTGAAGCCATGCCTCAAGATTGGCACATCGCCGGGCCGCGGCGGACCGGCCGCTTGAGCTATACCCCCAAGGGGTATACAGTGGTTGCAGGACGACCGAGGAGGACCCATGACCCAGACCCCGCCGCACGGGTACACCCAGGACAAGGACGCGTACCTCAAGCGCCTGCGGCGCATCGAGGGCCAGGTCCGGGGCATCCACCGGATGGTCGAGGAGGACAAGTACTGCATCGACGTCCTCACCCAGATCTCCGCGATCCAGTCGGCCCTCAAGGCCGTGAGCCTGGGCCTGCTGGACGAGCACCTGAGCCACTGCGTCGTGGGCGCCGTCGAGGCCGCCCAGGAGTCCGGGGACGTCACGAGTGTCGACGACAAGCTCCAGGAGGCGTCCGCGGCCATCGCGCGCCTGCTCAAGAGCTGACCCACCCCGCTGAACCACCCCACCGAAACCCCGAGGAGCCCATCGTGCAGACCACCGTCAACGTTTCCGGAATGACCTGCGGCCACTGCGTCAGGTCCGTCACCGAGGAGCTCACCGAGCTGGAGGGCGTCGAGTCCGTCGACGTCGACCTCGTGGCCGGCGGGGTCTCCCCCGTGGTCGTGACGTCCACCCGCGAGCTGTCGGCGGCCGAGATCGAGGAGGCCGTCGAGGAAGCGGGGTACACCGTTGCCTGAGACCCGCACGCCCGTCCCCACCGAGGTCGCCGGGCATCTGCGCACCCTCGAGCTCGAGATCACGGGCATGACGTGCTCCTCGTGCGTCAGCCGGGTCGAGAAGAAGCTGGGCAGGCTCGACGGCGTCGACGCCTCCGTCAACCTCGCCCTCGAGACCGCCACCGTCCACGTCCCCGCGGGCGTGAGCGACGAGCAGGTCGTCGAGACGGTCGAGAAGGCCGGGTACGGGGCCGTCCTCAAGAACGCGCCCGGGGGCGACGACGCCGGCGGCCCGGACGGCTCCGACGCCATGGCCCGGGTCGCCGGGCGCGAGGCGTCCTCGCTGCGCTCGCCCGAGTCCCTGCGCCGGCGCCTCCTCGTGGCGGCCGCACTCTCCCTCCCGGTGTTCGTGATCTCGATGCTGCCCGGCTTCCAGTTCCCGCACTGGGGCTGGGTGGTCGCGGCCCTGAGCCTGCCGGTCGTGACGTGGGCGGCGTGGCCGTTCCACCGCTCGGCGGCGGTCAACGCCCGGCACCTGACCTCCACCATGGACACCCTCGTGTCCCTGGGCGTGTCCGCCGCGTACCTGTTCTCGCTGTGGAACCTGCTGCGCGAGCCCGGCATGACGGCCGGCGCGATGCTCGGCCACGCGATGGACATGAGCGGGCACCAGCTCTACTTCGAGACCGGCGCCCTGGTCACCGCGTTCCTGCTGCTGGGCCGCTACCTGGAGGCCCGGGCGAAGGCCCGCTCCGGCGAGGCGCTGCGCGCGCTGCTGGAGCTCGGCGCGAAGGACGCGGTGGTCCTGCGGGACGGCGTGGAGACGAGCGTGCCCGCGGAGCAGCTGCGCCCGGGGGACCTGGTCGTCGTGCGCCCCGGCGAGAAGATCGCCGCCGACGGCGTGGTCGTGGACGGCCGCTCGGCCGTGGACACGTCCCTGCTCACCGGCGAGTCCCTCCCGGTGGAGGTGGAGGTCGGCGACACCGTCACCGGCGCCACGATCAACACCAACGGCCGGCTGCTGGTCGAGGCGACCCGCGTGGGCGCCGACACCACCCTGGCCCAGATGGGCCGGATGGTGTCCCGGGCGCAGGCGAGCAAGGCCCCCGTGGCACGGCTGGCCGACCGGATCTCCGGGGTCTTCGTCCCGGTCGTCCTGGTGATCGCCCTCGCCACGCTGGCCGGCTGGCTCCTGCTGACCGGGGACGTGAACGCGTCCTTCGTGGCCGCGGTCTCCGTGCTCGTGATCGCCTGCCCCTGCGCCCTCGGCCTGGCCACCCCCACGGCCCTGCTCACGGGCACGGGGCGCGGCGCGCAGCTGGGCATCCTGATCAAGGGCGCCGAGGTGCTCGAGGACACCCGCACCGTGGACACCGTGGTGCTGGACAAGACGGGCACCGTCACGAGCGGGCAGCTCTCCGTGGCGGCAGTGACGCCCGTGTCCGGGTACTCCCGGGACCAGGTGCTGGACCTCGCGGCCACCGTGGAGCAGCACTCCGAGCACCCCATCGCGCGGGCGGTGGCCGCGGCCACCCCGCACCGGTTCCCGGTCTCCGGGTTCGTCTCGGCCCCCGGCGGCGGCGTCCGCGCGCACGTGGCGGACGGGATGCACTCCCGCTCGGTGGTGGTCGGGCGCACCACGTGGCTGTCCGAGAACGGCGTGCGCCTGGACGGCGCCCAGCTCGACGCGCTGCGCCGCGCCCAGGAGGGCGGGTTCACCACGATCCTCGTGGCCGTCGACGGGGCCCTCGTCGGCTTCGTCGACCTGCGCGACACCGTCAAGGACGACGCCCGCGAGGCGGTCGCCCGGCTCAAGGAGCTGGGCCTGCGGCCCATGCTGCTGACCGGCGACAACGAGCCCGTGGCCCGGGCCGTCGCCGCGGAGGCGGGCATCGCCGCCGAGGACGTCGTGGCCGACGTCAGCCCGGAGGGCAAGGTCGCGGTGGTCCGCGATCTCCAGGACGACGGCCGCGTGGTCGCCATGGTGGGCGACGGGGTCAACGACGCCGCGGCCCTGGCGCAGGCCGACCTCGGGATCGCGATGGGCGCCGGCACGGACGCGGCGATCGAGGCCGCGGACATCACGGTGGTGCGCAGCGACGTCGGGTCGGTGCCCACGGCCATCGCCCTGTCCCGCCGGACCCTGTCGATCATCAAGTCGAACCTGTTCTGGGCCTTCGCCTACAACACGGTGGCCATCCCCGTGGCCGCCGCGGGGCTGCTCAACCCCGTGATCGCGGGTGCCGCCATGGCCTTCAGCTCCGTGTTCGTGGTGCTGAACTCGCTGCGGCTGCGGAGCTTCGGCCGCTGAGCCCGCCGGACGCGACGACGCCCCGGGAAGGACCATCGGCCCTTCCCGGGGCGTCGTGCGTTGTGTCAGGCGCTGGTCCGGGGTCAGACGGAGCCCGGGTCGACCGGGCTCTCCTCGTTCTCCTCGAGCTCGGGCACCTCGGACTTGTGGTCCTCCTGGGCCACGTCCGTGGGGTCCTCGTCGGCGCCGTCCTCCTGCTGGTCGGCCATCCGCTCCTGGACCTTGCGCTCGAACTCCTCGTCGCCCTCGGTGGGCGGTTCCGGCTGCTGGCTCATGCTGGTTCCCGTCGTCCGGTCTCGAGCAGGGCGCGGGTTCGGGCCCTGCTGCTCAGGTGCCGTCCCAATCTACCCAGCGCCCGGCCGGACGCGACAGGGCTGTCCGCCGGAGCGGGCCCCTCCCGGGAGCGGGTGCGGAGCGCGCAGGGCCCCGGAACGAGCGGGACCCCCGGGCGAGCGGGGTCCGGCTCGTTCGGGGGCCTCAGGCGGGCGGGATGCTCAGGCGCGCGGGGCGGGGCCGTCGTCGTCCGGGCCGTCCGCCGGGGCGGAGCCGTCGGCGGGGCGGCGGCCGAGGAGGTCCTCGCCCTCGGTGTCGGGCCGGACGCGCTGGCCGAACTCGGCCTCGCCGGGGGGCCGCGCGGCGGCCTGCCGCCGGGCCCGGGCCTCGGCGTAGAGCTTGGCCGAGGAGCGGTTGACGCCCGTGCCCGCGCCGAGGTGGGGGTCGTTGGGCTTTTCGACGATCATCAGCGTGGCGCTGATCACGAGCGTCACGATGAACGCGATGCCGGCGGCGATGAAGGCGAGGTCCAGGCGCAGGGCGTTGTCCGTGCCGCCGCTGGCGAAGATGCCCACGGCGACGAACGCGATCGCCGCGAGCACGGCGGACAGGATCAGGGGGCCCTTGACGTCGGCCCGGAAGCCGCCTCTCGAGCCCTTGCGCTGTGCCACTGGTCCTCCTCGTGAGCTGATGTCCCCGGCGGGGCCGGGGCCTGCCGTGCGGTAGCCCAGTCTACGCGGTCCCGGCGGGGGCCCGTCCCCGGCGGTCCTCGTGCCGGAGCGTGAGGGCGGCCAGCAGGTGGGTGACGCCGATGACCACCGCGGCGGCCCCCACCACCCCGAAGAGCGCCTTGGGGCCGAGGTCCACCACGAGCACGAGACCGGTGGCGGCGAGGACCGTGACCAGCCCGGCGATGGTCCAGTCGCGGCCCAGCGGGAAGGTCGTGCGGAACTTCAGCCCGAGCGCCAGCTCCGTGAGCCCGGCCAGGCCCATGATGGACGCCGCGTAGACCACGAGCCACGCGGGGGTGTCGGCGCCGAGGATCGTGAAGACCCCGCCCAGGAGGTACAGCACGCCGTAGGACTGCGGGATCTGCCGGGTGGGGCCCATGTCCACGTGGTCGTTGCCGTTGAGGCGCAGCTGCAGGAGCACGCTCGCCGCGCCCGTGAGCACGAGGTACAGCCCCACGCCCCAGGCCACCACGGGCAGCGTCGGCTCCTGCCAGAACACGGTCACGGCGCCGAACACCAGCGCCACGAGCGCGCGCAGCAGCGTGGGCGCGAACAGGTCGCGGTGGATGCCGGTGCTCGGGTCGGGGTTCACGGTGCGCCTTTCGGGAACGTGCTCGCGGGAGGGCCCCGGCGGGGAGACCCCCGGGGCACCGGCCAGTCTAGCGACCGCGTGCGGGGCAGGGCGCCGAGAGCACCCGGGCCAGGACCGCGAGGGCGTCCGGCAGGGCGTCCCCCTCCGGGGCGGCACCGGTGGCGCCGAAGCCGACGACGACGCCGCGGCGGCCGCCCCCCGCGCCGTGCGCCCAGTACGAGCCCAGCGCCGCCACCCGCACGCCCGCGGCCGCGGCCCGATCCACGACGTCCTGCTCCGCCAGGGGCACCTCCCCGGTGAACTCGAGGACGGCGTGCAGCCCCCCGTCCATGGGCACGGCCCGCACCCCGTGGACCCCGGCGAGGGCCGCGGTGAGCAGGTCCCGCCGGCGCCGGTACTCCCGCCGCATCCGAGCGGTGTGCCGGCGCAGGCCGCCGTCGGCCAGGAAACGGGCCATGGCGTCCTGGGCGACCGCGGAGGCCGGGTTGCCGAGGTCCGTGCGCAGCCGCAGCAGGTCCTCCCGGAGGGCGGGCGGGGCCAGCAGGTAGCCGACCCCCAGCCCGGGCGCGAGGACCTTGGTGAAGGAGCCCAGCGTGGCCACGTGGCCGCCGGCGCCGAGCAGCCGGCCGGGGGCGGGGGGCTCCGGGACGGCGCCCGGGGCGTGGTCGAGGGAGGACAGCGCGGGCAGCGGCTCGCCCACGTAGCGCAGCTCGGAGTCGTAGTCGTCCTCCACGATCAGCGCGTCGTGGGCGCGCGCCCAGCCGAGCAGCTCGAGCCGGCGGGCGGCGGGCATCGACGCCCCGAGGGGGTACTGGTGGCTGGGGGTGACGATCACGGCGTCCGGGGGCCGCTCGATCTCCCACTCCCCCGGGCCGGCCCACGCCCCGGACGGCAGCCGGGCGGGGTCGAGGCCCTGGTCGTCGATCGGCACCGGCAGCACCTCGTGGCCGAGCCGCTCCGGCACCCGGCGCAGCGAGGGGTAGCCGGGGTCCTCGACGGCGACGCGCAGCCCGCGGCCCGCGTGGCCGCCGAGCACCGCGAGCAGCAGCTGGAGCCCGTCCCGCGCGCCCGCCGTGACGAAGAGGTCCTCGGGGTCCCGGACCACGCCGCGCATCAGCCGCAGGTGCTCGGCGATCTGCTCGCGCAGCGGCTCCGAGCCCTGGGGCGGGGGCGCCCCCGTGCCGGCGGCGGCCGCGGCGTCCCGCCACGCGGCGCGCCACTGCGGGGTGGCCAGCCGTCCGGTGTCGGGCCGGCCGGGCGTGAGGTCGATCATGGGCCGCTCCCGGGTCCGGCGCCGCGGCGCCGCGGCCGGGCGGGGGCCGGGCCGGGCCGCCGGGGGCTCCGTGCGGGAGCGGGCCAGATCGGGGTGGACCACCGTGGCGCCGTTGGTGGCGTGCAGATAGCCCTCGCCGTGGAGCTGGTCGTAGGCGGTGACCACGGAGCCCCGCGAGATCCCCAGCCGGGCGGCGAGCCCGCGGGTGGAGGGCAGCGCGTCCCCCGGGCGCAGGGTCCCGGAGACCACCAGCTCCCGCAGCTGCTGGACGAGCTGGGCGGGCAGCGGCGCGGGATCGGCCCGGTCCACGCGCACGGGCAGCTCGACGTCGTGGGGGTGCCGCACGGTCCGCTCCTCTCCCTCGGAACTCCTGTGGTCCAACAGATTCTATCGATGGTGGACCTGTCGGTGGACCACTTCCGGCCGCAGGATGGACTCCATGACCGATCTGCAGACTGCCCATGCCCAGAACCCCGCCGGCGGCACCACCCGCCCCACCGCCTCGGACGCGACCCCGCTGACCGGCTCCCCGCTCGTCAAGCGCGGCCTCGCCGACATGCTCAAGGGCGGCGTCATCATGGACGTCGTCACCGCCGAGCAGGCCCGCATCGCCGAGGACGCCGGCGCCGTGGCCGTGATGGCCCTCGAGCGCGTGCCTGCCGACATCCGCGCCCAGGGCGGCGTGGCCCGCATGTCCGACCCCGACCTGATCGAGGGCATCCAGGCCGCCGTCTCCATCCCCGTCATGGCGAAGGTGCGCATCGGCCACTTCGTGGAAGCGCAGGTGCTCGAGCACCTGAAGGTCGACTACATCGACGAGTCCGAGGTCCTCTCCCCCGCCGACTACGTCAACCACATCGACAAGCAGCGCTTCACCGTCCCGTTCGTGTGCGGGGCCACCAACCTGGGCGAGGCCCTGCGCCGGCTCGCCGAGGGCGCCGCGATGATCCGCTCCAAGGGCGAGGCCGGCACCGGCGACGTCTCCGAGGCCACCAAGCACATCCGCACCATCCGCGGGCAGATCGCCGAGCTGCAGGCCCTCTACCGGATCTCCCCCGACGCCCTCTACGTGAAGGCGAAGGAGCTCGCGGCCTCCTACGACATCGTCCTCGAGGTCGCCCGCACCGGGAAGCTGCCGGTCGTGCTGTTCACCGCCGGCGGCGTGGCCACCCCCGCGGACGCCGCCATGATGATGCAGCTCGGTGCCGACGGCGTGTTCGTGGGCTCCGGGATCTTCAAGTCCGGCAACCCCGCGGCCCGGGCGCAGGCCATCGTGAAGGCCACCGCCTACTTCGACGACCCCGAGAAGATCGCCGAGGCCTCCCGCGGGCTCGGCGAGGCGATGGTCGGCATCAACGTGGGCGACCTCCCCGCCCCGCACCGGCTCGCGGAGCGCGGCTGGTGAGTTCCGCGCCCCGCGTGGGCGTCCTCGCCCTCCAGGGCGGGGTCGCCGAGCACGCCGCGATGCTGCGGGAGCTGGGCGCCCAGCCCGTGCTCGTGAAGACGGCCGAGCAGCTCGCCGGGCTGGACGCGATCGTCCTGCCCGGCGGGGAGTCCTCCACCGTGGACCGGCTGCTGCGCCTGTTCGGGCTGCGGGAGCCGCTGCGGGACGCCGTGCTCGGCGGCCTGCCCACGCTGGGCACGTGCGCCGGCCTCATCCTGCTCGCGTCCGGCATCGAGGACCCAGCCCCCGGCCAGCAGACCCTCGAGGTCCTGGACATCACCGTGGCCCGCAACGCGTTCGGACCCCAGACGGCCTCCGAGGAGGTCGTGCTCGCGTGGGGCCGCGGCGGGGACGTGGTGCGCGCGGCCTTCATCCGCGCCCCCGCGGTGACCCGCGTCGGCGAGGGCGTCGAGGTCCTCGCCCGGCACCGGGGCGAGGTGGTCGCGGTGGCGAGCGGCGCCGTCGTCGGCATCTCGTTCCACCCCGAGCTGACCGGGGAGACCACGGTGCACCGGCACCTGCTCTCCCTCGTGGCCGCCCGGCGCGGACTCCCCGCCTGAGCCGCCCCGCCCCGTGCGGGGCGGCTCAGTAGCTGCCGGACGCCCCGCCGCCGGTGAATCCGCCGCCCCCGCCGAACGAGGAGCCGCCCTGCCCGTCACCGCTCGTGCCGCCGCCCGAGCCGCCGGAGTACAGCCCCGGGTTGGCCAGGTAGAGCGGGAGCCACACGGCCGGGTTCGTGACGGCGTCCGGCTTGCGGTGGTGGTAGCGGTACGTCCGGTACGCCGCGTGCTGCTCCTCGGTGAGCCGCAGCTCCGGGTCGCGCTGCCGGGCCGCCCGCAGCTCCTCGTCGGCGATCCGGCGCCGGCGGCGGAGGTCCGCGGCGATCCACCACGCCACCAGCACGCCGACCAGGCCGAAGCCGCCCGCGACCCAGCCGAGCAGGGCCCAGTCGAAGGGCTCCCGCGGCGGCTCCCCGCCCTGCGCGTAGACGTGGATCTGCTCGACGGCCTCGCCGAGGCCCTGCGCGTAGCGCTCGTCCGCGAAGGCCGGCGCCAGCACGTCCTCCACCACGCGTTCCGCCTCGTCGTCCGAGAACCGCTCGCGCACCCCGTCCGCGGTCTCGATGCGCAGCTCCCGGTCCCCGGTGGCGGCGACCACGAGCACGCCGTTGTCCGCCCCGGCGTCGCCCACCTCCCAGGCGGTGGCGACCTCGCGGGCGTAGTCCTCGATCGACCCGGTCGCCTCCTCCACCGTGAGCACGGCGACGCGTGCCGCGTCCGTGCCGGCCCCGCGGTCCTCGATCAGGGCGTCGAGCTGCTGCTCCTGCGCGTCCGTCAGGACGCCGGCGGAGTCCAGGACGTTGGACCCGGCCGGCCGGGCGGGGACCTCCACCGGGTCCGCCGCCCCGCCCGAGCACCCGGTGAGCGCGGCGAGGGTCAGGGCGGTCGCGGCGAGTGCTCTGCGGTCCACGGTGTGCTCCCGTCCGTCCGCGGGCGCTCCGCGGGCTCGTCCCCAGGATGGCCCGCCGGCACCGCTCGGCGGATCCGCCCGCAGGAGGAGCCCCCGGTCCTGGACGGGCGGGGGCTCCTCCTGCGGGCGGACGGGTCAGCTCTTCCGGCGGGCCGGGACCACCATCACGGGACCCTCACCCTCCTGCAGCACGGCCTGGGAGACGGAGCCCATGAGCAGCCCGCGGAACCCGCCGTAGCCGCGGCTGCCGACCACCACGAGCTCCGCCGACCGCCCGGCCTCCACGAGCTGGTCCGCCGGCTGGCCGGAGAAGACGAACGTCTCGACGTCCAGCTCCGGGTGGTCCTCCCGGACCGACTCCGCCACCTGGTCCACGAGGGACTGGGCGGGCTCGGTGAGCTGCTCGCGCACGGCCCGGTCCAGGTCCGCGGAGCCCGTCGGCATGCTCATGGCCTCCGGCACCACGGTGACCAGCGCCAGGCCCGCGCCGTGCCGTGCGGCGTACCGCCCGGCCGCCAGGACGGCCGGGTTGTCCCGGCCGAGCCGGTCCACGCCGACCACCACGCGGCCCGCGAAGGGGCCGGTCGCCCCGCGGGCGTCCCGTGCCCGCGGGTCCCAGCGGTCCGGGAGGACGATCACGGGGCACTTCGCGTGCGCCGCCGCCGCGGCCGTGACCGATCCGAGGCGGCCCCGCACCCCGCGCCGGCCCCGGCGGCCGAGCACCAGGGACGCGGCGTCCTCCGACTCGTGCACCAGCACCCCGGCCGCGTCACCGCGCTCGACGACCGCGACCGCGGTGACGCCGGCGTCCCGGGCCCGGGTGACGGCGGCGGCGGCGACCTTGTCCGCCTCCTCCTCGATCGCCTCCAGGAACGGCCCGTAGAGACTGGGGTCCACGGCGACGGGCCGGCCCATGGAGACCACCACCCTGAGCTCGCCGGCGAGGGTACCGGCCTCCTGGATCGCCCAGTCCAGGGCCCGTTCGCTGTTCTCGGAGCCGTCGTAGCCGACGACGATCTGTTCCGGCATGGGGTGCCGCCTCCTGGTCTCGCCGTGGGGGTGGGGTGCTCAGGGGCGGTGCGCGGGCACCACCATGACCGGGCCGGTGGCGTTCTCCAGCACCGCCTGGGAGACCGAGCCGAGCAGCAGCCCCCGGAAGCCGCCGATGCCGCGGGAGCCCACCACGACCATGTCCGCGGAGTGCGTGGCGTTCATCAGGATGCGGGCGGGCCGGCCCACGAAGATGTGGTGCTCGACCGTCAGCTCGGGGTGCTGCGCGGCGATCTCGTCGGAGATCTGGGTGAGCTTCTGGTCCGCCTCGTGGAAGTACCGGGCCTGGTTGAACTCGTCCTGGAACCAGGAGGGCGTGCCGGACAGGGCTCCGTTCACGGAGACCAGCGCCAGGGCCTTGCCGTGCTCCTGGGCGTAGGCCACGGCCTTGCCCAGCGCCGGGCTGCGGGAGCCGAGGGCGTCCAGGCCCACGACCACCCGGCCGGTGAAGTCGATCTGGTCGGCCTTGACCGGCCCGTCGGCCTCGAGCGCGAAGTCGCCCGCGCTGCCGCCGCGCCGCTCGGGGTGCCGTTCGGGGCTCCGGCTCTCGGCGGCCTCGGGGACGATGATCACCGGGCACTTCGCGTGCGCGGCGACCGCCGCGGACACCGAGCCCAGCCGGCCGCGCAGCGCGCCGCCGCGGCCGCGCTTGCCCATGACCACGAGCGCGGCCTCGCCCGACTGCTCCACGACGGCCTTGGCGGCGTCCCCGCCCGCCTCCACGACCTCGACGGGCAGCCCCGCCTGCTCCACGGTCTGCCGGGCCTCGGCCAGGTGGCCGGCGTTCTCCTTCATCACGGCCTCGGTGAACCGCATCTCGAGGCCGGGGTCCCCGACCCCGATGACCGGATAGGCGCCGAGCAGGCGCACGGTCAGGTCCTGGGCGCGGGCCTCCTCGAGGGCGCGCTCGAGCGCGTGGCGGGCCTGGTCGGATCCGTCGATGCCGACGAGCACGACGTTGTGCCCGGAGTCGGCGGTGGGCTGGTTCTCTGCGCGAGGATCACTGTTCATGTCTGCATCGTAGGTGATCCGCCCCACAACACCGGGTGCGCTCCGGGTTGTTACCGTGCGTTCCGGAGCAGCCAGGAGTCGCCGCGGGCCCGCAGCCCCAGGGTCAGGGCCCGGGCCCCCAGGTAGCCGCCGGCGTAGGCGGTCCACAGCCACACGAACCCTCCGGTCCCCGTCCCGGCGGAGTGCGCCACGAGCAGCAGCAGCGGGGCGTAGACCGCCAGGTTGAGCACTCCGGCCACCGCGAGGTAGCGGGCGTCCCCGGCCCCGATGAGCACCCCGTCCAGGACGAAGACGTACGCGGCCAGCGGCTGGCCGACCGCCACCACCAGCAGGGCCGCCGCGAACAGGGCCTGCACCGCGGGATCGGGGCTGAGCAGGAACCCCAGCCGGGTGCCGACCAGGGCCACCAGGAGGCCCGTGACCACGCCGAAGCCGAGCCCCCACAGGACCAGCCGGTTCATGAGAGCCCGGACCGCCCGCCGCTGCACGGGGTCGGTCACGTCCCGCGCCCCCATGTCCCGGCCCAGCAGCGCCTGCGCCGCGATGGCGAGGGCGTCGAGGGCGTAGGCCAGGAAGTTGAAGAACGTCATCACGAGCTGGTGCGCGGCGAGGTTCTGGGCGCCCTGTCCCGTGACCACCAGGACGGTCGCGAGGATCGCGACCCGCAGGGAGACGGTGCGCAGCATGAGCCAGGAGCCCACCGTGAGGTGCGAGCGCAGCCGGGGCCACGTGGTCGCGGGCCCCACGCCGTGCTCGCGGGCGAGCCGGCGGAGGATCCGCAGGTACGCCAGCGCCATGGCCCACTGCACGGCGCTCGTGCCGATCGCCGCGCCGGCCACCCCCAGGCCCGCCCCGTGCACGAGCAGGAGGTTGAGCCCCGCGTTGGCCGCGGCCCCGACCCCGGCGATGAGCAGCGGGGTCCTGGTGTCCTGGAGGCCGCGGAGCACACCGGTGGCCGCGAGCACCAGGAGCATGGCGGTCAGTCCGGGCAGGGACCAGTGCAGGTAGACGACGGCGTGCTCCAGGACCTCGCCGCGCGCGCCCATCAGCGCCAGCAGCGGCCGGCCCAGCGCCCAGCCCGCCGCGGACAGGAGCAGGCCGAACCCCGCGGCCACCCACAGCCCGTCCCGGCCCACCGCCACGGCCTCCTGGAGCCGGCCCGCACCGAGGTGCCGGGCCACCGCAGGGGTGGTGCTGTAGGCGAGGAAGACCATGAGCCCCACGACCGTCTGCAGGACGGCCGCGGCCACGCCCACGCCGGCGAGCTGGGGGGTGCCGAGGTGGCCGACGATCGCGGAGTCCGCCAGCAGGAACAGCGGCTCGGCCACGAGCGCCCCGAAGGCGGGGACGGCCAGGGCCAGGATCTGCCGGTTGAGGCCGCGGGGGCGGGAGGTCGTCGTCACCGGTCCAGGCTACCGACGACCTCCCGCCCCCCGCGGCGCACCCCCGGACGGGACGCGGCCCGGGAGCGGCGGTGCTCAGAAGGGGTAGTGCGGGACGTCCGGGCTGATCGTGATCCACTGCGTCTCGGTGAACGCGTCGATGTTGGCGGTCGGCCCGCCGAACCGGGAGCCGGTGCCGGAGGCGCCCATGCCGCCGAAGGGGGCGTTGGCCTCGTCGGCGACCGTCATCTCGTTGATGTGGATCTTGCCGGAGCGGATCCTGTCGGCGATCTTCATGGCCTCGCCGACGTCCCCGACGATGGACACCGAGAGCCCGTACTCGGAGGCGTTGGCGAACTCCACCGCCTCCTCCGCGCTGGACACCTTCATCACGGGCGCCACCGGCCCGAAGATCTCGTCCTTCCAGGCCGTCATCTCGTGGGTCAGCTCGGAGAGCACCGTGGGCCGGTAGAACAGGCCCTCGTGGGACCCCCCGGCCACCACCCGGGCGCCGGCGATGGCGGTCTCCTGCACGATCGCGTCGATGGCCTTGAGCTGGCGCTCGTCGATGATCGGGCCGAGGTGCACGGGTCCGCCGGAGGGGTCCCCGACCACCAGGGCCTCCGCCTTCGCCGCGAGCTTGTCCACGTACTCGTCGTGCAGGTCCTCGTGCACCAGGTGGCGCCCGGTGGTCATGCAGATCTGTCCCTGGTGGAAGAAGGAGCCCATCGCCCCGACCCCCGCGGCCAGGTCCACGTCCGCGCCGGGCAGGACGATGACCACGTTGTTGCCGCCCAGCTCGAGGTGGGCGCGCTTGAGGTGCTGCGCCGCCGCGGCGCCCACGTGCCGGCCGGCGGCCGTGGACCCGGTGAAGGACACGACGTTCACGTGCGGGGCCTCGACCGTGGCGGCCCCGACGTCACCGCCGCCGGGCAGCAGCTGCAGGACGCCGGGCGGCAGCCCGGCCTCCTCGAAGACGCGCATGATGAGCGCGCCGCCGGTGACCGAGGTGCGGGGGTCCGGCTTGAGCAGCACCGCGTTGCCCAGGGCCAGGGCGGGGGCCACGGAGCGGATCGAGAGGATCAGCGGGAAGTTGAACGGCGAGATCACGGAGACCACCCCGACCGGCACCCGGCGGGACAGCGACCAGTGCGGGGCGTCGGAGGGCAGGTACTCCCCGTGCGGGTGGCTCGGCAGCGCCGAGGACTCGTAGCACTCCGCGGCCGCAACCGAGGCCTCCAGCCCGGCCTTGGGCTGGATCGCCCCGGTCTCCCGGACCACCCAGTCCATGACCTCCTCGGCGTGCTCCTCGAACAGCAGGCCGGCGCGACGCAGCACCGCGGCGCGCTCGGAGGGCTTCAGCGCCGCCCACTCCTTCTGGGCCGCTGCGGCCTTCTCGGCCGCCTCGTACACGTCCTCGGGGGAGGCGAAGCCGATCTGCCCCAGCGTCTCGTCCGTCGACGGGTTCGTGACGTCCTCGGTGCCGCCGCGGCCGTCGCGCCATCCGTTGACGTAGATCTTTCCGGTCCACACCGATGTGTCCAGCAGTGCCATGGGTCGAACTCCTCGGGTTCCGGCCGCGGGTCGGACCGCCGGACGGCGGGGTGACCCACGGCACACGTGCAGTGCGGATTATTCTGCGCCTTCCTGGGAGCGCGCACGGAACGCCGCGCGGACGCCGTCACAGCCCCCGGAGGCGGTCCATCTCCCGGCGGTCCTTCTTGGTGGGCCGCCCGGTGCCCCGGTCCCGCCGCGGGACCGCGGCGTGCAGCGCCGGGGGCGGGGGCGGGCTGTGGTCGACGTAGGCCTTCGCGGCGACGGGCGCCCCGACGCGCTTGGTCAGCAGCTGCACCACCTCCAGGACCTGTTCGTGACCGGGACGGCGCACGGTCACCCGCTGGCCGGGCCGCACCGGCTGGGCGGCCTTGACCGAGGTGCCGTCGATCTTCACGTGGCCGGCGCGGCACGCGGCCGTGGCGGCGGAGCGGGTCTTGAACACGCGCACCGCCCACAGCCACACGTCCACGCGCACGCTCGCGGGGGCCTGCGGCGCGGTCATCGCGCGCCCCGGTCGCTGCGGCGCTGGTCCTCGGTGCGGGTCATGGGGCCATTGTGCCGAATCCGCCGGGCACGGCCGACGCCGGACGGCTCCGCCGCGGCCGCCCAGGCGCGCCGCCCCGGAGGTGTCGCCCGGAGTGGGGACAATGAATTGACTACCGACCAGTGGTGTGCAACATCCCGGCAACGCGCGAACACCTACACTGAGGCACATTCACCGGCGGGCCGCGCACCGGGCACGACGCCGTGCAGCCGGCGGCGGCCCGCCACCTCCCGAGGGAAGGACAGATCCATGAAGAGCAGGTTCCACGGGGCAGCGACCCTGTCCGTGCTGGCCGTCTCCGCGCTGGCCCTGAGCGCGTGCACGAGCACCGGAGGGGGCGAGGAGGCCGCCGGCGAGGGCGAGCTGAGCCTGATCAGCTCCGGCACCCTCACGGTCTGCTCGGACATCCCCTACGCCCCGTTCGAGTACGTCGAGAACGGCGAGACCGTGGGCTTCGACATCGACCTGGTCGACCGGATCGCACAGGACCTCGGCGTGGAGTCGAACGTCATCACCACGCCCTTCGAGGCCATCGAGACGGGCTCCGCGCTGGACACCGACCAGTGCGACCTCGCCGCGTCCGGCATGACGATCACCGAGGAGCGCGAGTCGGTGATGGACTTCTCCGAGCCGTACCTCGACGACAACCTCGCCCTCCTGGTCGCGCCCGGCTCGGACATCCGCTCCGTGGCGGACATCGCGGGCAAGCGCATCGGCGTGCAGCAGGCCACCACCGGGGAGGCCTACGCCCAGGACAACGGCGCGGACGTGGTCCAGTACGAGACCTCCTCGCTGATGATCCAGGGGCTTAACACCGACGACGTCGAGGCCGCGCTCGGCAACATCTCCGTGACCGGCCCCGCGATCGAGGACAACCCCGAGCTGCAGCTGGTCGAGGAGATCGAGACCGGGGAGCAGCTGGGCCTGGCCGTCAAGACCGGCAACACGGCCCTGCTGGACCAGGTCAACGAGACGCTGGCGGCCATGCAGGAGGACGGCTCCCTCGAGGAGCTCGAGGCCGAGTGGCTGGGCGCCGACGAGGCGGCAGGGTCCGCGAGCCCGGAGCCGGCCGCGAGCTGACCCGTCGTCGCCCCCGGTGCACGGGGGTGACGAGCAGCACGGACGCCGTGGCCCGCGCGAAGCGGGCCGCGGCGCCGTCGTCCGCAGGCTGGAGCCGGGCGGACGCCCCCGCGCCCTCCGCCCCGCCACGACGACAGGGGAAGCTCTCGTGACCACCGACTCCGGCCTCGAGCTGCAGCACGTCCATCCCGGCGTCCGACCGCAGGACGACCTGTACCGCCACGTCAACGGCGGCTGGATCGAGGCGCACGAGCTGCCGGACGACCGCGCGTTCGACGGTGCCTCCGCGATCCTCACCGACCGGAACACGCAGCGGGTGCACGAGATCGTGCAGGAGGCGCCCGCCGGGTCGCGGATGGGGGCGCTGTACCGGTCCTTCCTCGACGAGGAGCAGATCGAGCGCCGCGGCCTGGCCGCCCTGGCCCCGGACCTCGCGGTGCTCGACGCCGCCCGGGGCCGGGAGGGACTCGCCCGCGCCTCGGCCGCCCTGCACCGCACCGGCGTGGACGGGCCGCTGTCCTTCTTCGTGGAGAACGACTCCCGGGACTCCTCCCGCTACTCCTTCTTCCTGCGTCAGGACGGGCTGTCCCTGCCCACGGACAGCTACTACACGGACCCGCAGCACGAGCGGCTGCGCACGGCGTTCACCGCCCACGTCGCGGCGATGCTCGAGCTCGCGGGCCTGCCGGCCCGCTGGGGCGTGCCCGCCCGGGACGCCGCGGCGACCGTGCTCGCCATGGAGACGCAGCTCGCCGCCGCCCACTGGGACACCGTCTCCGCACGGGACGTCGAGGAGATGTACAACCCCGTGGATGTGGCCGGCCTGGAGGCCATGGCGCCCGGCTTCCCGTGGACGGCGTGGCTCGAGGGCACCGCCCCGGAGCGCGGCGCGGGGATCTTCGACCGGGTCATCGTGCGCCAGCCCTCCTTCGTGACGCAGCTGGGCCGGCTGTGGCAGGAGTGGTCCGAGGAGCAGATCCGGATCTGGCAGTCGTGGCGGATCGTGTCCAAGCGCGCCCCGTTCCTGCCCCGGCCGTTCGTCGAGGAGAACTTCCGCTTCTACAGCACCGCCCTGTCCGGGATCACCCGCCCCCGCGAGCGCTGGAAGCGGGCCGAGTTCCTGGTCACCCGGATCCTCGGCGACGACGTGGCGCGCGAGTACGTGGCCCGCTGGTTCCCGCCGGCGCACAAGGCCCGGGTGGAGCAGCTCGTGGCGCACCTGCTGGCCGCGTACCGGGAGCGGATCTCGCGGCTCGAGTGGATGTCGGGGGCCACCCGGGCCCGCGCCCTGGAGAAGCTGTCCACGTTCACCGTCAAGGTCGGCTACCCGGAGACCTGGCGGGACTACTCCTCCCTGGAGCCGGACCCCGAGGACCTGCTCGGCAACGTCCGGGCGGGGCTGGCGCTGGAGCACGACCGCACCGTCGGGAAGATGGGCACCCCCGTGCACCGCGGCGAGTGGTTCCTCTACCCCCACTGGGTCAACGCCTACTTCCACCCCGTGCTCAACGAGGTGGTCTTCCCCGCCGGGATCCTGCAGCCGCCGTTCTTCGACATCGAGGCCGACGACGCCGTGTGCTACGGCGCGATCGGCTCCGTGATCGGCCACGAGATCGGCCACGGCTTCGACGACCAGGGCGCCAAGTACGACGCCCGGGGCCACCTGGAGAACTGGTGGACGGACGAGGACCGGGCGGAGTTCGCCCGGCGCACCGCCGCGCTCGTCGCCCAGTACGACGGCTGCACGCCGCGCGGGCTGGACCCGGCCCGGCACCGCGTCAACGGGGCCTTCACGGTGGGCGAGAACATCGGGGACCTGGGCGGGCTGGAGATCGCCCTGGTGGCCTACCGGATGTCCCTGGCCGAGCGGGGCCTGGACCAGGACAGCGCGCCGGTGCTCGACGGCCTGACCGGCGCGGAGCGCTTCTTCTACGCCTACGCGGCGCTGTGGCGCTCGACCGCCCGGGAGCAGGAGCTGGTCAACCGGCTGGCCACCGACCCGCACGCCCCGGACGAGTTCCGCTGCAACCGGGTGGTGCAGAACATGTTCGCGTTCCACGACACCTTCGGCACCCGCCCCGGCGACGGCCTGTGGCTGCCCCCGGAGGAGCGCGTCAACATTTGGTGACCGGCCCCTCTCCCCTCCGCAAGGGGGATGAGGGAGGAGCTAGTCCAGGACCGGCAGCTCGGTGGTCTCGAAGCGCTCCCGGAAGAAGGCCGGGTTGCGCCGGTACTGGACGAGCATCATCGCGACGCCGAGCAGCAGGATGCCCACGCCCAGGAGGAACACGAGGCCCACGCCGCCGATCTGCGAGCCGGAGCCGTAGTCCGGGTCCATCGAGTCGTAGGCCGTCTGCCCGAAGAACACGAGCAGCAGGATCCCCCCGAGCAGCGGCGCGAGGAACTTGGTGAACGCGTTCTTCGGCCCCCTGAAGGCCTCGCGGCGGAAGTACCACACGCAGGCCAGGGCGGTGACCCCGTAGTAGAAGCAGACCATCATGCCGAGGGTGGTGATGGTGTCCCAGAGGACGTTCTCGGAGACCACGCGCATCACGGCGTAGAAGCCGGCGGAGATCACGGCCGCCGCGATCGTCGCGTAGCCCGGGGTCTGGAACCGCGGGGTGACCCGGGCGAACTTCCCCGGCAGCGCGCCATAGTAACCCATGGCCAGCATCGTGCGGGCCGGGGAGACGAACGTGGACTGCAGGGAGGCCGCCGAGGAGGACAGCACCGCGAGGGACATCAGGATCGCGAAGGGGCCCATCACGGGCCCCGCGAGGGCCGCGAAGATGTTCTCCTGGATCTCCTCGTTGCCCATCCCCAGCCCCTGGTCGGAGACCCCGGAGAACGTGAGCACCGCGAGGGCGATGGTCATGTAGAGGGCCACGATCACGAAGATGGTGGTCAGGGCGGCCCTGCCCGGGGTGGTCGCCGAGCCCTTGGTCTCCTCGTTGATGGTGAGCACCACGTCCCAGCCCCAGTAGATGAACACGGACAGGGACACGCCCGCCGCGAACGCGGAGAAGGACTCCACGCCGAACGGGTTGAACCACTCGGCGCGCACGGTCAGCCCCTCGTAGGCGGTGCCGGCGGCCACGTGGCCGAAGGCCGCGATCGAGAACCACAGGAGCACGATCGCCTGGAACGCCACGAGCACGTACTGGAACGCCTTGGTGGTCTCCATCCCGCGGTACGAGATCCAGGCGGCCAGGGCCACGAACACGAGGCACGTGGCCACGTTGACGGGCACGTTGCGCGTCAGCTCGGCGATGGCGTCGTTGCCGGTGATCTGGGCGAGGGCGAGGTAGAGGAAGTCCACGGCCACACCGGCGAGGTTGGAGAGCACCAGGATGGTGGCGGCCAGCAGCCCCCAGCCGCCCATCCAGCCCAGCCACGGCCCGAAGGCCTTGGAGCCCCAGGTGAAGGTGGTGCCAGAGTCCGGCATGGCCCGGTTGAGCTGCTGGTAGCCGAAGGCCACGAGCAGCATGGGGATGAAGCCCACCAGGAAGATCGCCGGCAGGGAGGTGCCGACCTCCGCGGCGGTGGGGCCCAGGGCGGCGGAGAGGGTGTAGGCCGGGGCGATGCAGGAGACGCCGATGACCACGGAGCCGAGCAGCCCCACGGCGCCCTTGCTCAGGCCCTTGTCGGTGCCGGAGCGTGCCGGCGCCTCGATGTCGGAAGCGCTCATGATCAGTTCTCCTCCGTGCGGGCCGGTCGTGGGACCACGACCATCGGGACCGGGACGTGCTTGAGCAGCCGTGCTGCGGTGGTGCCCAGGAAGGTCTGCCGCCCCTGGGCGAGGCGGGACGAGCCGATGAGCAGGAGGCCGCCGGGAGCCCAGTCGACGTCCTGCGCGGCCTTCTTGAGGGTCCGCCCGGAGGCGACCCGCACGGTCACGGGCCCGGTCCGGCGGGCCTCGGCCGCTGCGGCCTCCAGGTGCTCCTCGACGCGCCGGCGGGCCTGCTCGGTGGCGCCCGGGTCCGCGGCCTCGCCCTCGAGGAACGAGAGGAGCTCCAGCTCCAGACCGGAGCGCTCGACCGCCTCGGCGGCCTCCCGGATGACCTGGTGCGCCCCGGGGCGGGTGCCCACGGCGGCGTAGACCCGGGTCAGTGGCTCGTCCCCGGGATACCGGCGCGGGGCGAGCGCCACGGGGACCGGCGAGCTGTGCAGCAGCGCGTTCACCACGGAACCCAGGGTGAAGCGGCCGCCGCCCGTCCCGGCGCCGACCACGATCATCGCGGCCCCCAGCTCGGTGGCGGCCTCGACCAGGCCGGTGGGCACGGACCGCGCCTCCCGCACGTGGGTGCGGGCCGTGATCCCCTCGGGCACCAGGGCGGCGGCCTCGCGCAGCCACTGGTGGGCCTGCCGGCGGAGCACGGGCGAGATGTCCCCCACCGGCGGGTAGACCTGCTGGTACGGGTCGTCCGCGCGCAGCACGAGGACGATCTCGAGCTCGGCGCCCACGTCGCGCGCGAGCGCGACGCCCAGCCGCACGGCGTCCCGGCTGCGCCGGTCGCCGCTGTAGCCGACCACGTAGCGCGGCACCCCGGCGGTGGTCATCGCTCCGCGCCCGTCAGCGAGCCGGCGCCGAGGACCTCGGCCGCGGCGAGCCGGCCCTGCCGCAGGGCGCCGTCGACGTGCTGGTAGCCCTCGGCCGCGAGGTCGGAGCAGGCCCAGCGGATCGGGCCCACCGGGGTGCGCTGGTGGGCGCCGTAGCGGTGCAGGCCGCCGAGGTCGTAGCTGGCGGCGTAGGCGCCGCGGGTCCACTCCTCGGAGCCGAAGTCGGACTCGTAGTAGACCACCGGGTGCAGGGCCTCCTCCCCCAGGTAGTGGGAGAGGGACTCGAGGATCAGCCGGCGGCGCTCCTCGGCGGGCAGGCCGAAGAGCTCGTCGGCCCGCTCGTCCGAGACGAAGCCGACCAGGGTGCCGCGCGGGTCCCCGTGGTTGGTGTTGTCGTAGACCTCCTGGGAGAGCTCGTGGGCGCCGAAGCCGGTGCCGGAGAGGCCCTTGTCCCGCCAGAAGGGCGTCTCGTAGACGGCGTGCACCTTGATCACGAGGCCCAGCGACTGGTGCTGGTGCATCTGGTGCTGCAGCCGCGGCAGGGGCGGCTCGAAGGAGATCCGGGAGTAGAGGTTGGGCGGGACGGCCACGACCACGTCCTTCGCCCGCACCGTGAGCCGGTCGGACCACACGGTCACCGGGGTGCCCGGGACGTGCTCGGCGTAGGTGCCGCCGTCACCGGCCCAGCGGATCGTGCGCACCGGGGTGTCCAGGAAGACGACGTCCTCGCCCAGCTCCGCCGCCATGGTCTCCGAGACGGACTGCATGCCGCCGACCACGCGCCGGTCGAGGATGAAGTCCTCGTCCACGAGGTTCGAGAAGGACCCGGCGGAGGCGGCCATGAGCACGGCCTGCAGCACGGAGAACGCGTGCGCGGGCTTGGTCAGCATCCCGCCGGCCACGAAGATCCCGATGTTGCTGCAGGCGGCCTCGTCGTCGGAGTGCTGCCGCAGCCAGTGGTGGAAGGAGATGGTGTCCAGCTCCCGGGCCGCCGGGTGCGCCCACGGCTCGGTGGCGCCGATCTCGGCCACGAGCCCGTCCAGGAGCGCGACGAGCTTCTCCATCTCGACGATCGTGGACTCCCCCGCCGGGAACATCGAGCCGGTGTAGGTGTGGCGGGTCCCGTCCGGCGCCAGGTAGACGGACTCGCCCTCGCGGTAGCGCTGGTAGGTCTCCAGGCCGAGCTCGTCGACCAACGCCAGCAGCTCGGTCTGGTCGGGGGAGATCCACTGCCCGCCGATCTCCAGGAACGCGCCGTCCACGGTCTTCGACCAGGTGCGCCCGCCCACGCGGTCGCGGGCCTCGAGGACCGCCACGGTCCGCCCGGCGGCCACGAGCGTGCGGGCGGCCATGAGCCCGGCGGGGCCGGCCCCCACGACGACGACGTCGCGCTCGATCGCGGTCTCGCTGCCCAGGGTGCGTTGATCGGTCACTGTGCTCTCCTTCACACTAAAATGAATTAGGTTCATTAAATGGGCTCCGGCCCGTGCTCGTCAAGAGCCGTCACCAACTCGTTGCACCTAGACTCAGGAGGAAGCGCCACATGCCCCGACCGCAGGAGGATCTGCTCATGGCTCCCGCCGGCCCCGCCCCTCGGCGTCGCGGTCGCCCGCGCCATCCGGTGCTCTCCGAGGAGCGGATCACGAAGGCCGCGATCAAGATCGTGGCCACCCGGGGCTACCGGCACCTGACGATGACCGAGCTCGCGCGGGAGCTGAAGGTCTCCACCTCGGCCCTGTACAACCACACGCCGTCGAAGCGCGAGGTGCTGATCCGGGTCCAGGACGCGATCAACCAGGGCATCGACTGCTCCGCCTTCGGCACCGTCCCGTGGGACCGGGCCCTCGAGAGCTGGGCGCGGTCCTACCGGGACTGCTACGCCCAGCACACGGCCATGATCCCGATCATGGCCGTCCAGCCGGTCGCCGACTCCCCGCACACCCTGCAGATGTACGAGACCGTGGCCTCCGGGCTCGCGGACGCGGGCTGGGAGCGCGCCAGCATCGTGGACGTGATCGTCTCGATCGAGTCGCTCGTCTTCGGCGCCGCGTACGACGCGACGGCGCCCGCCGACATCTTCGACCCCGGGGAGCGCGCGGACCTCGCCCCGGTGTTCGCCGCCGCCGTGCAGGCACGGCCGGCGGACGCCACCGCCGCGGCGGACGCGGCCTTCGACGCGGCCCTCACCGCCATGCTGGAGGGCTTCCGGCTGCGCCTGGCGGCCGCCCGGGACCGGGCCGGCCGGCAGGCCGGATCCGCCGGTCAGAACGGATCCGCCGGCCAGGACGGATCCGCCGGCCAGGACTGAGCCCCGGCCGCGCCGGCTCAGGCGTCCAGGGCGTGCATCACGTGCTTGACCTGGGTGTACTCCTCGACCGAGTAGAGCGAGAGGTCCTTGCCGTAGCCGGAGTCCTTGAACCCGCCGTGCGGCATCTCGGAGACCAGCATGACGTGGGTGTTGACCCAGACGCACCCGAACTCGAGCTCGCGGGAGACCCGCATGGCCGTGCCGTGATCGGTGGTCCACACGCTCGAGGCGAGGGCGTAGTCGACGTCGTTGGCCAGCTCGAGCGCCTCCTCCTCCGTGGCGAAGGGCTGCACGGTGAGCACCGGGCCGAAGGTCTCCTCCTGGACGAGGGCATCGCCCTGGCGCACCCCGGACACCACGGTGGGCTCGAAGAAGTAGCCGGGGGAGCCCGCCACCGGCTTTCCGCCGGTGACCACGCTCGCGTGCTCGGGCAGCTCGGCGAGCTTGCGGCACACGTCCTCGAAGTGGCGGGCGTTGTTGAGCGGGCCGTAGAAGTTCTTGGACTCGTCCGGGTCGCCCGTCACGATGTCCCGGGCGGCCGCGGCGAGCAGGCGCACGAACTCGTCGTGGGCGCTGTCCTGGACCAGGACGCGCGTCACCGCGGTGCAGTCCTGGCCGGCGTTGAAGGTGCCGAACTCCACGAGCGCCTTGGCCGCGGCGGGCAGGTCGGCGTCCGCGAAGACGACCGCGGGCGCCTTGCCGCCGAGCTCCAGGTGCCCGCGCGTCAGGTTCTGCGCTGCGGCGAGGGCCACGGCGCGGCCGGCACGGACGGACCCGGTGATCGAAACCATGGCCGGGGTCCGGTGCCCGGTCATGAGCGCTCCCGTGGAGCCGTCCCCGAGCAGCACGTTGACCACGCCGGCCGGGAAGATCCCGTCGATGAGCCGGGCCAGGACGAGGGTGGACCCGGGGGTGGTGTCGGAGGGCTTGAGGACCACCGTGTTGCCGGCGGCCAGCGCGGGGCCGAGCTTCCAGATCGCCATCAGCAGCGGGTAGTTCCACGGCGTCACCTGCGCCACGACGCCGACCGGCTCGCGCCGCACGTAGGAGGTGTGCCCGCCCAGGTACTCCGCCGCGGCCTTGCCCTCGAGGGTCCGGGCGGCGCCGGCGAAGAAGCGCAGGTTGTCGGCGCCGGCGGCGACCTCCTCGTCGGCGATCATCTGCCGCGGCTGGCCGGTGTTGCGGTGCTGGGCCTCGACGAGCTCGTCGCTGTGCGCCTCGAGCGCGTCCGCGAGCCGGAGCAGCAGGAGCTGCCGCTCGCTCGGCGTGGTGCGCTTCCAGCTCCGGAACGCCGCGCGGGCGGCGGCGAAGGCCCGGTCCACGTCCGTGGCGTCGGAGACCGGGGAGACGGCGACCGTGGTGCCGGTGGTGGGGTCGACCACGTCGATCCGGCCGGTGCCGTGGGCGTCGACGAAGACGCCGTCGACGTAGTTCTGCAGGACGTCGCTCATGGTGGTTCCTCTCTGCGGGTGAGAACGCGGTGCCTGCCACTCTAAATGATCAGCGTTCATTTTAGTAGGGTCCGGTGTGACCGGGCCCACCGACGACGACGGACCCCCGCGCCCGAGGATGCTCGGTCGCGGGGGTCCGCCGCTGCGTGGGGCTCCCGGGGATCAGGCCTTCTGCACGGTGATCGACCACTCGGCCGCACCGCGCTTGCTGAACTGCGTGACGGGGTAGCCGTTCTCGGCCGCCCAGCGCGGGATGGCCTCGGTGCCCTGGGTGCAGTCGAAGTTGATGACGAGCTCGTCGCCGGCGGGCATCTCGGCCATCGCGGCCTTCGCCTCGACCACGGGGAACGGGCAGACGAGACCGTCGGTCTCGAGGATGTGCTGTGCCATGGGTGGTGCCTCCTGGGACTGGGGGTCGGTGGGTCAGACGCCGGCCGGGACGCGGCCCGGGGCGGCGGACGTCTTGCGGGGGGCAATGAAGAGCTTGGCGGCCGCGCCGGTGCCGAGGATCATGACGGCGAAGCTGACCCAGCCCTGCCACTCGAAGGCGGCGGTGGCGACCAGGGCGTTGCCGATGGTGCAGCCCCCGGCCCACGCCGCGCCGACGCCCATGAGGGCGCCGCCGCCGATGGAGCGGACGATGGTCTGCGCGTCGGGGACGCGGAGCTTGAACTCGCCCGAGCCCTTGGCCGCGATGAACGAGCCGATCAGGATGCCCAGGACCAGGAACACGCCCCAGTCGACGAGCTCGACGTCGCCCGTGGTCAGGTAGCCGGCGATGTTCGCGGACGGGGTGGTGATGCCGAGGCCCGACTCGCGGCCGGTGGCCCAGCTGGCGGGCCAGGCGATGATCGCGATGACGCCGATGACCACGGCGGTGGCGAACGGGTTCCAGGCCTTCTCGAACAGCAGGTGGTTCAGGCCGGTCCGCTCCGGCGGGAGCGTGGCCATCTTCATCCGCGGCTTGGTGAGGTGGTGGCGGGCCCACAGGCCGGTGACGGCGACGAGGGCCAGCACGAGCACCCACGGGGAGACGCCGAGGGTCTCGTGGATCGAGCCCTGGGTGCCGACCGTCACGCCGCGCATGGCCTCGGTGGTCCCGGCCAGCGGACCGTACTTGGAGATGGTCGCGAACAGCGCGTAGAAGATGAGCGCGAACCAGGAGCCGACGAGCCCCTCGGAGGCGCGGTAGTAGGTACCGGTGGCGCAGCCGCCGGCGAGGACGATGCCGAAGCCGAAGACGAAGCCGCCCACGATCGTGGCCAGCCACGGGAAGGCCGAGGCCTCGAGGGTGATGACGCCGAGGGCGTTCAGCACCCAGATGCCGACCGCCTGGACGGCGATGGCCACGAAGAAGGCGGACAGCCACCACGTGTTCTTCGCGATCCAGACGTCGCGGAACGCGCCGGTGACGCAGAAGCGGCCGCGCTGGAGGACGAACCCGAGGGCGGCGCCGATGAGAAGGCCTGAGATGAGCATCCCAGAACCTTATGATTTCCGGGGCAAGCACTCCAGGGTGTCGTCATGCGCCGTAGCATAGTGATGCAGCACTCACCACTGTGTGACGCCCGAAGACCGCGCCGGCCGGCGCGGACGGGCGGGCGTCCGGACGGAGCGCAGATGAGACGACCCCGGCCCGAGACCCCCGGCCCCGGCCAGGAGTCCGTGTGGGACTACCCGAGACCGCCCCGGACCGAGCCCAGCCGGGAGCACGTGGAGGTGTGGCTGGGCGGCGAGCGCATCGCCTCCACCACGGCCGCGCTGCGGGTGCTCGAGACCAGCCACCCGCCCACCTACTACCTGCCCCGCGAGGCCTTCGCCGAGGGCGCCCTGGTCCCGTGCGAGGGGAGCTCGTGGTGCGAGTGGAAGGGCGCGGCGGCGTACTTCGACGTCCGGGGCGGGGCCCGCACCGCGCCGCGGGCGGCCTGGACCTACCCCTCCCCCGCGCCGGGCTTCGAGTCCCTGCGCGGGCACGTGGCGCTGATGCCCGGGATGATGGACCGGTGCCTCGTCGCCGGGGAGCAGGTGCTCCCGCAGGAGGGCGGTTTCTACGGGGGCTGGATCACCTCGCGGGTGGTCGGTCCGTTCAAGGGCGCTCCGGGGACCCGGGGCTGGTGAGCCCCGGTCGCTCACCGGTCGGTCCGGCCGCGCCCGCGGCGGACGCGTCGGCGGCCTCCTCGGCGGTCTCCTCGGCGGTCTCCTCGTAGGGGCGCAGCCGGACAAGGGCCAGGGCCGCGAGGGCGACGACGACCGCCACGCCGACGTAGAGCTGCGTGGGGGTCCAGCCGGTGTCCAGCAGCGCGCCGACCGCGATGGGGGCGAGGATCGCCCCGGCCCGGCCGACCCCGATGCCCCAGCCCACGCCGGTGGTCCGGATGCCGGGCTCGTAGGTCATGGGCGCCACGGTGTAGAGCCCGGCGATGCAGCCGTTGATGAGCATGCCGACCACCACGCCGGAGGAGAACGCCAGCAGGGGCACGGACGTGGTGGTGATGAACAGCACGAGGGTCACCGCGGAGAGCACCGTGAAGGCCATCAGGGTCAGCCGTTCGTCCCACCTGGTGGTCAGCGCGCCGTAGAGCAGGGACCCGAAGGTGCCGCCCATCGTGAGCATGAGCCCGCCGACGATGCCCTGCTGCTCGGTCATCCCGGTCTCCACGAGGAGCCGGGGCGTCCAGGAGTTGGCGAAGTAGAAGCCGAACATGATGACGAAGAAGGCCGCCCACAGCAGGAGGGTCGCGGTGCGGTAGCGGCCGCTGAGCAGCAGGCCCACGCTGCTCCGCCGCTCGCCGGCGCCCGCCGGGACGGGGCCGAGCTCGACCTCCCCCTCGAGGCGCAGGCGACGGGCGATGCGGTCGAGCTTCTGCACGGCGCCCGCGGGCCGCCGGGTGCGGAGGTAGTCCACGGACTCGGGCAGCACTGCCAGCACGAGCGCGATCGCCACGAGGGTGAGCAGGCCGCCGGTGAGGAACACGGAGCGCCAGCCGAAGGCGGGGATCAGCTGGGTCGCGCCCATGCCGCCGAGGGTGGCGCCCACGCCGTAGCCCGCGGTGAAGATGCTCACGGCCATGCCGCGGTGGCGGGCGCTGGCGTACTCACTGGTGATCACCGTGGCGGAGGCGAGGATGCCGCCCACGCCCAGGCCGGTGACGACGCGCCACAGCCCGAGCTCGAGCACGGACCCGGCCGTGGTGGACAGGAACAGGCCGAGGGCGTTGACGGCGAGCGCCAGCACGAGGATCCTCCGCCGGCCGTACCGGTCCGCGAAGGGCCCGAGGACGAGGGAGCCCACGGCCATGCCGATGAGCCCGGCGCTGAGCAGCCAGCCCAGCTGGGAGCCGGAGAGCCCGAACTCCTCGGTCACGGAGGTGGCCGTGAACGCCATGGCGAGCACGTCGTAGCCGTCGAGGGCGTTGAGGAACGTGGTCACCGCGATGATGAGCCACTGGTACGACGACATCCTGGATGCGTCGATCTGGTGTCGGATGTCCATGGGGAGCCTCTCAGGGGACGTCGATGGTGAGGACGGCGGCCGGGCGCTCGCCGGGATCGGCCGCCGGTGCGGCGGAGACCACCCGCGAGACGCAGCAGCACATGGACGTGCCGGTCTGCTTCTGCCGGTCCGAGTAGAACACGTCGCGGTGGTCGATCCGCCCGGCCAGGCCGAGGACCTTGACCTGGCAGAGCCCGCACTCGCCCTTGCGGCAGTCGGACATCATGTCGAGTCCCTCCCGCTCGAGGGCCTCGAGCAGGGACTCGTCGGGGCCGACGACGGTCTCGGCGCCCAGCCGGGGGACGCGGACCACGAACGGCTCGGCCTCGAACCAGCCGCTGTTGCCGAAGGTCTCGTAGCGCAGGCCGGTCGGGTCCAGCCCGCGCTCGGCCCAGGCGCGGCGCACCGCGTCCATGAGCCGGATGGGGCCGCACATGTAGAGCTCGGCGCCCGCAGGCACGCCGGCCACGAGGGCCGGGACGTCGAGCGAGCCGCCCTCGTCGTCGATGTGCGCCTCGAGCCGGTCCCCGTGCAGGGCGGCCAGGTCGTCGAGGTAGGCCATGGCGGGCCGGGAGCGGGCAACGTAGACGAGGCGGTAGTCCGCGCCGAGCCGGCGCAGCAGCGCCGCCATCCCGGCGATCGCGGTGATGCCGATGCCGCCGGCCAGCAGGACGTAGGACGGGGCCCCCACGCGCAGCGGGAAGTTCTGCAGCGGCTGGGTGATCTCGAGGACCTGCCCGGGCTCGAGACCGTGCATGAAGATCGAGCCGCCGCGGGAGGTGGGGGTGCGGAAGACGCTGACGGCGAGCTGCGCGCCGTCAGCGTCGGCGTCGACCACGGAGTAGGAGCGCACCTGCTGCTCGCCGTGGACGAGGACGCGGACGTCCACGTGCTCGCCCGGCCGCACCGGGCAGGGCCGGTCGGGACGCAGGACGACGCGCCGGATGCCGGCGGCGACGTCCTCGACGGCGACGACGGCGGCGCGCTGCCAGACCTCGTGCTGGGAATCGGCCACGACCCCTCCTCAGGCCCCGGCGGGAGCGGCCGGGGCGGCGGCGGGGCGGCCCTCGGCCTCGAGCGCGCGCTCGAGGAGCCGGCGCACCCACATCCCGCCCATGTCGATGTTGAGGTTGTAGAACTCGTGCTCGGGGTTGGCGTCGATGGCCGCCTGCTGGGCCTGCAGCATGGCCTCGTCCTCCCCGAACACCCCGTGCACGCCGTTGCGCAGCTGGGTGGTGATGAGCTGGCTCTCCAGGCGGTAGTTGCGCATGAAGGCCCAGAAGTAGTGGCAGGAGCGGTCCGTCTCCGGGGTGATCGTGTTCATCACGTAGCCGTTGACCCCGCGGGAGCGGTCCCCCTCGGGCGCCCCGGTGCCGGCCTCGGCGACGCCGACGTCGATGCAGATGGTGGAGGGAAAGGTGTAATGGATGATCTGCCAGCGGTCCACCTTGCCCTCAAAGCCCGGGAACCGGTCCCGCATGTTCTTGAGCCAGAAGGGCGGGGGGTCGATGTTGCGCATCCAGCGGGTCACGGTCACGGAGCGCTCGTCGTGGGTGGTCTCGAACTCCGACTCGGACAGCTCCTCCTGGCCGATGCTGGAGGAGTGCACGAACTCCTCGTGCGTGAGGTCCATGAGGTTGTCGAGGACCAGCTGGTAGTTGCAGGGGGCGTGGATGGTCTCGCCGTCGCCGGCCCACTCGGGGCTGTCCATCTGGTGCATGTCGGGCAGCAGGGCGGGGTCCGCCCGCGTGGGGTCGCCGAGCCAGACCCACACGTAGCGGTGGCGCTCGAGCACCGGGTAGGAGGGCACGGTGGCGGAGGGGTTCAGCGTCTCCTGGGCGGGCATCGAGGTGCACCGTCCCGCGGCGTTGTAGCGCAGCCCGTGGTACGGGCACTGGATCTCGTCGCGGCCCACCAGCTTCCCCTGGGAGAGCGGGGCGAGCCGGTGCCAGCAGGCGTCCGCCAGGGCCACGGGGCGGCCGTCCTCGGTGCGGTACAGGGCCAGCGGGCGTCCCGCCACGGTGCGGGAGAGGATGCCCTTCCCGGTGATCTCGTGGTCCCACCCGGCCACGTACCAGGCGTCGAGCGGGTGGGACAGGAGCTTGGCGGTGGAGGTGGTCCTCGTGGCGGCGACGGTCATGGTGCGGTCCTCTGCTGGGCGGTCCGGGGCGAGCACGATCCACTCACTATCTCGATAGATAGTCGTGGCGCAGGACACACAATACCTATGTCCATAGTGAGTGACAAGGGTCACGGGCCCGGCTCCCGGCTAGGCTCAGCAGGACGACCCCTGCTGCGACGGAAGGAACCGCCCGTGAGCCTCCGCTCGGCCCTGCTGGCACTGCTCTCCTCGGGGCCGCTGACGGGCTACGACGTGGTCAAGCAGTTCAGCTCCTCCGTGGGCCACGTGTGGCACGCCCCCGACTCGCAGATCTACCCGGAGCTGCGCAAGATGCACGCGGAGGGGCTGCTCACGAGCCGGCCCGTCCCGTGGGGCTCGCGCGGGGCCACCAAGACGGAGTACTCGATCACGCCCGAGGGCGAGCGCGCCCTGCGGCAGTGGCAGGACCAGCCGCTCGGCTACGTCCGGGAGCGGGATCCCGCCCACCTGCGGGCCGCCTACTTCGAGTGGGCCTCCCCCGGCGCCGCGGCCGCGCAGCTGCACGCCCACATCGAGCACTACCGGGACCAGCGCGCGCAGGCCCTCCAGCAGATCAGGGCGCTCCAGGACCGCACGAGCCCCACGCTGGCGCGCCGGCTGGCGGCCAATCCCGAGGAGCAGTGGGAGCGGATCACCCGGTTCAAGGTCTTCGCCTACGAGGGGCAGGTGGCCCGCGCCGACCAGGAGATCGCCTGGGCCGAGCGCGGCCTGCGGCTGCTCGAGGAGCTGGGCGAGCTGGGCGGGCCCGGGGAGTCCGGCACCGCCTGAGGTCCGGCGGGCCACCGGGTCCCGGGCTGCCCGGGTCGTGGGGTCCGGGACCGCCCGGGTCGCCGCGTGACGCACCTGCGCCGCGGCCGGCACCGTTCCGGGTCCTGTTCCCGTCCGGCGCACCGGCCGGTGCGTAGGCTGGGCGGACCCCCCTGCCCCTCGGCCCCAGGACAGACCATGACCCGCTCGCCGCTGCCCCGCCCCCTCGTCCCGGCCCTGTGCGCCGCGCTCCTCCTGACCGGCTGCGCCCAGGGCGCCGGCAGCGGCTCGGCGGCGACACCGGCGGCGGACGCGTCGCCGTCGTCGGCCGCCCCCTCCCCGACCCCCGTGCCCGAGGAGCCCGCGGAGCTGATCGGCGGGGGCACCGAGGTGTTCCCCGACCGGCGGATGGTGGCCCTCTACGGCCGCCCCGGGACCCCGGCTCTGGGCGTGCTCGGGGAGCAGGGCCCCGAGGAGTCGGCCGTCCGGGCGAAGGAGCTCGCCGCCCAGTACGAGCCCTTCAGCGACGTGCCGGTGGTCCCCGCGTTCGAGATCATCGCGACCACGGCCTCCGCGGGCCCCGGCAAGGACGGGAACTACTCCGAGGAGCTCCCGGTCGAGGAGCTGCGCCCGTACGTGGAGGCCGCGGCGGAGCACGGCGTCTACGTGGTGCTGGACCTCCAGCCCGGCCGGCAGGACTTCCTGAGCCAGGCGCAGCAGTACCAGGAGCTGCTCGAGCTCCCCAACGTGGGCCTGGCCCTGGACCCGGAGTGGCGGCTGGGACCGGACCAGGTGCACATGGTGCAGATCGGCTCGGTGGACGCCGCGGAGATCAACGCGACCACGGCGTGGCTCGCCGGCCTGACCCGGGACAACGACCTGCCGCAGAAGGTGGTGGTCCTGCACCAGTTCGCGGAGTCGATGATCACGAACCGCCACCTCGTGGACGCCTCCCGCCCGGAGCTCGCGCTGGTCCTGCACGCCGACGGCCACGGCACCCCGGAGCTGAAGACGGGCACGTGGGAGCGGCTGCAGCAGGGCCTGCCGGAGGGGATCCGGATGGCGTGGAAGAACTTCTACGACGAGGACACGCCCACCTTCACGCCGGAGGAGACGTCCGCGGTCGAGCCGCAGCCATGGTTCGTCTCCTACCAGTGAGCCCTGCCGGCCCGGGATCCTCGCGCCTACGATGAGGACGGGCGGCCCGGCAGCCCGCCGGACCGGCGACCGAGGAGGACCCCATGAAGGCACTCGTCTACCACGGACCGGGCCGCAAGGCCTGGGAGGAGGTCCCGGACCCGACCCTCCAGGACCCCACCGACGTCATCGCGAAGGTCGACACGACCACCATCTGCGGCACCGACCTGCACATCCTCAAGGGCGACGTCCCCGCCGTCGTCGACGGCCGGGTCCTCGGCCACGAGGCGGTCGGCACGATCACCGAGGTCGGGGACGCCGTGACCGGGCTGAAGCCCGGCGACCGGATCATCATCCCCGCGGTCACCAACTGCGGGAAGTGCTCCTACTGCAGGAACAACCAGCCCTCCCACTGCCAGACCCTGGGCGGCGTGGGATGGGTGTTCGGGCACCTCATCGACGGCACGCAGGCCGAGTACGTGCGCGTGCCGTTCGCGGAGACCTCCGTGCACAAGGTCCCGGAGGGCCTCGACGACGAGGACGTCCTGTTCCTGACCGACGCCCTGCCCACGGGCTTCGAGATCGGCATCCTCAACGGCAACACGAAGCCCGGCGACACGGTCGCGATCGTGGGCGCGGGGCCGGTGGGCCTGGGCGCGGTCATGACGGCGAACCTCTGCGGCGCCGGGCGCGTCATCACCGTGGACCTCGACGAGAACCGGATGGACAAGGCCCTCGAGCTCGGGGCCACGGACAAGGTCAACGCCGGGGACCCGGACGCCGTCGAGCGGATCAGGGCGCTGTCCCCGGACGGTCTCGGCGTGGACGTGGCCATCGAGGCCGTGGGCGTGCCCCAGACCTTCCGGACCTGCCTGGACGTGGTCCGGCCCTACGGCACGGTGGCCAACGCCGGCGTGCACGGCAAGCCGGTGGAGCTGCCCCTGGACCGGATGTGGATCTCCAACGTCCGCATCAACATGGGGCTCGTGGACTGCCGCACCGTGGGCAGCCTGCTCAACATGGTCCGCTCCGGCCGGCTGGACGCGAAGGCGATGGCCACCCACCGCTTCACCATGTCCCAGATGGAGGAGGCCTACGAGCTGTTCGGCAACGCCGCGCAGCACCGGGCGGTGAAGGTGGTCATCACGGCGGACTGAGCCGCCGGCCCGGCGCTTGCTAGCGTGTGCCCGTGCGGACCGACAGACTCCAGAGCCCCCGGCAGCGCAGGACCATCGACCGGCTGGCCCGGTGGCTCGTCCGCGCCCACGGGACCGAGCCCGGATGGGACGCGCTCGTGCTGGACGTCCTGAGCGTGGGCCGGGACCTGCGCCTGCAGGTGCGGGAGGTCCGCGGCGACCGCACGACCCGCCGGCCCGTGGACGCCGAGGGCCTGCGCAGCACCCCGCGCCGCCTGGCCCGGGCCCTCCAGGAGGACTACGCCGACCTCGTGGACGGGTCGTGGCTGTCCGCCACGCTGATCGTCACCGTGGCCGGGCGGCGCTGGCAGCACCCCGGGGTGGAGCTCGTGCTCAACTACGACGACGACCCCGCCCTCCCGGCGCACGCCCCGCACCCGGTCGCCGCGGAGGACTGGCGCCGGCACCTCGGGCGCTACCGGAGGATGGACCGCAGGATCCCGGTCTGGCTGCGCGAGCGCCTGACCGCGGCCGGCCTCGACGTCCCGGAGCGCTGAACGGGCGCTGTTCGCCCTGGGGGGAATGACCCCTTCCGGGGCGCCCCGCCTGTTCCCTCAGCATGCTGAGGGGTCTACGCTGGTAGCACCTGTTCACCGACCGGAGGGAGAGCCCATGGGACTCGGAGACAAGATCAGCAACGCCGCGGAGAAGGCGAGCGGCACCGCTAAGGAAAAGGTCGGCGACGCCACCGACAACCGCGACCTCCAGGCCGAGGGCCAGGCGGACAAGCTGTCCGGCAGCGCCAAGCAGGCCGGCGAGAACGTCAAGGACGCGGGCAAGAACTTCAAGGACGGAATGTAGCAGCACGGTTCAGCCGTCGAACCACCCGGAGGGCCCCGGTGTCGCAGTCGACACCGGGGCCCTTCGCCGTGCTCCGCCTCCCCCGCCGCCGCGAGGGGTCGCGTTCCGCCTCCTGCCACCGCGAGGGGTCGCGTTCTGCCTCCCCCCGCCGCGAGGGGTCGCGTTCCGCCTCCTCCCACCGCGAGGGGTCGCGTCCTGTCGGGATGCGCCGCTCGTACCGGCAGATGCCGACCCGCCGGCACGAGGGGGTCGCGGATCGCGCCTCGTCACGCGACGGCGCACCGCCTCCCGGTTGCGATGGCACATCCTGGGTAGCCTGGGGCCATGCCGCAGACCTTCCCGGAGTCCCCGGAGTTCCCGCCCGGCTTCGAAGCGGAGCAGTGCGTCTGGGAGGCGTTGCGGGCGCAGCTCCCCGAGGACGCGGTGCTGATCTCGGGGCAGCGCATCACCGGGGACGAGGTCGAGGCGGAACTGGATCTCCTGGTGCTGTGGCCGGGTGTGGGCAACGCGGTGATCGAGGTGAAGGGCGGGGACATCTCGGTCCGGAACGGGCAGTGGCACCAGTCCGGCCGGGGTGGGGCGCACCGGCTGAAGCGGTCGCCGCTGGAGCAGGCCCGGTCCGGGATGCACGCCCTCCTGGACTACCTGGCGCCGCGGCTGTCCCGCGGGGGCGGGCGGACCACGTTCTTCGCGGCCCTGCCCTACACGCGCCTGCCCGGGGACTGGGACGTCCCCGACGCCCCGCGGGACCGGCTGTTCGACCGCACCGACCTGGACGGCATCGCCGGACGGCTGAACCAGGTGCTGCGCCGCAGCACACAGGCCTACCGCCCACCGGACGCGTCCACCGTGGAGCTGATCGTCAAGAACCTGCGCCGCACCCACCTGTCCCTGTGCAACGTGCAGGACCTCGCCCGGGAGCTCGAGGACTCCGGCAACCAGCTCACCCGGGAGCAGGAGCGCACCCTGTCCCTGCTGCGGTGGCAGCACCGCGCGCAGATCACCGGAGGCGCCGGTTCCGGCAAGACCCACCTGGCCATGCTCAAGGCCCGCCGGCTGACCCGCGACGGGCACCGCACGGCGCTCGTGTGCTACTCCCGGGGACTCGCACGGTACTTCGAGCTGATGTCCCGGGCGTGGCCGGAGGAGGAGCGCCCGGCGTACATCGGCCTGTTCCACCGGCTGCCCGTCGAATGGGGCGCGGAGCCCGGCGAGGACGACGACCCCGACTACTGGGAGCACCGGCTCCCCCAGCGGCTGCGGGAGCTGGCCGCCGCCCGTCCGGACGGGGACCGGTTCGACGCGATCGTCGTGGACGAGGGACAGGACTTCGGGGAGCTGTGGTGGGAGGCGCTGGTCCAGTGCCTCGGGGACCCGGACCGGGGCGTGCTGTTCGTGTTCACCGACGAGCACCAGCGCATCTTCGACCGGGACGGGCACGCCCCCATCGACCTCAACCCGTTCCCGCTGGACGACAACCTGCGCAACACGGCCACCATTGCCCGGGCCTTCGCCCCGCTCGCCCGGGAGCCGCAGCGGTGCCGGAACGGGGAGGGCCCGGCGGTGCGGTTCGTCGACGTCGAGCCGGGGGCCGTCCTGGAGCTTGCCGACGACGCCGTGGTCGCCCTCCAGGACGAGGGGTGGGACCCGGGCCGCATCGCGCTGCTGACCACCGGCAGGCGCCACCCGGTGCAGCGGGAGATCGTGGACACGGAAGGCTTCGGAGCCTACTGGGACGGGCACTTCGCGGAGGAGGACGTCTTCTACGGGCACGTCCTGGGCTTCAAGGGCCTCGAGCGCTCGGCCGTGGTCCTGGCGGTCAACGGCTTCCAGGACATGGTCCGGGCCCAGCACATGGTCTACGTGGGCATGTCCCGCGCGAGGTCCCTGCTCGTCGTCGTCGGACCCCGGGAGGTCGTGGAGGAGGCCGCCGGCCCGCGTCTGATGGCCGCGCTCGACGCGGGCGAGGCATGGCGCCCGCCCGCGGGCTGACCCGGAGCCGCCCCTGCCGGCGGGCCGGTCAGGTCAGGTCGCTGATCAGCCGCGCCAGGATGTCGTTCATCGCCAGCAGCCCGATGAGCTCGTTGCCCTGGACCACCACCAGGCGGTTGAGCCGGAAGCGGGTCATCAGCGCCGCGGCCTGGTTCACGGACAGGTCCTCGCCGACCGTGACCACCGGCTTGACCGCGGCGTCGTAGACGTTGAGGAGATCCACGTCCCCCTCCTCCGCCACGATGGCCTGCAGCAGCTCGCTGTAGCTGAGCAGCCCGTAGCCGTCGTGGGGGTGCTGCGGCTCCACCACCAGGCTCTTGACCTGGCGGGTGCTCATGGTCGACAGCGCCTCCCGCAGGGTGCTGTAGGGGGAGATGGTGATGACGTCGCGCACCATGACGTCCTTGACGGTCAGCACGGGGTTCCTCCTGGGAATCTCGGACGGTGGGAAACTCGGACGGAGCTCGATCGGGGTTCGAACGGGCGTCGGGTCAGGCGCCCTCGCGGCGCATGTGCTCCTCGAACCGGGCGACCTGCTGCATGTCGATGCCCGTGAGGTGGTCGATGGGGATGCTGAAGGCGATGCCGCGGGAGCCGCCGCCGCCGTCGACGAGCAGGTCGTGCATCACCTTGAGGATGGGCGTGGCCAGGTGCGTGCCCACGACCATCAGGAGCACGGTCTGGGCGCCCTCGAACGTCAGGCCGAAGAAGGTGCGCTTGGTCTCGCCCCCGATGCCCTTGCCCGGGAGGATGGTCACCCCCGTGGCCCCGGCGCGCTGGGCCCGCTCGATGACGGTGTCCTCGAGCTCGTCGGGGGCGATGACCACCACGGCGGTGAACTTCATGTCGGCTCCTTCTGCAGGCGGGGGATCCTCTCCAGGATCATGGCGTACCCGAGCACCGAGATGATCGGGAAGATGGACGCGAAGGCGATCAGGCCGAAGCCGTCGATCAGCACGTCCCGCCCCTCGATCGCGCCCGCGAGCCCGATGCCGAGGGCGGTCACGAGGGGCACGGTGACCTCCGAGGTGGTGACGCCGCCGAGGTCGAAGGCGAGGGCCACGATGTGCTTCGGCGCCAGCAGGACCAGGACGATGACCACGGCGTAGGCGGCCATGATCACGTAGTGCAGCGGTGCTCCCACGAGGATGCGGTACACGCCCAGGGTGATGCCGACCGCCACGCCGACGGCCACGACGAGCCGGATGGCGGAACCACTGATCCGGCCCGGCGAGGCCGCCTCGGCCTGCTCGCCGATGGCCACCAGGGCCGGCTCGGCCATGGTCGTGGCGAAGCCGATGAGCAGGGCGAAGAGCAGGATGAGGGCGGGCGCTCCGCGCTCGATCAGCTGCTCCGCCATGATCGTCCCGATGGGGAAGAGCCCCATCTTGAGGCCGACGACGAACGCGTACAGCCCCACGAGGACCATCACGAAGCCCACGGCCACGCGCAGCGGGTGGGCCACCCCGCGCCGCAGCACCACGTACTGGAAGAACAGGACCACGAGCACCATGGGCAACACGTCCCGGACCATCTCCGCGAGCCCCAGCACGTGCTCGAGGGCCCAGTGCACCGGGGCGCCCCCGGACCCGGCGGCGCCGACGGCCTCGGCGTCGCCGAACGTGTAGACCCAGATCCCGTACAGCTGCACGCCGATCATCGGCACCATGACGCACAGGGCCACGAGGCCGAAGCCGTCCGAGAGCGCGCTGCGGCCCCGGATCGAGTTGGCGAGACCGATCCCGATGGCGGCGATCAGCGGCACGGTGACGATGTTCGTGGTGACGCCGCCGGAGTCGTAGGCGAGGCCCACGATCTCCGGCGGGGCGACGTACGTGGCGACCAGGACGAGCACGTAGCCGGGCAGCAGCAGCCTCTGCACCGCCCAGCCCCGCAGGATGCGCAGGATGCCGAGGACGAGCACCGCGCCCACGGACACGGCGATGACGAGGCGCAGCACGAGGGCGCTGATCCGTCCCTCGCTGACGAGCTCGGCCTGCTCGGCCACGGCGATCAGCGCGGGCTCGGCGACCACGGCGGCGAAGCCGATGGCGAAGCCGAACGGGAGCAGCAGCCCCAGGGCGCCGCGGCGGGCGAACTGGTTGGCCAGGTTCTTGCCGACCGGGAACACGCTGAGGTCGAGGCCCTGCAGGAACAGGGCGATGCCGACGCCCACGACCAGCAGCCCGGCGACGAGCCGCAGGGGCTGCTCCGGGACCTCCCGGAACACGGCCAGCTGGAACACCACGACCACCACCACGATGGGCAGCAGACTCCGCAGGGCCTTCAGGAACTCCCGGGAGAAGTGCGTGAGGTGCTCCATGGGCGCTGCCGGACCTCCTCCGGGGGAGCCGCGGGCGGGGTGTCTCCCGCCAGTCTGTCGCGGCCGGCCCGGGGCCGTCTACCGGGTGCTGTCGGTGGCCTCGTCGGCGTCGTCGCCGGACTCGACGCCGGCGAGCTCCTCCTGGGAGCCGTGGCCGGTGCGCGCCCGGGTGCGGGCGTCGACGGCCAGCAGGGCGAGGACGACGACGCAGCCGGCCGCCGCCGCGAGCAGCTGCACCCACCAGTCCCCCTCGGGGGAGAGCAGCGTGCGGTCCTCGAGCTGCCAGGGCCACAGCGTGCGCAGGGCGCCGAGCATGAGCCCGGTGAGCGCCAGCATGGTGACGCGGTGGTGGTGGTCGAGGAGCCACTGCAGGCCCTTGACGATGACCACCATGCCCAGGGCCGCCCCGAGGAAGAACAGGGACAGGTAGCCGAGGTCGAGCTCGTCGACGGCCCGCAGCGTCGGCTGGTAGAGCCCGATGGTCAGGAGCAGGAAGGAGCCGGAGAGCCCGGGGAGCAGCAGCGCGGACACCGCGACCATGGCCGCGAGCACGATGAGCAGCGGCGCGGGGGCCACCGTGGTGGGCGGCACGGACACGAGCACGAACGCGAGCACGGCCGCGAGCGCCACGACGGCGGCGTCCCGGGCCCGCAGGGCCCCGCCCGCCAGACGGAGGGGCACTCCGATGGAGGCCAGGACCATGCCGAAGAACAGCGCCCGCATGGTGACGGGGTACTCCTCGACGAGGTGGCTCATGGGCCCGGCCACGGTGAGCAGGGCCGCGACCATGCCGATCACCACGGGCACCACGATCCGCCAGTGGACCCGGGCCAGGTGGTGGCGCACCCCGGCGGCGCGGTCGGGCCCGAGCAGCGCCCGCCTGCCGGCGGAGACCACGTGCCCGGCGGAGTTGATGAGCTCGTCGTAGATGCCGACCACGAGGGCCACGGTGCCGCCGCTGACCCCGGGGACGGTCTCGACCACGCCGATGAGCGCGCCGCGCACCACGTTGCCCGGGATGCTGCGGCGGACCTCCCCGCCGGGGGTGGTCGTGGCGGTGGTCGTGGTGGCCGGCGGTGTCGAGGGACGGTCCGGGGGCGACGAGGGCGTCACAGGTGCTCCTGGGCAGGGGAAGAGGGGACGCCTGCCAGGGTACCGGGGCGGGCGCCCGCCCCGGCGGCCCCGGGTGTGCCGCCGGACACGCGTGCGTAGACTGGCCCGACCGCACGAGCCTTCGACCCAGGAGCCCGCCATGAGCCCCAACCACGTCGGTTTCGCCCTGATCCTGCTGGCAGCGCTGTTCCTCGTGGGGAAGTGGTTGCGGGTCCGGGTGCGGTGGATCCAGAAGATCTTCCTGCCCAGCTCCATCATCGCGGGCTTCCTCGCCCTGCTCGCCGGGCCCCAGGTCCTGGGCCGGGTCGGGGAGGCCGCCGGGGTCGGCTGGCTCGCGGACGGGGGCGTGTTCACCCCGGAGATCCTCGAGGTCTGGGCCGCCCTGCCCAGCCTGCTCATCAGCGTGGTCTTCGCGACGCTCTTCCTCGGGGCGTCCATCCCCGGTCCGCGGCGCGTCGCCCGGCTCGCCGGCCCGCAGCTGTCGGTGGGTCTCGCCTTCGGCTCCGGCCAGTACGTCGTCGGCCTGCTGCTGGTGATCGCGGTCCTCGGTCCCCTGTTCGGGATCTCCCCCATGGCCGGGGCCCTCATCGAGATCGGCTTCGAGGGCGGCCACGGCACCGCGGCCGGGATGCGCCCCGTGATGGAGGAGCTCGGCTTCGAGGAGGGCGCGGACCTGGCCCTGGGCATGGCCACGATCGGTCTGGTGGGCGGCATCGTCATCGGGATCGCCGTCATCAACTGGGGTGTGCGCACCGGCCGCACCAAGGTGCTCAAGGGCAACGTGGAGCAGTCCGTCGAGGAGCAGAAGGGCCTCTACCGCCGGGACGAGAACATCCCCGCGGCCATGATGACCTCCCGGCCGGCCTCGATCGAGCCGCTGACCCTGCACGTGGCCGTGGTGGGCATCGCGATCCTCATCGGCTACCTCATCCTCACGGCCCTGCAGTGGGTCGAGCAGGCCCTCTGGGCGGACACCGTGGAGCTGCTCGCGTTCGTGCCCCTGTTCCCGCTCGCCATGCTGGGCGGCGTGGTGGTGCAGCTGGTGATGGACTGGCGGGGCATCGGCCACCTGCTGGACCACCAGATGATGCTGCGCATCCAGGGGCTCGCCCTCGACTTCCTGATCCTCGCCGCGATCGCGACCCTGTCCCTCACCGCGATCGCCGCGAACTGGGAGGTCTTCCTGGTCCTGTCCGTCGCCGGCGTCGTCTTCTGCACCGGCTTCCTGCTCCTCTTCGTGCCCAAGGTCATCCCCGACTACTGGCTCGAGCGCGGCATCGCGGACTTCGGCCAGTCCATGGGCGTCACCGCCACCGGCCTCATCCTGATGCGCATCGCCGACCCGCACGACGAGAGCCCGGCGATGGAGGCCTTCGGCTACAAGCAGCTGTTCTTCGAGCCGTTCTTCGGCGGCGGGCTGATCACCGCCGCCTCGGTGCCGCTGATCTACCAGTTCGGCCCGTGGCCGCTGCTCGTCGTGATGTCGGTGCTGTTCGTGGTGGCGCTGGTCGGCGGCATGTCCTACCGCAAGCGGCTCGTGGCGGCCGGCACCGCCGACGCCGTGCACGCCCGGCAGGCCTGACGGGCCATGAGCGACGTCCTCGTGGCCACCGGTCACGGGCAGATGCCCGTCCACGTGGCGGTGCCCGACGGCCCGGGGCCCTGGCCCGGGGTGGTGCTCGTGCACGACTTCACCGGGATGAGCCAGGACCTGCGCCACCAGGCGGACTGGCTGGCGGGCGCGGGGTTCCTCGCCGCGGCCCCGGACCTCTTCCACTGGGGCGGCCGGCTCCGCTGCCTGCGCACGATCATGAAGGACATCGGCGCCCGCCGGGGACGCACGTTCGACGACGTCGAGGCGGCGCGGTCCTGGCTCGCCGCGCGCCCCGACTGCACGGGCCGGATCGGGGTCGTCGGCTTCTGCATGGGCGGCGGCTACGCGCTCGCCCTCGCCGTGGAGCACGGGTTCTCGGCCGCGAGCACGAACTACGGCGGGTGCCTCGAGGGCGCCGAGCAGTGGCTCCCGGACGCCTGCCCCATCGTGGGCAGCTACGGCGGGGCGGACACCACTCCCCTGGGCGCCGACGCCGGCCGCCGCCTGGAGGGCATCCTCACCGAGACCGAGGTGGCGCACGACATCAGGATCTACCCCGGGGTGGGTCACGGCTTCATGAACGACCACGACCCCGAGGACCTCTCCCCGATGCTGCGGGTGCTCGGCCGGTTCAGCCGCACGGCCTACGACGACCCGGCCACCCAGGACGCCCGGCGCCGGATCGTCGCGTTCTTCGACCGGCACCTGCGGGAGCCGGCCGGTCCGGACGGAGCGCAGGACTCCGAGGGCTGAGCCCCCGGGGGCGAGGGCGCGCACGACACGGATGACGGTGTGCGACGACGAATTCGTGACGTGTTGTTGTTCACGCGCCCGGCCGGGACGGCCGTCACAGAACGCCGCCCTCGGCACCCTCCTGGCAACCGTTGCAGGTTGCCGACCGGACGGGGGTGTGACCAAGCTCAAGACCTGCGGGCCGTTTGTCAAATCGGGGTCGCTGCGCAGGTCACCGCGGACAGTGCACCATGGAAGCACACACGAACGAAGACTTGATGGGAGGTGGCGGAATGACCGCTGCTGAGAAGTGGATGACCGACCTGAGCCAGATCCAGCCCGGCGACCGGCTCGAGATCTGGGACGAGTTCTACGAGAGCTGCATCGGCACCGTGGGGCAGGTCTCGCACCCCCTGGGCGTCCTGTGGGTCCTGGAGGCCGGCACCGGCGTCCGCCGGCTGTTCTCCTTCGAGGACTGCCGCCTGCGCCCCGCGCCCCTGGCCCTCGCGGCCTGACCGGACACGGTCCACGACGCCCGATCGGGCCGGTACGCACCGGCGCCCGGTCGGGCGTCGTCGTACCCTGGGCCCGCCCGGCCGCGCACGGCAGGATGGACCCATGAGCATCCTCATCGGCCTGGACATCGGCGGCACCACGACCCACGGCCTGCGGGCCGAGGACGGCCGCCCGGTGCAGGAGGCCGTCGGCGGCAGCGCCAACGTGCAGAACGTCAGCCCCGCCCAGGCCTCCCGCGCCCTGGCCGGCGTCCTCGGTGAACTGGGCGCCTCGGCCGCGGACGTGGTCGTGGCGGGGGCGGGCGGCGTCGACACGCCCGCGGACGCCGAGGCGCTGCGCGCGCTCATCGCCCCGCACACGGGGGCGGCGCGGATCGTCGTCGTGCACGACACCCGGCTGGTCCTGGCCGCCGGCGGGTGCAGCACCGGCATCGCGGTCATCGCCGGCACCGGCTCCGCCGCCTGGGGCGCCGCCCCGGACGGCCGGGAGGCCCGCGCCGGCGGCTGGGGGCACCTGCTGGGCGACGAGGGCAGCGGCTACTGGCTGGGCCGGGAGCTCGTGCGCCGCGCCCTCGCCCGGCTCGACGACGGACTGCGGCCCGACGCCCTGGACCGGGCGGTGCTGGCGCACTGCGGGATTCCCGAGCCCGGTCAGCTCATCGAGCGCTTCCACAGCGGCGCGGACCGCGGGTTCTGGGCCGGGCTCTCCCGGGTCGCCTTCGAGGCCGCGGCGCACGACGACGACGCCCTGCAGCTGGTGGAGCGCGCGGCCGGGGCGCTGGCCGACCTCGCCGGCACCGTGTCCCGGCGGCTGGAGCTGACCGGCCCGGTGGTGGTGGGCGGTGGCCTGGCACGGCACCAGCCGCTGCTGCGGGACCGGCTGCAGCAGGCCGCCGCGGCCCGCGGTCTCGGGGAGCTGCGGGTGCTCGAGCGCGATCCCGTGCACGGCGCCCTGCGTCTCGGCGAGCGCCGGTGACGGCAGAGCCGCCGGGGAGCCCTACCCTGAACGGGTGACCACCCTCGCTCCCGCCCGCGGCCCCCGGCTGCGCCCGACCCTCTACGTGCTGGCCGCCGTCGTCTCCGTCCAGTTCGGCGGGGCCCTCGCCGCCGTCCTGGTGCCCCTGATCGGGGCGTCCGCCACGGTGACCATGCGGCTGCTCATCAGCGCCGCGATCATGCTGGCCGTCATCCGGCCGCGGCTGCGCGGCCGGAGCCGGGAGGCGTGGCGGTCCGGCCTGTTCTTCGGGGCGGCCCTGGCCGGCATGAACTTCGCGTTCTACCAGTCCCTGGCCACCCTCCCGCTGGGCGTGGCCGTGACCATCGAGTTCCTGGGCCCGCTCGCCCTGTCCGCCGTGCTCTCCCGCCGCGGCCGGGACGTCCTCGCCGTGGCGGCGGCCCTGGGCGGGATCGTGCTCATCTCCCAGGCCCTCACCGTGCCGTGGGCGGAGCTCGACCTCGCCGGCATCGCTTGGGCCGCGCTGGCCGGGGCGGGCTGGGCCGCCTACATCCTGGGCAGCCGGTCCGCGGGCCGGCACTTCGACCAGCTGGACGGTCTCGCCGTGGCCCTGGTCGTGGCGGCGGTCCTGGTCACCCCGGTGGGGGTCCTCACGGCGCACGTCCCCGCCCTGACGTGGGGCGTGCTGGGCGCGGGGGTGGGGATCGCGATGCTCTCCTCCGTGGTCCCCTACTCCCTTGAGCTGCTCGCGCTGCGGGCCATCCCGCCCAAGGTCTTCGGGATCCTGCTGAGCCTGGAGCCCGCGGTCGCGGCCCTCGCCGGGCTGCTGGTGCTCGGGCAGGCGCTCACGGGCCCGCAGCTCGTGGGCATGGGCCTGGTCGTGGCCGCGAGCGCCGTGATCATGGTGGGCGGGAGCTCCCCCGAGCTCGCCGCGGACGCCGCGGCAGACCCGGCGGCGGACCCGGCGGCCCGCGAAAACTGATCAGTCCCCTGTTCAATGTCGGACGGCCGTGATGGGATGGAGACCATGGAAGCCAACGAGATCATGGACCGCATCCGCTCCGCCCGGGACCACGCCCTGGAGCAGGAGCGCGAGGAGCGCAGCAACATCGAGAACGCCGACACCGCGGACAAGCAGGGCGCGGCGAGCGTGCGCCTGGCCACCCGGCAGGCCGTGCGGGAGGCCTTCGACGACATCCTCGGCGAGAGCACCGACCCCGGGCAGGACGGCTGAGCGCCCGGACGGCAGCGCGCCCGGCCGGCGTGACGAACGTCCCCGGAGTCCTCCGGTGACCCGCACGGCCGTGGTCGGCGCGGGCATCGTGGGCCTGGCCGCCGCCCACGCCCTGCGGGCGCGCGGCGCCGACGTGACCCTGTACGAGTCCGGGCCGCCCGGCGGCGGGCAGTCCGCCGGGCAGGGCCGGATCTTCCGGCACGCCCACGAGGACCCCCGGTTGGTGGCGCTGGTCGCCCGCAGCCGGGCCCTGTGGCGGGAGTGGGAGCAGGAGTTCGGCGTCGAGCTGGTCTCCCCCGACGGCGCCGTGGCGATCGGGGATGGCGTGGAGGGCAAGCTCCGCGCCCTGGAGCCGTTCGAGGACGTCCCCGTGCGGCGCCTGTCGCCCGCGGAGCTGCACGAGCGGCTGCCGCTGCTCGCCGACTGGACCGGCCCGGCGATGCTCGACGTCCGCGGCGGCGCCATCCGCACCCTCGCCGCCGTCGCGGCGCTGTCGCGCCGGCTCGAGGGGTCGATGCTGCGCGAGCACGTGCTCGCGGTCCGGCGCACGGGCACGGGAGCGGTGGAGGTGCGCACCGGGACCACCGGCGAGACCTACGACCACGTGGTGCTGTGCGCCGGCCGGGGCACCGCCCCGCTGGCCCGCGGCGCCGGGCTCGACCTGCCCGTGGCGGTGGGCGCCCACGTCCGCCTCACGTTCGCCGTGGCCCCGGACGGACCGGCCCTTCACGGTCCGGTCCCGGACGGCGCGTCCCCCGGTGCCGCCCGGGGCCTGCCGACCTTCCAGGACGGCAGCGGGGCCTTCGGCGAGACCGGCGTGTACGCCGCGCCGTATCCGGACGGCCGCCACTTCTCGGTGGGCCTCAGCGCCGACACGCCCGCCCACCCGGACGGCGGCCTCGCCGATCCCGCGGCGCTCGCCGCCCTGGCCGACCGGACCGTGGCCTACGTGCGGCGCGCCCTGCCCGGCCTGGACCCGCGCCCGGTGGACCACGTGCACTGCTGGGTCACCCGGCTGCCCTGGGGCGACGACGGCGTGGGGATCTGGTCCGAGGACGGGCTCACCGCCCTCGCCGGGCACAACCTGTTCAAGCAGGCCCCCGCGCTCGGCGAGGCGCTCGCCGGGACCGTGCTGACCGGCACGGTCCCCGGCCACCTCCACCACGGGGAGCAGCTGGGCCGCTCGGCCGGCTGAGCGGACCCGGTAGCGCGTCCGAGCGGGCGCCTAGCCTGGAACGTGTCGGAGGTCACACCGCATCGTGTCCGGGTCCCGGACGCCGTGGCGGACCCCCGGCGGCACCGCTGCACCCGCTTCCCGGAAGGACCTTCGCCATGACCACGCACACCGAACCCTGGCCGGCCGGCACGCCCTGCTGGGTGGACCTGATGGCTTCTGACCTGGGCCGCACCCAGGCCTTCTACCGCGACGTGCTCGGCTGGACCTACTCCGAGTCCCAGCCCGAGTACGGCGGCTACTGCAACGCGCTGCTCGGCGGTCGGGCCGTCGCCGGGCTCTCCCCCACCATGGAGGGCATGGCCGACGCCCCGCACGTCTGGTCGGTCTACCTGGCCACCGAGGACATCTCCGCCCATGCCGCCCGGGCGGTCGAGGCCGGGGCCACCCCGGTGTTCGAGCCCATGGAGGTCGGGGCCTTCGGCTCCATGGGGATGTGGGTCGACCGCACCGGGGCGGCCTTCGGCATGTGGCAGGCCCACGAGCACACCGGCTTCGAGGCGTACGGGGAGCCCGGCGCGGTGGTCTGGTGCGATCTCATGACCGGGGATCCCGCCGCCGCCCAGGGCTTCTACGCCGCGGTCTTCGGCTACGCCTACCAGGACATCGGCGACGACCGGATGCCCTACGCCCTGTTCACCGTTCCCGGCGGGCAGATGCCCGCCGGCGGCATCGGCGGTCTCGACCCCGCGGCCGGTGACGCCCGGCCCGGCTGGTCGGTCGCGTTCCAGGTCGAGGACGTCGACGCCGCCGTGCGCCGCGTGCGCGAGGCCGGGGGGTCGGTCGTCCAGGAGCCCTCCGACTTCGAGTACGGGCGGATGGCAGCCGTCGCGGGACCCGACCAGGAGGTCTTCGTGCTGATGACCCCGAAGGAGGAGATGTAGCTCCCCTGCCGGGGCGCCTCAGCCCCGGTCGAGGCGTCCCAGCGCCGCGGCAACCGGGCGGGCGCCGGCCAGACCGGGCAGCGCGGCGAGGTCCTCGTCGACCGCCAGCAGGTCGGCACGGGCGGCCGGGTCCGCGAACAGCCGGCTGACCCACGCCCGGTGCGGACCGGGGTCGCCGTAGCGGGTGCCGGGCCACCGCCACCGGGCCGCCCCGGAGCGGGCGAGCCGGCGCGCGCTCGCACTGCGGTCCAGTCGCGCTCCGGCCTCCTCGGCGAAGAACGCCAGGTGCCGCTCCTTCAGTCCCACGATCTCCCGGGCCGTACCGGCCAGCCGGGGCTCGACTGCCCCCAGCCGCCGGTAGACCGCGGCGAGCACGGCGGTGTCGAGTCCTCCGGTGACCATCTGGGCGCCGGTGGTCTCGGCGCCCAGCAGATTGCTGGAGACCGCGCCGAGCGCGGGCCGGGCCCGTTCGTCCCAGGTCCGCCGGGCCCGGCCGAGGGGCGTGTCGGCGGGCTCCCGGGCCGTGCGGCCGTTGGCAGCCAGGACAGCTCCCAGGGTCTCGGCGAGCCAGTGCTGCTCGTAGGCCCACGCGGTGAGGAAGGCCGTCACCCGGGCCTCGGCGTGGGTGGGGGTGACCAGCAGGTCCCGCAGCCGGTCCAGCAGGCCGCGCTCGACGCACCACAGGTGCGCCAGCACCTCCAGGGTCCCGGGGTCGAGGTCGTTCAGGGCCTGGAGGTCGAGGTCGGCCGGGCGCAGCGCGTGCGGGTCGCGCGCGTAGGCGCGCACGTCGAACCCGGGTGCGCGCACGTCGGACCGGGGGCCGCCCACCGCGGAGATGCTGCTCGCGCTCACGCGGCCACGCCCCGGGCGTCCAGGGCGTCGGCCACCACCGTCAGTCCCTCCATGCCGGGCAGCTTCGCGATCTGGCGGTCGATGGCCTCGACCTCCCGGCGGCCCTCGGCCCCGGCGAAGAGGTGGCCCATGACGTGGGTGACCTCCTCCTCGGGCGAGACCCCGGAGCCGACCGGCTGCCAGGCGGTGCGCAGGGCCAGGCGGGCGAGCTTCTGCGCCTTCGGGCTGTCCTGCAGCCGGGCCCGGGCCTGGGTGGTGTAGAACGCGATGTGCTTGGTCTCCTGCGCGGCGATGCGCCGCAGCAGCGGGGCGAGCACGGGGTGGTCCTCGAGCGCGGCCAGGCGCCGGTAGGCGGCGGCCGCGGAGCGTTCGTTCACCGCGCCCCAGAGCATGTGCACGGCGACGAAGTCGGTGCCCACGATGTTGGACAGCAGCGACTGCTTCACCGGGTTGATGCGGTCGCGCCAGCCGAGCTTGACCCGCTTGGCCTTGAGCTCGTCGAAGGCCACGGTGATCCCGTGCAGGGACAGCACGTGGGCGAGGGCCTCCCCGTGCCAGAACTCCTCCCGGTTCCACATGGTCATGAAGGTGCTGACCTCGGGGTCCTTGCGGGAGGGGCTGACGAGCATGTCCCGCAGGTAGCAGACGGTGTGGAACTCGACGTCGCACATGTACCGCAGCGTGCGCAGCGTCTCCGGGGGCAGGGGGTCCTCGCGCAGGGCCTCGAGCCCCAGGTCCTCCCAGTGCAGACTGGTGGACTCCTCGGCGAACCGGTCGATGTCGAAGGCCATGACGCCTCTTTCTCCTCCTCGATGGGGTGCTCTCGTGAGGATGTTCGGCGCCGGGGCGGCATCGGATGGGTGGGTCCCTCCACGGCGTGGACCTCGAGGTCCGGGTCGGGGAGGCGCCCTGGATGGAGCGGATCTCCCCCTTCCACTGGTACATCGGCGCCGAACCGCCGGCCACCGGTGTCGACTGGTCCGGTCTGGGGCTGCTGGCCGCGCCGGCGGTCCTGGCGGCGGCAGGGGGCGCCGCTGCCTTCGAGCGGCGCGACCTCATGGTCTGATCCACGGGCCTGTCCTGGCGCGTCACCGGGCGTCCGGACGGGCACGACGTCCCTGCGGCCCCGCGCGCAGGGACGTTCCCACCGTCAGGCCAGGGGAACCCGTGCCCGGACGTCGCCCAGCCCGCGGGCGAGCACGAGCTCCCCGCCCCCGGCCAGGGGTGCCCAGGTGCCGGCGGCGTCGTCCCAGCGGCGGAGCAGCCGGTCGTCGCAGCGCACCCTGACGGCGGCCGCGGCCCCGCTGGGGACGTCCACCCCCTGGTAGCCGATCAAGCGGATCGGCTGGTCGTCCTCGGCCGGGTCCAGGTAGACCTGCACGGTCTCCCGCGACGCCCGGGACGAGGTGTTCGTGAGCTCGACGTCCACCACCGGTCCGCCCTCGCCCGCCCGGGCCCGCACGGTCCCGTACTCCCAGGTGCCGTAGCCCAGGCCGTGCCCGAACCAGAACAGCGGGGCGGGGGCGTGCCCGGCGTGGTAGCCCCGGTGGCCGATGAACGTGCCGTCGTCGTAGCTCAGTGCCCGGTCGCCGTCCGGGACCACGTCCCACGCCGGGGCCGCCCCGTCCGCGGCGGGCCAGGAGGTGACCAGTCGCCCGGTGGGCTCGAGTGCGCCGGTCAGGGCGGCGGCCACGGCGTGTCCTCCCTCCTGACCCGGCAGCCCGGCCACCAGCACCGCGTCCACCTGGTCCAGCCAGGGCATGAGCACGGGGGTGGCGGCGTTGACGACGACCACGGTCCGCTCGGCGGCGGCGGCCACGCGTCGCACGAGATCGTCCTGGCGCCCGGGCAGGACGAGGGTCGTCTTGTCGGCGGCCTCGGTCTCCTGCTCCTCGGTCAGGCCGACGACGACGACGGTGGTGCCGGCGGCCGCCGCCGCGGCCTCGGCGGCGGTGAGCAGGTCGTCGTCGGGGCGCGGGGCCGGGGCGGCCACCAGGGCCGTCTTGCCCGCCGTGGTCATCTGCAGCAGATGGCTCTCCTCGGCCAGTCCCAGACCCGGATCGCCCAGGAGCACCTCCCGCCAGTCGACCGGGGCCGGCGCCACGGTGGCCGTGAGGGCGGCCGCAGCCGGCAGCTCCACGGTCTCGGCGAAGGCCGGCGGGCGCAGCATCGCCTCGCCCGGGTCCTGCCCCTCGAGGCGCAGCTCGGCCGACAGCTCCTGCCCCTCCGCCACCAGGTCCCAGCGCCCGGCGCCGACGGCGCCCAGCCGCACCGGTCCCGCGTCGTTGGCCAGGACGGTGGTGAGCACCGCGGTGGCCGGGACCGCGCCGAGGTCGTCGTGCCCGTCGAGCGAGATCGCCGGGGAGTCGGAGTGGTACCGGGTGAGCTCGGTGCCGTCGGCGCCGAGCAGCACCACCTGCATCCCGGGGGTTCCGGTGGCCGGATCCGTGAGGAAGGCGGGGTCCGCGGGGACCGGGCGGGTCCGCACGGCCGGTCCGTCGGCCACGCGCACGCGGTCCCCGAGCAGCGCGGCCAGCCCCTCGGCGATCGTGGACAGGTAGGGCGGGTTCACGACCGCCGAGCCCCCGCCCATGTCCACGGTGTCGATCGCGTGCCGTCCGATCAGCGCCACGTCCTGGCCGGCATCCCCCTCCACGGCCAGGGGCAGGACGCCGTCGTTCGCCACGACCGTCATGCCGCGGGCGGCGATCCGGCGCAGCTGTTCCTTCCGCTGCGGGGAGTCCACCGCGGGCAGGTCCTGGGCCCACGGGCGGGACTGCCGCCCCGGCGGGGTGAGCCCGCCGACCCGCTCGGCCAGGCGCAGCAGCCGCAGCACGTGGTCGTCGATCGTCTCCTCGGCGACCTCACCGGCCCGGACCGCGGTCACGAGGCGCTCGCCCCAGGGCCCGCCGGGGCCGGGCATGACGAGGTCCAGGCCGCCGCTGGCGGAGGCCGCGGTGCGCTTGGTGGCGAACCAGTCGCTCATGATCAGCCCGTCCCAGCCCCACTCGCCCTTGACGATCCCGTTCTGGACGTGGTCGTGCTCCGTGGCCGCCACCCCGCTGACATCGTTGTAGGCGGCCATCATCGACCAGGCGCCCGCGTCCTGGACCGCCATCTCGAAGGGCAGCAGGTACAGCTCGCGCAGTGCGGTCTCCGGGACCCGGGAGTCCATGAAGTTGCGCAGCGTCTCGGACTCGTTGGCCACCAGGTGCTTCAGGCATGCGGCGGTCCCGCGCTCCTGCATGCCGCGCACGTAGGCGGCCGCCGTGCGCCCGGTGAGGTACGGGTCCTCGGAGTAGGCCTCGAACAGCCGCCCGCCCAGCGGAGTCCGGTGCAGGTTGATCGTGGGACCGAGGACCACGTGGATGTGCTGGCGCTGGGCCTCCTCGGCCAGCATCCGCCCCACCTCCTCGGCGATCCCGTCGTCGAAGGCCCCGGCGATCAGGGTCGCGCTGGGGAACAGGGCCACGGCGTCCCCACCCACGAAGGTCAGCCCTCGGACGCCGGTGGGGCCGTCCGAGAAGGCCAGGGCCGCCAGGCCGATCCTCTCGTTGCCGGGCAGGGTGAAGGCGGTCTCGCCGGTGAGCAGGTGGACCTTCTCCGCCAGGGAGAGCCGGTCGACGAGCTCCGTGAGGCGGGCGGCCCGGCCGGAGGTCCGGATGGCGTCGGTCATGGCGGTGTCGCTTTCTCCCGGGGCGTGCTCCTCACCGTGCCACAGATCGCTCACGACCGGCAGGCGGGGCTGAGCACCCGCGGTTCGTAGCGGACGGGTTCGAACGTCCGGGCCACGAGCTCCCGCAGGGCCTCCAGGGTGCCGGAGAGGACGCCGGCGGCCCGCAGCTGGACCAGGACGTTGCCGATCGCGGTGGCCTCCACGGGGCCGGCGTGCACGGTGCGGCCGGTGCGGTCGGCGGTGAGCTGGCACAGCAGGGCGTTCTGCGAGCCGCCGCCCACCACGTGCACGGTGCGGATGCTCCGCCCGGACAGCCGCTCGGCCTGCTCGATCGTGGTGGCGTAGGCCGCGGCCAGGGACTCCAGGATCGAGCGCACCACCTCGGCGCGGCCGCGCGGGGGCTCGACGTCGTGCTCCCGGCACCAGGCGGTGATGCGGGCGGGCATGTCCCCCGGGGCGGTGAAGCGGTCGTCGGTGGCGTCGAAGACGGCCACGGGACGGGTCACGGCGGCGGCCTCGGCGAGCAGGGCCGCGAGGTCGCTGCTGCGCTGGGCGTCGGTGGCGCCGGGCCCGTCCCAGGTGCGCATGGACTCGGTGAGCAGCCACAGCCCCGAGACGTTCTTCAGGTAGCGGACCCGCCCGTCCACCCCGCCCTCGTTGGTGAAGTTCGCCGCCCGGCTCTCCTCGCCGAGCACCGGTGCCTCCAGCTCGATGCCGACCAGCGACCAGGTCCCGGAGGAGATGAAGGCCGCGTCCTCGGCGGTGCTCGGCACGGCGGCCACGGCGGAGGCGGTGTCGTGGGAGCCGACGGCGGTGACCGGCAGGCCCGGGCCGGCGCCGAGCTCGGCCGCCACCGCCGGCAGCAGCTCGCCGATCGTGGTGCCGGGGGCGACGACGGGGGCGAGCAGCTCCCGGGCGAACCCGAGCTCGTCCAGCAGCCCGGTGTCCCACTGCCCGGTGCGGGCGTCGAGCAGACCGGTGGTGGAGGCGTTGGTGGCCTCGGCGACCTGTTCCCCTGTCAGCCAGTACCCGATCAGGTCGGGGATCAGCAGCGCCCGGTCGGCGAGCTCCAGCGTCCCGGCGGCCCGGTCGGCGGCGAGCTGGAAGACCGTGTTGAACGGCAGGTGCTGCAGCCCGTTGCGCCGGTACAGCTCCTCCGGGCCTACTTGGGCGTGCACCGTTGCCACGCCGGCGGCGGTGCGCTCGTCCCGGTAGTGGTAGGGCACCCCGAGCATCCGTCCGTGGCGCAGCAGGGCGTAGTCCACCGCCCAGGAGTCGACACCGACGGAGGCGACGCCGGGCTCCTGGCGGAGGGCCTGGGCCAGCCCGGCGGTCACGGACCGGTGGAGCTCGGTGATGTTCCAGTGCAGCCCGGCCCGGTCCCCCTCGTGCAGGCGCACGGGCTGGTTGGGGAAGCGGGCCACGTGGCGCATCCGGAGCCGCCCGTCCACGAGGCCGCCGAGGATCACGCGCCCGCTGGTGGCCCCGAGGTCGACGGCGGCGACCGCCGCGGTGCTGCGCACCGGGCTCACCGGAGGAAGGCGGCGGCCACGCCGGCGTCGACGGGCACGTGCAGGCCGGTGGTGTGGGAGAAGTCAGCGGTGCACAGGGCGAAGACCGCGTTGGCGACGTTCTCGGGCAGGACCTCCCGCTTGAGCAGGGTGCGCTGGGCGTAGTACGCGCCCAGCTCCTCCTCCGGCACGCCGTAGACCGCGGCGCGCTTGGCGCCCCAGCCGCCGGCAAAGATCCCGGAGCCGCGCACCACGCCGTCCGGGTTGATGCCGTTGACCTTAATCCCGTGCTCGCCCAGCTCGGCGGCGAGCAGCCGGACCTGGTGGGCCTGGTCGGCCTTGGTGGCGGAGTAGGCGATGTTGTTGGGCCCGGCGAAGATCGAGTTCTTCGAGGAGATGTAGACGATGTCCCCGCCCAGCCCCTGGGCGATGAGCACGCGGGCCGCGTTCTTGGAGACCAGGAAGGAGCCCTTGGCCATCACGTCGTGCTGCAGGTCCCAGTCGGCCTCGGTGGTCTCCAGCAGCGGCTTGGACAGCGACAGGCCGGCGTTGTTGACCACCAGGTCCAGCCCACCGAAGGCCAGCACGGCCGCCTCGATCGCGGCCTGCACGGCGGCCTCGTCCGAGACGTCGACGGCGACGCCGACGGCCACGTCGGTCCCGCCGAGCTCCGCGGCCGCGGCGCGGGCCTTCTCCGCGTCCAGGTCGGCGATGACCACGCAGGCGCCCTCGGCGGCCAGGCGGGTGGCGATGGCCCTGCCGATGCCCGAGGCCGCCCCGGTGACCAGGGCGATCCGGGTGGCCAGCGGCTGGGGCGCGGGCATCCGCGCCAGCTTGGCCTCCTCCAGGGCCCAGTACTCGATGCGGAACTTCTCGGCCTCGTCGATCGGGGCGTAGGCGGAGATGCCCTCGGCCCCGCGCATGACGTTGATCGCGTTGAGGTAGAACTCCCCGGCCACCCGGGCGGTCTGCTTGTCCTTGCCGAAGGAGAACATGCCCACCCCGGGGACGAGCACGATCGCCGGGTCAGCCCCGCGGATCGCGGGCGAGTCCGGGCCGGCGTGACGGTCGTAGTAGGCCTGGTAGTCCGCGCGGTAGGCCTCGTGCAGCTCCCTCAGCCGTGCGACGCAGTCCTCGACCGGGGCACCGGCGGGCAGGTCCAGGACCAGGGGCTTGACCTTGGTGCGCAGGAAGTGGTCCGGGCAAGAGGTGCCCAGCGCGGCCAGGCGCGGGTGTGTGGTGCCGGCCAGGAACTCCAGCACCCGGGCGTCGTCGGTGAAGTGGCCCACCTGCGGGCGGTCGGCGGAGGCCAGCCCGCGGATCACGGGGGCCAGGGCCGCGGCCTTGGCCCGGCGCTGCTCCTCCGGCAGCGCCCCGTAGCCGTCCAGGACCGGGCCGAAGGGCTCGGGCCGGCCGTGCTGGTCGATGTACTGCTCGGCGGTGCGGATGATCCACAGCGAGTTCTGCTCGGACTCCTCGCTGGTGGCGCCCCAGGCGGTGATGCCGTGCCCGCCGAGGATGCACCCGATCGCCTCCGGGTTCGCGTCCTTGATCGCCGCGATGTCCAGGCCCAGCTGGAAGCCGGGGCGGCGCCAGGGCACCCACACGACCTTCCCGCCGAAGATCTCGGCGGTGAGCCGCTCCCCGTCGGCGGCGGTGGCGACCGCGATGCCGGAGTCGGGGTGCAGGTGGTCCACGTGCGGGGCGTCGACCAGCCCGTGCATGGCGGTGTCGATGGACGGCGCCGCCCCGCCCGCCCCGTGCAGGCAGTAGTCGAAGGCCGCGACCATCTCGTCCTCGTGCTCGACCCCGCGGTAGACGCCGGTCAGCGCGCGGACCCGGTCCAGCCGCAGCGCCGCGAGGCCCCTCTCGGTGAGGGTGCCGAGGTCCCCGCCGGAGCCCTTGACCCACAGCAGCTCGACGCCCTCGCCCGTGACGGGATCGGTGGCGGTGCCCTTGGCGGAGGTGTTCCCGCCGGCGTAGTTGGTGTTCTTCGGGTCCGCGCCGAGCCGGTTGGAGCGGACGATCAGGTCGGCGACGACGGAGTGCGTGGTGGTCTGCATGATCAGGTGTCTCTCTGCGAGGTGGTGTGCAGGGGGTGAGGTCAGGAGGCCCAGGAGGCCTGGGTGCCGCCGACGCGCTCGGCGGCCAGGCGCTGCTGGTGCCCGGAGGCGGCGTAGGCGGCCATCGGGTCCGCCGGAAGGCCGCGGGCCTCGCGCCAGTCCGCCAGGGCGGGGCGGACGTCGGTGTAGAAGGCGTCCATCAGGACCTGGTGGGCGCCGAGCACGTCGCCGGCCTCCTGGGCGGCGGTCAGGGCCACCCGGTCCAGCAGCAGGGCGCGGGCGGTCATCTCCTGGACGTTGAGCACCGAGCGGATCTGGCCGGGGATCTTCTCCTCCACGTTGTGGCACTGGTCGAGCATGAAGGCCATGCCCGAGTCCGGGTCCAGGGCCCCGCCGCGGATCACCTCGACCATGATGCGGAAGAGCTGGAACGGGTCCGCCGCGCCCACGATGAGGTCGTCGTCGGCGTAGTTGCGGGAGTTGAAGTCGAAGGAGCCGAGCTTCCCGAGCCGCAGCAGCTGCATCACGATGAACTCGATGTTGGTCCCGGGGGCGTGGTGGCCGGTGTCGAGGCAGACGAGCGCCCGCTCCCCGAGGGCGGTGACCTGGGCGCAGGCCGTCCCCCAGTCCGGGACGTCGGTGTGGTAGAACGCCGGCTCGAAGAACTTGTACTCCAGCACCAGCCGCTGCTCCGCTCCGACCTGGGCGTAGATCTCCGCCAGCGACTCCGCCAGCCGGTCCTGGCGACCGCGCAGGTCCTGCTGGCCGGCGTAGTTCGAGCCGTCGGCCAGCCAGATCTTCAGGTCCCGCGACCCGGTCTCGGCCATGATCTCCAGGCACCGCAGGTGGTGGTCGACGGCCTTCCGGCGCACCGCGGGGTCCGAGTGGGTGAGGGAGCCGAACTTGTAGGCGTCGTCCTGGAAGGTGTTGGAGTTGATGGTGCCCAGCGCCACCCCCTGGTCGGCCGCGTACCGGGCCAGGGCCCCGTAGTCGTCCACCTGGTCCCACGGGATGTGCAGGGCGACGGTCGGAGCCAGTCCGGTGAACCGGTGCACCGTGGCGGCGTCGGCGATCTTCTCCTCGACCGTGCGCGGGGTGCCCGGGGTGGAGAAGACCTTGAACCGGGTCCCCGAGTTGCCGAACGCCCACGAGGGCAGCTCGATGGCCTGGGCGGCCAGCTGGGGCGCGATGTCGTCGAATGCAGTCATGGGCTTCACATCTTTCGTGCGGGGATCGGGGACGCGACCGGGACGGCGGCGTGCTCAGATTTTGAATCGTTTCATGACGATAGGCGGTGATCCGGATCACGTCAAGACCCGATCCGGGCTCCGATGACGAGGCCCTCCGTCCCCGTTGAAGATCCCGTCGGACAAAACTGAGGCAGGGGTATTGAAACGACTCAAAGTGTGACTACGATGGCCCGGTACTGAGAGGCACCTCACATGCCGCGGTCGGCGGGACGTCTGCCCTGCCCCGCGGAGCATCACCGCTTCTCCTCTCCGGCCGGTCGTTCCGACGGTCCCACCACGAAGGAGTCCCGCATGGGCGCCCACCCGTCCGCCGCGACGCTGCAGGAACTGATCGAGCTGCCCGAGGAGATCACCCGCACCCGCCGGTGCTTCCTCCTCCACGTCCGCCCCGAGAAGCTCGCCGAGTACGTCGAGGTGCACCAGCAGGTCTGGCCCACGATGCTCGCCGCCCTCCGGGAGACCGGCTGGCGCAACTACTCCCTGTTCCTGCACCCGGAGGACGGCCTGGTCGTGGGCTGCTTCGAGGCCGACGACGTCGCGTCCGCCCAGACGCTCATGGACGACCACCCGGTCAACGCGCGCTGGCAGGCCGAGATGGCCCAGTACTTCGTCGAGGGGTCGCACCCCGAACCGCTCCTCCCGTACTTCCACCTGGCCTGAGCCGGGACCACCACCCGCACGGCACCACCGTCACCGTCACCGTCACCGTCACCGAAGGATCACCCATGACCACCACGAAGCTCGGGGGCTGGAAGGCCACCATCGCGGTCTCCATGTCCAACTACATCGAAGCCGGGTCCATCATCGCGCTGGCCACCAGCCTGAGCCTGTGGCAGGAGTACTTCGGCTTCACGAACCTCGCCGTCGGCCTCGTGGCCGCGCTCAGCGCCAACGCCTTCGGCGCGGCCCTCGGCGCACTGATCGGCGGGCCGCTCGGCGACCGGTACGGGCGCAAGTTCATCTACACCTACGACCTGATCCTGTACATGATCGGCACCGCCTTCGTGATCTTCGCCGTGGCGCCGTGGATGCTGGTGCTCGGCGTGGTCCTGACCGGCATCGCCGTGGGCGCCGGCGTTCCCGTGGCCTGGACCTACATCGCCGAGGAGGCGCCGTCCGAGGCCCGGGCGAAGCACGTGGGCACCGCCCAGTTCGCGTGGTCCCTGGCCCCGGCGCTGGTGTTCCTGTTCGCCACCTTCGTGGTGCCGCTGGGGCTGCTGGGCACCCGCATCGTCTTCGCCCACCTGTTCGTGGTCGCCTTCGTCACCTGGTGGGTCCGCCGGGGCCTCTCCGAGTCCCACACCTGGAAGAAGTCCGACGAGGAGCGGCGCGCCTCGGAGGCCACCGGGATCAAGCGGCGCAACTACCGCGAGCTGCTCACCAACCGCACCAACCTCAAGGCGCTGCTCTTCCTCGTGGGCGTGTACGCGCTGTGGAACCTCGTCGCGGGGCAGATGGGCATCTTCATGCCGCGGGTGTACGAGACCGCCGGTGTCGAGTCGGCCACCCAGCAGAACCTGCTCCAGGTGCTGCTGTGGAGCTTCACGGTGCTGGCCACCTGGTTCGGCTTCATGCGCTACGGCGACCGGGTCGACCGGCGCCTGCTCTACGGCATCGGGGCGCTCCTGGGGATCGCCGCCTGGGTGCTGCTGGTCTTCGCCCACGTCACCATGCCGGTGCTGATCCTCTTCGCCGTGCTCTGGGGCGTGTCCGCCGGCATCGGCGCCCAGGCGTTCTACGCCCTGTGGGCCGCGGAGATGTTCGCGACCCGCTACCGTGCCAGCGCGCAGGGCGTGCTGTTCTTCGTCGCCCGCATCGTCGTGGGCCTGCTCAGCTACTGGTTCCCCACCCTGCTCGCCGAGCACGGCGTGCCCTTCGTGGGCATGATCATGATCGGGGCCCTCCTGGTCGCGCTGCTCGTCGGCGTGATCGGCGCCCCGGACACCCGCGGCAAGAGCCTGGAGCAGATCGAGGAGGACCGCTACGGGACGCCCGCCTCCCGGCCGGCCCAGCCGGTGGGCTGAGCCCGGCGCACCGCAGCGACACCACCGGGCCGCGGCCCCTCGGCGTGCCGGCCGGGGAGCCGCGGCCCGGTGCGTCGAGGGGACCGCGGCCCGCCCGCGCGCCGGGCACGCTGACCGCCCCCGGCGGCCGGATCGTTAGAATCGAGGACCTGGACAGTTCCGAGGGAAAGTGACGACGTGACCCCTGCGCGACCGGCGGTGAGCATCAAGGAGGTGGCCCGGGAGGCCGGGGTGTCCATCGGCACCGTCTCCAACGTCCTCAACCGCCCCGAGGTGGTCTCCGAGGACCGCCGCCGCCGCGTGCTCCGGGTCATCGAGGACCTGGGCTACGTCCGCAACGACGTCGCGCGCCAGCTCAAGGCCGGCCGCTCGCGCACCGTGGGGCTCGTGGTGCAGGACTCGGCCAACCCCTTCTACAACGAGATCGCCCTGGGCGCGGAGACGGCCGCCGAGCGGCTGGGCCAGGCCGTGATCATCGGCAACGCGGGGCTCTCCCCCGAGCGGGAGAGCCTGTACCTGGACCTGTTCGAGGAGCAGCGGGTCCGGGGCGTGCTCGTCACCCCCCAGACCCCGGAGCGGGCCCGCGTCGACGTCCTGCGCTCCCGCGGCACCCCGGTGGTGCTGGTGGACGAGCACGCGGCTCCCAGCGAGTACTGCTCGCTGGCCGTGGACGACGTCGAGGGTGGTCGCGCGGCCGTGGCGCACCTCCTGGGCACGAGCCGCCGGCGGATCGCCTACGTGGGCGGCCCCGACTCCCTGCACCAGGTCCGCGACCGCCGAGCGGGGGCGCAGCGGGCGGTCGAGGCCGTGCCCGGTGCGTCCCTGGAGTCCTTCAGCACCACCGCCCTGACGGTGCTGGAGGGACGCCGGGTCGGCGAGCAGATCCTCGAGCTCCCCCCGGAGCGACGCCCCGAGGCCGTGTTCGCCGCCAACGACCTGCTGGCGCTCGGGCTGCTGCAGGCCTTCGCGTTCACCCACCGCGTCCGGGTGCCCGAGGACATCGCGCTCATCGGCTACGACGACATCGACTTCGCGACCTCGGCGATCGTCCCGCTCTCCTCGATCCGCCAGCCCGCGCGGCTGATCGGGCGCACGGCCGTGGAGCTGCTGGAGGACGAGATCACCGACCCCGGCCACCACCACCGTCACGTGAGCTTCCAGCCCGAGCTCGTCGTCCGGGACTCCACCCGCCCCGCGGCCTGAGCCGCCGAGCGCCTCGCCCGGGCCCCTGGGGCTGCGTGGGCCCAGAAGTCACGCGGGCGCGAGCCGGTGCCGCAGCATCTCGACCCCGTCTCCCGCCAGCCGGTCCAGCCCGGCGCGGCGCCCCGTGAGCAGGAGCAGCAGCGCGGCGGCCGGTCCCCGGATCTCGGGGCCCTCGCCCGCGGCCCAGGAGACGTCGGTGGCGACGAACCGGAAGCCCTCCAGCGGCAGGTGCCGGAACACCCGCGCCGTGCGCGTGCCCCCGGTGGACCGCACGCGCTCCGCGGCGACGGCCGCGGCCTCCGGGGGCATCTCGAGCTCGAGGCCCAGCGGCACGGCGATGTCCTGGCCGTGCACCAGGATGTCGGTCAGCGTCTCGAGGCTCGTCACACCCACGTTGTGCCGCCGGGAGCCCACCGTGGCGCGGATGCCCGCGACCAGGCGGTCCGCCGGACGGCGGGCGCGGTCACGGGCGGACTCGAGGATGACGTGGTTGAGGCCGCCCGGGTGCCGCAGCGCGGACAGCAGCGCGGCGCCGAGACCCAGCTGCTGCAGCGTCAGGTGGGCGGCGACGTCCCGCACCGTCCATCCCTCGCACAACGACGGGTGGTCCCACTGCTCCCCGGAGAGCCCGGCGAGCAGGTCCGCCGTGCGCCGGCGCTGAAGGTCGATCACGGCCCAGACGTCGTCGTCGCCCATCGGGCCGGTCGTGCTGTGCTTCCGGACCGTGCTCATGGTCCTGCCTCCTCGCCCGCGGACGGGGCCGCCACCGGGCCCCTCGTGTCCTCCGGGTGACCCGATTATAGTTCGTTCATAGGACTATTTCGAGGGGCGGGCATGACAGGACAGCTCAGCATCGGGGTGCTCATGTTCATCGCGCACCGCTCGGCGGAGAACCGGATCGTGGAGGCGGTGCGTCGGGCCGGCTACACGGACCTCACCGTGCCGCAGGCGCGCATCCTGGCGCGGATCGGCCCGGACGGGACCCGCCTGTCCGAGCTGGCCGAGCAGGCGCAGGTGGCCAAGCAGACGGCCACGGTGCTGGTGGACCGGCTCGAGCGCGCGGGCTATGTGGAGCGCACGGTCGACCCTCGCGACGCCCGGGCGCGGCTGGTGCGGATCGCGGGCCGGGGAATCGAGCTCGTGCCGATCGCCCGCGCGGAGGAGGCCCGGATCGAGGCGGAGTGGAGTGCGCACCTGGGCGAACGGAGGATGCGCCAGCTGCGCGAGGCGCTCACAGCACTGCGCGAGATCACCGACCCGCACGCGGGGCCGGAGGAGCAGGGATGAGGCTCAGGCCTCCTTGGGGATGATGATCCACAGGGCGATGTAGACCAGCTCCCCCACGCCCACCAGGCCGAAGACGATGAAGCCCAGCCGCAGGAGGAACTTCGGCAGTCCGAAGCGGGCCGCCAGGGCCGCGCAGACGCCGGCGATGAGCTTGCCGTTGCGGGGGCGGACCAGAGAAGTGTTCATGTCCGGATCCTACCAACGCACCCCGGGACACGCCCGGGGGCGGGACCGTCCGGTCCGGGCGGAGCGGACGGCCCCGGCCGGCGTCAGAGGTCGACGACGCCCTTGTCGCCCTTGATCGTGTGGCCGGTGACCTTGGACTTCACGAGGTTGGCCACCTGGGTGACCTTGCCGCCGCCGGGGGTGTCCCAGTACTCGGCGGAGCGGCCGGTGACCTCGATCAGGATGTTGTTCGGGTTCTCCGGCCCGCCCTCGAGCCAGGAGCCGGTGAAGCTGTCCCACAGCTCCTTGAGCTTGGCCTCGTCGTTGAGCACCAGCGCCGTCCCGGTCAGCGAGACCCAGGCGCCGTCCCCGGCGTAGGCGACGTTCACGGCCGGCCGCTGCTGCAGGTCCTGGACCTGGTCCGAGGTGCGCTCGGCGATGAAGTACACGGTGCCGTCGAAGTCCACGTCCTGCGTGGCCATCGGCTTGGAGATCAGGTTCCCGTGCTCGTCCGCGTGGGTGAGCATGGCGATCCGGGTGTCCTTGATGAGCTGGCGCACCTTGGCGGTGCCGTTGTCCTGGTCGGTCATGGGGAGGTCCCTTCTTCGGTGGACTGCTGACGGTGTTCGACTGCTGAACTGCGGTCCGCGGCGCGGAGGGCCAGTCTATGAACCCCGAGCGCGTCGCACGAGGGGTGGGCCGGCGAACGGCCCCGGCCAGGCAGCGGGGAGGACCGCCGCTGCGTCCCTTCCTACCTGCCCTTCGGCGCCTCGGCGGCGGCCGGGACCACCGCGTTGCGCGCGGTGGAGACCGGCAGGTTCACGGGGCACGCCATCTGCCCGGCGAGGCGGTGCACCACGGCGAACGCGCTCAGGGCGAGCGCCAGCACCCCCAGCCACGGCTGGACGGGCGCGAACCACGTCAGGGCCCCGGTGGAGCCGAGTGCCAGCAGCGCGAGCTTGTTGCAGACCGGGCAGCCCATGGCGAACCAGGCGGCGAACGTGCCGACCGCGCCCAGCCGGGCGCTGCGGCGCTCGCCGGACTCGACGGCCCGGGCCACGGTGGCCGCGGCGACGTCGTCGTCCCCGGGAAGCGGGGTGCCGCCGGCCACGGGGGACACGTAGGAGGCCACGAGGACACCGGTGAGCGCCGAGGTGGCGATCCAGACGGGGTAGTTCCACCACACGGGCGGGATCTCGCGGCTGAAGAGGCCGTTGGGGATGAGCACGGTGGCGAGCCCCAGGACCACGGCGGTGGCGAGTCCCGCGAGCACCGCGACGCCCCACTGGCGCGGACCCCACAGTCGGAGGGCCTGGGTGGCGGGGCGGAGGCGCTGCGTCATGGGCGGGGTGCCTTTCGGTGGGACGGGGTGGTGCCCCCACTGTGTCGTGGATCGCGGTCCCGCACCAGCGCGGGGACCAGCCGCACCAGCACCACCATCCCCACCAGCTCGACCAGGGTCTGGGTGACGACGACGAACGGCGTCAGCGCGAGCCGCTCCGGCAGCGCCAGGGCCAGGGGGAGCACCACGAGGGAGTTGCGGGTGACCCCGCCGAAGACCAGGGCCCGAGAGACCGGCACGTCCAGGCGGGCGAGGCGGGCGGCCAGGATCCCGATCGGGACCATGAGCACCAGGAAGCCGGCGTAGAGCGGCACGACCGCCGCGAGGTCGGCCAGCTGCTCCCCCACCCCGCGCACCTGCGAGGCGATCACGGTGAACAGGGTCAGCGCCATGAGCGGCACCATCGCCGCGCCCGTCGCGGACTCCAGCCGCCGGGCCGCGGCGGAGCCGGACGCCGCCCGCTGCACGGCCGCCGCCGCGGCCAGGGGCAGCAGGATCAGGAGCACGAACGCCTCCGCGAAGGGGCCCAGCTCCACCAGGGCCACCGCCTCCGGGCCGGCGAGGAGCAGCAGGTAGGCGGGCAGGAGCAGCATCTGCGCGAGCATCAGCAGCGGGGCGGCCGCCAGCAGCCGGTCGGCGGCGCCCCCGGCGAGGCCGGTGAAGACGATGACGTAGTCCACGCAGGGGGCCAGCAGCACGAGCAGCACGCCCAGCAGCAGGGCCTCGTGCCCGGCGACCGGCCGGGACAGCCCGAGGACCACGACCGGGACGACCACGAAGTTCACCACCAGCAGCGCCGCGAGGAAGCGGAGGTCCGCGAAGGCCCGGCCCAGTGCGGCGAACGGGACGGCCAGGAACGTGGCGAACAGCAGCAGCCCCAGGACCGGGGTGATGGCCGGGGCGAGCGCCGGCGCGCCGGGCACCGTCCAGCCCACGAGGACCGCGGCCGCGATGGCCACCAGGTACACGGCCACCTGGTGGCGCTCGGCCCGTGCGGCGACTGTCGGTGCGTTCACCCGCCCAGCCTAGGGGCAGACCCTCCGGGGGGGGACCGGCGGCCGTCGCCGGTCCGCACCCCGATAGCCTGGTGGCATGCAAACGCACACGGCCCACACGGAGGTCGCCCGGGTCGATGCCCTGCACGCCCTGAAGATCCTGGACACCCCCCGGGAGGAGCGCTACGACCGTGTGGTGCGCCTCGCCCAGGACGTCTTCGGGGTGAAGGCCGCGGCCGTGAACCTCATCGACGCCGACCGGCAGTTCACCAAGGCCGAGGCGGGACTGGACGGACTCGTCCACGCCACCCGCACCGACTCGCTGTGCGCGCGCACCGTCGACCGGGACGCCCCGCTGATCGTCGCCGACGCGATGACCGAGCAGCGCTTCGCCGGCAGTTCGTTCGTCACCGGGGACGACCCGGTGCGCTTCTACGCCGGCCACCCGCTGCACGCCCCCGGCGGTGAGCCGGTCGGGTCCCTGTGCCTGGTCGACAGCGTCCCGCGCGAGCTGGACGAGCGGGAGCGGCGCATCCTCGCGGAGATGGCCGGGTGGGTGGAGCGCGAGCTCGCGGCCCAGATGGAGCTGGACCGGGCCGAACAGATCCAGCAGATGCTCATGCCCCGCACCGGGCTGGTCACCCCCGCGGTCGAGGCCGCCGGCCGGTGCCTGCCGGCGCGGTCCGTCGGCGGGGACTTCTACGACTGGATGGTCCTGGGCGACGAGGTGCAGGCGATGGTCACCGACGTGATGGGCAAGGGCATCCCCGCGGCCCTGCTGTCCGCCTCCGCGCGCGCCGTGCTGCGCGGGACGTTCCAGTACAACCCCCCTGCGGAGGCCATGAAGCGCGCGGCCGGGGCGCTGACCCCGCTGCTGGAGGAGGCGGGGGCGTTCATCACCGCCTTCATCGCCCGGGTGCACACCGGGACCGGGGAGATGAGCTACATCGACGCCGGCCACGGCCTGGCGCTGATCCTGTCCCCGGACGGCGCCCACCGCCGGCTGATCTCCTCGGGCCCGCCCCTGGGGGTCGTGGCCGAGTGGATCTGGGACGTGCACACCACCACGCTCCTGCCCGGACAGACCCTGCTGGTGGTCTCCGACGGCTACCTGGACTTCTTCGACGACCTCGAGGCGGCCGTCGCGACCGCCGCAGCCCTCAACACGCTGGCCGGCACCGCCGAAGAGCTCGTGATGCTGTGCAGCGACTACGCCGGCACCTCCGGCGCCGATGACGACACGACGGTCCTCGCGCTCCGGCGCACCGCCTGAGCACTCACCGGTCGCTGCGCCCGGTCCGAGGGCTCACCCCACGTGCCGGCAGGCGGGCTCGCTCGTGTAGGTGAGGACCACCTCGTCGTCCTCGGGGCGTTCCCGGGAGGAGCGGTGGCTGACGGCGGCCAGCACCGCGGTGATGACTTCCTCGTCGTCCTCGGGGCGTTCCCGCTCGGAACTCCGGCGGCCGGGGGGGCGCCCGGCGCTTCCGGCCGGTGCGGCGCCGGGCCGGGTCTGCTCCCGGGGCAGGACCTGGAACCCTCGAACGCCGGTCCCGATCGTCGGCGGTGCCGGCGGTGTCGATCCGGAGTGGATGCTGGTCGTCGTGGTCATCGCGCTTCCCTACTTCGTCGTAGTGGTGTGCTCGGTGGTGTCGTGCTGTGCCCGGTCGGTGTCCGCCCCCGCGGGGCGTGACGCTTCCGGTGGAGTGCCCCGCTTCCCGGACCCCCAGGACCGTCGCGGGGCCCGCGGATCCCGGCGGTCCGGTGGAACCGGGCGCGCCGGTGGACGCCGAGGAGTCCGGGAGTCGCAGACGGCGCGCTGGTGGGGGATTCGCCTCTGCCCGCAGGTGGACCTGAGACTAGCGACCCGGACCACGGACCGGAACCGCCCGGCGAAATATGTCGACGCATCGGGGCGCGCGAAGCACGGGAGCGCGCCGGGGAGCGGCCCTCACGCTGACGTGGAGTCGCCCTTCGTCAGCGTTCGCAGGAGGGGCTGGACGCGGTAGGGGATCTGCTCGCTGAGGGCCAGGGACGTCTCGGCGCGGAGGACTCCCCGGATCCGCAGGATCGAACGCAGGACGGCGTGCAGATCACGGGTCTCCCGCGCCGCCACCCGGCACCAGACGTCCCCGCGCCCCGAGATCTCGTGCACCTCCAGGACGTTGTCGATGCCGCGCAGGGCGGTGACGACGGCGTCGAGCTCCCGGTGGGTGACCTCGAGGGTGAGGAACGCCAGGACGTCGAAGCCCACGGAGGTCAGGTCGACGTCTCGACCGCCGGAGCGCAGCACCTCCCGACGCTCGAGCCGGCGCATCCGCGAGACCACGGTGTTGCGTGCGACCCCGAGTGCGGCCGCCACCTCCCCGATCTGCGCCCGGGGGTACCGCAGGAGGTGCAGCAGCAGCCCGATGTCGACGGCGTCCAGTGTGGTCACGGTGGTCTCCCTGTCAGTGGTCCGCCTCCAACTTTTGATCAGCGTGATCAGTTCCGCAAGCATCTCAGTGGTGCCGGACTCAGTCTCCGGCAGACTGCGTGAGCACACTGCGCCGGCCACCCACGGCACAGCCCGCAATCGCCGATCCCACCGGAAGGCCCGCGATGACCGTGTTCAACGAGCTGACCATGCGCTCCGGCGCCGGCGACGCAGGCCGGGGATGGAACGCGGGATCGCGCTCCCGCCTGGTGCTGACCATGTCCACGACGGCACTGCTGCTGGTGGGCGCCAACCTGGCCACCCCGCTGTACCCCGCGCTGCAGGAGCGCCTGGGGCTCGGCCCCTTCGCGGTGACGGTGGCGTTCTCCTCCTACGTCCTGGCCCTCATTGCCGGGCTCGTTCTCTACGGGCACTGGTCGGACCACATCGGGCGGCGCACTGCCCTGGTGCTGTCGGTCCTCGTGGGACTGGCCGGTGAGATCGTCTTCGCGACCGCCGGGGGTCTCGCCGGTCTCGTGACCGGTCGGGTCCTGCAGGGCGCAGCCGTCGCGATGGTGACCGGCGCCAGCAGCGCGGCGCTCCGGGAGCTCCTGCCCCACCGCCCGGAGTGGGCCGGCCGCTTCACCCTCCTGGCGTCGGCGGGCGGAGTGGCGGCGGGCCCCCTCCTGGGCGGGGCCCTGGGCCAGCTGCCCCACCCGACGACGACTCCCTTCGCCGTCCACTGCACCATGCTGATCGCCGTCCTGGTGCCGCTGTGGACGCTGCACGCCAGGCCGGCCATCGCCCCGGCCCCGGGATCGGCGGCCTTCAAGGCCCTGCGGCCGCGCCGTCTCTGCCTGCCGCCCGGGGTCCGCACGCGGTTCCAGCAGGCGGCCGCGGTCGGTTTCCTCAGCTTTGCGCTCTTCGGCTTCAGCCTCTCGCTGGCTCCGGGCTACTTCGCACGAACGCTCGGGGTGAGCTCCCCGGCCGGGATCGGGGCGCTGGCGGCCCTCGTGCTCATCGGGTCCGCCGCGGCGCAGCTGGTGGGACGCCCCCGCGTCCGGGCCCTGCCCGGGGCCCTGGTGGGGATGGCCCTGGGCACGGCGCTGATCGGGGTGGCGGGCGCGCTGTCCAGCCTGCCGCTGCTGCTCCTCGGCGCCCTGTTCGCCGGGGCGGCCCAGGGTGTCGCGTTCCGCACGGCGTTCAACGAGCTGTCCGTGGCCGTTCCGGCCGCCGACAACGCCCGGGTGGTCAGCGCGGTCTACGTCGTGACCTATCTGGGCAGTGCCGTGCCGGTCCTGGGCCTCGGGGTCCTGGCCGGCGCGGTGGGCGTCCCCTCCTCCGTCCACTGGTTCGCGGGCACCCTGGCGGGCGCATGCCTGCTGCTGGCGGGAACCGTCCGGCTCCGGGCCCGTCGCGGGCCGCGGCGTGGACAGCAGGCCTGACCGGCCGGGGCACGAGGGACAGCACACGGGAATCGCCGTCAGGCGATGCTCACCGGCGGCGGCCACAGGCGACTCTTTCCCCGGGGGCGCCGAGCAGTCATCATCGGGGGACGACGGAGTCGCCGAGTGCGAAGGAGCACCAGCCATGTCACGGGCCCGCGTCCACAACTTCTCCATCTCCCTCGACGGCTTCGGCACCGGTGAGGGGCTGAGCCAGGACGCCCCCTTCGGGCACGCCGGACAGAGGTTGCACGAATGGATGATCGCCACCCGGTGGTGGGATCCCGGCGGCAGCGGTGGCGTGGACGACGCCTTCGCCCAGCTGCACGGTGTGGGGATCGGCGCCGAGATCATGGGAGCGGGGAAGTTCGGTCCGCCCGGGTGGCACGAGGACCCCGGGTGGGAGGGCTGGTGGGGTCCCAACCCGCCGTTCCACACGCCCGTCTTCGTTCTCACCCATTTCCCGCGCCCTTCGATCGAGATGGAGGGCGGCACCGTGTTCCACTTCATCGACGCCTCGCCCGCAGAGGCGCTCGAGACGGCGCGCACGGCCGCCGACGGCCAGGACGTGCGCATCGGCGGGGGCCCCACCACGGTCCGCGACTTCCTGGCGGCCGGGCTCGTCGACCACCTGCACGTGGTGGTGGTCCCGATCCTGCTGGGCCGCGGCGTGCGCCTGTGGGAGGGGCTCGAGGGCCTGGAGGCGGACTACCGGGTCGAGGCCACCTCCGCGCCCCGTGGAGTCACCCACGTGACTTTCACCCGCACGAGCGCCTGAACCGGGGTCGCGAAGGCTGAGGCGAAGGTGGATCGCAGGTGATCCCGGAGGCGAGTTGCCGCCCGGATGAGGGCAGGCCGTGTGCAGCATCGCCCTGCCCGCACGCACGCACACCGCGACCGTCAGCCCGTTGGCATCAGCACCGACCGTGATCCAGGATGAGGGATGACCACGACTCCACCCCTCCCGCGGACGCGCGTCGCCGGCGGGACCATGACGGCGGTCGTCACCACCGGTGTCGGCGGCTACGACCGTCTCGTGCTCTCCCGAGTGCCCATCCCTGAGCCGGGCGAGGGCGAGGTGCTGGTCCGCGTCCTGGCGGCCGGCATGAACAACACCGAGATCAACACCAGGCTCGGCTGGTACTCGTCGTCGGTGACGGCAGGAACGAACGATGTGTCCGAGGACGCCGTCGGAGACGCCTCGACGAGACCGGACGGGGGCTGGAACGCGGCAACCCCGTTCCCGCTGATCCAGGGCGCGGACTGCTGCGGGCGGATCGCGGCCGTCGGCCGTGGGGGCGACGAGTCCGCCCTCGGGGCGCGGGTGCTGGTCCGCGCCTGCATGCGCACCAAGGGTTTCTCCTCGTGGGACACGACCTGGCTGGGCTCCGATCTCGACGGAGCATTTGCGCAGTTCGTCGTCGTCCCGGCGCACGAGGTCTTCCCGGTGGACTGCGACTGGAGCGACGCGGAGCTGGCGACCATCCCGTGCGCCTACGGGACGGCGGAGAACATGGTCCGCCGCGCCGGCGTCACCACGGGGGCACGGGTCCTGGTGACCGGCGCCTCCGGCGGCGTCGGATCGGCCGTGGTGCAGCTGGCCAAGCGGCGCGGTGCCCACGTCGTCGGCATGGCCGGTGACGCCAAGCGGGACCAGGTCCGCGCCCTCGGCGCCGACGAGGTCGTCGGGCGGGACGACCCGCGGGACGTGCTGGGCGCGGACAGCGTCGACGTCGTGGTCGACAACGTCGCCGGCCCCGGCTTCCCGGCCGTGCTGGACCTCCTCCGGAGGGGCGGGACGTACGTCTCCTCCGGGGCCATCGGCGGCCCCCTGGTCGCACTCGACATGCGCACCCTCTACCTGAAGGACCTCACCCTGATCGGCTGCACGGCGTGGGACGAAGAGGTGTTCCCCGACCTCGTCTCCTACATCGAGCGCGGAGAGATCCGGCCGCTGCTGGCGAGGGTCTTCCCGCTCGAGCAGATCGCGGCCGCCCAACGGGAGTTCCTCGAGAAGACGCACGTGGGCAAGTTCGCCCTGATCCCGCCCGACCCCGCACCCTGAACCACCGCTGCCGGGCCCGACACCCCCTGGGAGGACCATGCCGATCCCCGACCGACACTGCACCACGCCCGTCACCGACGAGCTCCTCCACGGCGTCGTGGAGCTGGAGCACACGGACGACGGAGTGATCCCGCACCGCCTCCCCGCGTGGGCCAGGAACCAGGCCCGCGACCCGCAGCTGGCCATGGCCGAGTCCCAGCCCTCGGGCGCGCGGCTGCTCTTCGCGACCGAGGCGCGCCGCATCGAGCTCCGCGGGCGCGCCACACGCTTCCGGTACGAGGGCGCACCACCGCGCCCGGCGGGCGTCTTCGACCTGCTGGTCGACGGCCAGCGCACCCGGCAGGCCGGCCTCGAGGCCGCGACCGTGGTGAGCATCGACATGACCACCGGCGACCGGCAGATCACGCAGGCCGGGATCGGCGGCGTCGTCTTCGACGATCTGCCCCGGGGCCCCAAGACGGTCGAGCTCTGGCTGCCGCACAACGAGACCGTGGAACTGGCCGAGATCAGCTCCGACGCCCCCCTCCGGCCGGTGCAGGACCTGCGCCCGAGGTGGGTGCACCACGGCAGCTCGATCAGTCACGGCTCGAACGCGGTGCATCCCACCGGCACCTGGCCGGCGGTCGCCGCGAGGCGGGCCGACCTCAATCTGCTCAACCTCGGCTTCGGGGGCAGCGCGCTGCTCGACCCGTTCACCGCACGCACCATCCGGGACACCCCGGCCGAGCTGATCAGCGTCAAGCTCGGCATCAACCTGGTCAACCTCGATCTGATGCGGCTGCGGGCCTTAGGCCCCGCAGTGCACGGCTTCCTCGACACGATCCGCGACGGCCATCCCCACACCCCGCTGCTGGTGATCTCCCCCCTCCTGTGCCCGATCCACGAGAACACCCCGGGACCCGGCGCCTTCGACCCGGACGCCCTCGCCCGGGGTGAGCTGCGGTTCCGGGCGACCGGCGACCCCGGCGAGGTCGCCGCCGGCAAGCTCACCCTGACGGTCATCCGTGCCGAACTGGCACGGATCGTGACGGAGCGGGCGCACGACGATCCGCACCTGTTCCACCTCGACGGACGCGAGCTCTACGGGGAGTCCGACGCCCGGGAGCTCCCCCTGCCCGACGCCCTCCACCCCGACGCGACCACGCACCTGCGGATCGGCGAGCGCTTCGCCGAGTTCGTGCTCGGCCACGGCTCGCTGCCGGCCGGCGAAGGGGCGTGACATCTTCGGCGGTTGGGTAACGATCCGGGGCAGGTCGGCCGGCCGACCCGGAGGACCGTCCTACGCTGGGGGCACCGCCTGTCCCACGCGTTCACCGGGGCCGGTGCGTGATCCGGGGCCGTGGACCGGCCCGTCATCTCATCGATTCCCCGGCCCTGCGTGCTGTCGGGATGTGCCTTCGCGGTGGAGTGCGGCGCAGGGGTCGACATCGTCGCCCATGGCGACTGCGCCTGAAGCACTGTTCTCCGGGTGCAGGCCCTCCGGAAGCGGCCTGCGCCGATCGAGAAGGAAACGAAGATGTCCGCACCTGCACGATCCACGCGCCGCACGTTCGCCGCCGCCACGGCGGCGGCGCTCCTCCTCGGGACCACCGGCGGGGCAACCGCCGCGCCGCCCTCCCCGGCCGGGCCGGCGGCCACTCCGGTCGCCGCGGCGGCACCGTCGGCTCCGGCCACGGACTCCGAGGCCTGTGTCACCGATGTCGACGACGTCGTCACCCGAGAACCCTCCGCGCAGATGTCCGAGCCGCTGCCCGAGGAACTGGCGACGACGTTGGACGCCGCCGCCCGGGCCTCGTTCGCGCAGGCCTCCACCCCCGGTGCGGTGGTGGGGGTCTCCTCCCCGGAGGGCACCTGGACGGCCGCCTACGGGGTGGCCGACCCGGCCACCGGGGAGCCCATGGAGGTGGGGGTGCACACCCGCGTCGGATCGGTCACCAAGCCCTTCACCGCCACCCTGGTCCTGCAGCTGGCCGAGGAGGGTGAGCTCTCCCTGGAGGACCCCATCGCCGACTACGTCGACGGCATCCCCAACGGAGAACAGATCACCCTGCGCCGGCTGGCGGACATGACCAGCGGGGTGGCCAGCTACACCCGCAGCACCCAGTTCACGGACCGCTTCTTCGCGGATCCGCAGCAGGTCTTCACCCCGGAGGAGCTGGTCGCCGTCGGCGTCTCGGAATCCCCCCAGTTCGCCCCCGGCGCGCAGTTCGACTACTCCAACACCAACTACATCCTGCTGGGCCTCGTCGTCGAACAGGTCACCGGCCAGCCGATCGGGGAGGTCCTGGAGGAGCAGATCTTCGACCCGCTGGAACTCGACGAGACCGTCTGGCCCGGTACCTCCACCGAGATGCCGGAACCCTACGCGCAGGGCTTCACGCTCCAGGGCGACACCGCGACGCCGGAGGCGCCGGCCGACGCCACGCACTGGAACCCCAGCTGGGGAGCCACCGCCGGGGCCCTGATCTCGGACGTGGACGACCTGCTCACCTACGGCCGGGCCCTGGGCACCGGGCACGGACTGCTGGAACCGGAGGCCCAGCGAGAGCGCCTCACCTCGTTCCAGCCCCCCGAGTCCGGCTACGGGCTGGGCTTCGGGTGCATCGACGGCTGGGTCGGGCACACCGGGACGCAGCCCGGGTACAACACCACCGTCTACTACGACACCACCACCGACACCACCGTGGTCGTGCAGGCCACCAGCGACATCCCCTCCGGGGACTGCCCGGAGTCCCCGGTGCTGGCCGACGACCCCAGGACCCTGCCGTGCGCCACCCCGGCCACACGGATCTTCGCCGAGGTCTCCGCCGCCCTGGGCCACACCTTCACCCCCAACCCGGAACGCTGATCACCCGCTCCACCGAATCGGGCGGACATCGATGACGGGCAGGTCCCCGTCCGTCTCGATGGCGTCCCCGCCTCCGTTGCGGGCGTGATAGCCGGTGGAGTACTGCTCGACGACGTGGACCGTGGCGCCGACGGCCTGCAGGGACGAGACGACGAGATCCCGCTCGCGGTCGGTGTCCGCGGCGGTCCAGCCGGCCCCGACCATCGCGGCGGACAGCTGCGCGGGGGTGCCGACCACCGCCAGGTTGACCGGGTCCCCCAGCAGGCCGTCGGAGGTGCGGGCCCGTCCGATGAAGTAGCTGGGGACGTAGATGCCGGTGAGCAGACGGTTCAGCCGCGGCAGGAGCACATAGGCCGACAGCACCCAGAGGGGCAGGAACAACCAGGGCAGACGCCCGTCGTCGTCGATCTCCTCGAGGACGAGGTGGTAGACGCCCCAGCCGGCCAGCACGCTGGTGACGAGGAAGCCGAACCGGTGCGCCCACAGCACCACGGTGGCCCGTCGGGCACCGCCTTTGGGCTGCGGGCTCCGCTCGTCGCTGTCGGGGCGTCCACGTCCTGCATCCATCTCGCGCTCCCCGCCCCGTGTCCCGCACCGGACGTCCGCGGCGCCGGTCGTGGTGCTCCCAGGCTAAGGGGTGCTCCGGATGTTCCGGAGCCTGCACCTAACGGGAATCCCCGCCAGCCTCTCGGAGGGCGAAGCTCCGCCGGTAGGCGGACGGCGTGGTCGCGTAGGCCGAGACGAAGTTCTGCCGGAGGGTGACAGCGCTGCCGAAGCCGCAGGCCAGCGCGATGCGGTCGACACCCCAGCGCGTGGTCTCGAGCAGGCTGCGGGCCTCGTCGAGGCGTCGCGCGAGGACCCAGCGGGCGGGGGTGGTGCCGGTGGTGTCGCGGAAGCGGCGCACCAGGGTCCGGCGGCTCATCCGGGCGTGGGCGGCGAGCTCGTCGATGGACAGGGGCTCGTGCAGCCGGGCCATCGCCCAGTCCAGTGTGGCGGCCAGGGGATCCCCGCTGTCGGGCCGGGCGACCGGGCGCTGGATGTACTGCGCCTGGCCGCCTTCCCGGTGCGGGGCCACGACCAGGCTGCGGGCGACCCGGTTGGCGGCCGCGGCACCCAGGTGCTTGCGGACCAGGTGCAGGCAGGCGTCCAGGGAGGAGGCCGTGCCGGCGGAGGTCATGACGTCGTCGTGGTCGATGTAGAGCACCGAGTCCTCGACCGCCAGCTCCGGGTGACGGGACGCGAGTTCGTCCATCCCCTCCCAGTGCGTGACGGCGGGCCGCCCGCCCAGCAGGCCGGCCTCGGCGACGGCGAAGGCCCCCATGCACAGACCCACCACACCGGACCCATGCGCATGGGCGCGGGTGAGCACGGCGCGCAGCGGCTCGTCGACGGCCACCGGCGGATAGGGCCAGGAGGGGATCACCACCAGGTCGGCGTCCTCGGCAGCTTCTGGCCCGGCGAGACGGCCCAGCGAGTAGCCCTCCGCCGTCGTGATCATGTCCGCGCCCGTGCTCCACAGCACCGTGTCCCAGCCCTCGGCCAGGCCCAGCCGGGTGACCTCGCCGAACACCAGCTGCGGCACGGCCAGGTGGAACATCGTCACACCCTCGAACGCATGGATCGCGATCCGCACCTGTCGTTCCTCTCCCACCGGGATCACCACGGAGCAGAAGTGGCCCGATCTCATCGTAATCGTGCACGCGGGCCGATCGCGGTGGCGACCGGCATGACAGGAGCATGGAGACGGGCCGAGCACCACAGCCCGCCCATCCCACGTTCCAGAGGAGACACCGTGACCATCCCCCGCCGCGCCCTGATCGTCGTCGACGCCCAGATGGAGTACTTCGACGGCCCCATGTCCATCCAGTACCCGCCCCGCGAGGAGTCGCTCGCCAACATCGGCCGTGTCCTCGAGGTCGCCGCCGAGCAGGACATGCCGGTCGTCATGGTCCAGCACGAGACGGACGAGGGCGCACCCATCTTCGCGCCCGGCTCGACGGGATATCCGCTCCACCCCGATCTCGAGCAGCTCGACAACCGGCAGTGGAAGCAGGTCGTGAAGGGGTACGGCAGCGTCTTCGCCGGCACCGACGTGGCCGAGTGGCTGCGCGAGCGCGACGTCGACACGATCACGATCGTCGGCTACATGACCAACAACTGCGACCTGGCGACGGCGGTCGAGGCCGAGGGGCTCGGCTTCGCCGCCGAGATCCTCTCCGACGCCACCGGCGCGATCCACCTCGCCAACGAAGCCGGTCAGGTCTCGGCCGAGGATCTGCACCGCACCCTGATGGTGCTGCTGCAGTCGAACTTCGCCGCGGTCACCGCCACGGACGCCTGGATCGGAGCGGTCGCCGGCGGCGAGTCGCCGGTCCGCAGCAACCTCGTCGCCTCGGCCATGAACGGAGCAGAAGCGTTCACCAGCGGTTCCTAGAGGTATGTCGTGACCGCCCGGCCTTGCTGGGGGTTTCGGGCCGGCGTCCGCCGAGAGGCGCGCACCCGGCGCGGTTCAGTCGCTCACGGAGCGCACGACCCGTGCCGGGGAGCCCACCACCACGGACCTCTCCGGGACGTCCTTGGTCACCACCGACGCCGCCGCCACGACGGCGTCGTCGCCGATGGTCACGCCCGGCAGGACCGTGGCGTTGGACCCGATCCACACCTTGTGGCCGATCACGATGGGGGCCGGGTGCATGTCCGCGCGGCGGCTGGGGGCGAGGTCGTGGTTGAGGGTGGCCAGCACCGTGTTGTGCCCGATCAGGCAGTCGTCGCCGATGACCACCCCACCCTGGTCCTGGAACGTGCACCCGGAGTTGATGAAGACCCGCTTGCCCAGGGTGATGTTCTTCCCGAAGTCGGAGCGGAAGGGCGGGAACACCGTCACCGATGCGTCCACCGGCCTGCCGGTGAGCTGGGCCAGCAGCTCCCGCACCCGGGCCGGTTCCCGGTATCCGCCGTTGAGCTCCCCGGTGATGCGCAGGGCCTCCTGGCTGACCCGGTGCATGACCTCGTGCAGGGGCGAGTCCCCCGTGATGGTGCGCCCGGCGTCGAGCGCCTCCAGAAGATCGGTCAGTTCCATGGTGTCCTTTCGGTAGTGTCCGGGCGGCGGGATCCGCCGGCCCAGCGCCTGGGCGCGGGCTCAGGCCAGGGTGGCGGCGTCGATGACGAAGCGGTAGCGCACGTCCGAGGCCAGCACCCGCTCGTAGGCCTCGTTGACCCGGTCGGCGGAGATCAGCTCGGTCTCCGGGACGATGCCGTGCTCGGCGCAGAAGTCGAGCATCTCCTGGGTCTCGGCGATGCCGCCGATCATCGACCCGGCGTAGGCGCGCCGGCCGCCGATGAGGGAGAAGATGTTGAGGCTCAGCGGCTCCGCCGGGGCCCCGACGTTGACCAGGGCCCCGTCGACGGTGAGCAGGGACAGGTAGGCGTCCACGTCGATCACCGCACTGACGGTGTTGAGGACCAGGTCGAAGGACCCGGCCAGCTGCTCGAAGGTGGCCGGGTCCGAAGTGGCGTAGTAGTGCTCGGCACCCAGCCGCAGCCCGTCCTCCTTCTTCTTCAGCGACTGCGAGAGCACGGTGACCTCCGCGCCCATCGCGGCGGCGATCTTCACGGCCAGGTGCCCCAGTCCGCCCAGGCCCACGACGGCGACCTTCCGGCCCGGGCCGGCGCCCCAGCGGCGCAGTGGGGAGTAGGTGGTGATCCCGGCGCACAGCAGCGGGGCGGCCGCGGCGAGGTCCAGGGAGGCGGGCACGGACAGCACGAAGCCGGCGTCGACGACCACGTGGGTGGAGTAGCCGCCCTGGGTGATGGTGCCGTCCCGGTCGGCCCCGCCGTAGGTGGGCACCATGCCCTCGGCGCAGTACTGCTCGTCCCCGTTGCGGCAGTTGGTGCACTGCCCGCAGGAGTTGACCATGCACCCCACCCCGACGCGGTCCCCGACGGCGTGACCGGTGACCTCGGGGCCGATCTCGGCGACGGTGCCCACGATCTCGTGGCCGGGCACCAAGGGGTAGGGCTGGGGTCCCCAGTCGCCGTTGACGGTGTGGATGTCGGAGTGGCAGATCCCGGCGTAGGCGATCTCGATCAGCACGTCGTGCGGGCCCACCTCGCGGCGGGTGATCGTGGTCGGCTCCAGCGGTGCGTCGGCGGAGGGGGCGGCGTAGGCGTTGACGGTCAGCAAGGGGTCTCCTGGTGCGGTGGGGGCGGCGGAACGGATCGGGCGGACGTGGCGGGAGACCCGTCCGCGCAGTCGCCCGAGCGTGCGGGAAGGACCCGACGGATCAGCGACTGCACCACCTCATCAGGAACGGCAGAGCTCAGGGAGTCCCTGGTGAAGGGCGTACCGGGAGAGCACCCCAGGGTCGGTGCTTCCCCGTTCACACTGTGGCTGGTGGCAGCCCGGGGGTGCTGCTGCGCTCGGGCTCACCGTCGCCGCGGTGATGAGAGTTCTCCCGCTGCGGGTCCTCGGTGATGGGAGGCGGTGTCGAGCTGACCTCCCCGAGGAGGTCTCGCCAACGTAGAACATCCGGATGTGCATCCGTCCGGCCCCCACCCGGATCACCGACTCATACCGGCAGGACGCCGTCATGAACCCAGTTGGCTGCCGCCCTGACCGCAGAAAGGCGCCGCCCGGCGGTGGATCGGTCCGCAAGGGAACACGTCGGCGGCGTCCATCCGCCCCCGTCCTCCGGTGACGCTGCCGGTCCTGCGGCGCCCCGAGGCCGTCACCCGTCGACGGGCGCGTCCGGGGCCGGTGGCTTCAGCCGGACGCCGGGACGCGCAGCCGGCCGGGACAGGACATCGGGGTTTCGGGGGTTCGGGAACCAGATCTGGATCAGAGCCCATCCCACCGCGGTCAGCGGGACGGCCAGCACGGCCCCGACGACGCCGGAGAGGATCCCGCCGGCGGCCAGGGCGAGCAGCACCACCAGCGGGTGCAGGCTCAGGGCCCGGCCCAGCACCATCGGCTGGAGCACCCTCCCGTCGAGCTGGTTGGTGGCCACCACCACCGCCACCACCACCAGCGCCACGACCGGGCCGTTGGCCACCAGGGCCACCAGGACTGCCACGCCGCCGATCAGGGCGGCTCCCACGATGGGGATGAAGCCGCCCAGGAAGATCAGCACCGACAGGGGCAGGGCCAGGGGCACCCGCAGCACCAGCAGGGTGACGCCGATGACCACCGCTTCCAGCAGCGCCACCACGGCGGTGCCGCGCACATAGCCGCCCAGCACGTGCAGGGTCGTGGTGCCCGAGGTCAGCAGCTTCTCCAGGGTCTCACCGTGGAAACGGCTCAGGACGAACGCCCAGATGCGGGCCCCGTCCTGGAGGAAGAAGTAGAGGATCACGGCCACCAGCACCGCGCCGGTGACCACCTGGGTGGCCGCGGAGATCCCCAGCAGCGCCCCGGCACCGAAGCTGGGGCTGGCCGTGAAGTCCACGACGGCGGTCAGAGCCTCGTCCAGGCCCTGCTGGCCGACCGGGATCGGCCCGGCCACCACGAACTGGCGCAACCGGTCCAGCCCGCCCACCGCGGAGGCCACCAGCTCCGCCCACTCGCTGCGCACCGCGAAGACCATGCCGGTGACCACCCCGCCCAGGACCACGATCGCGGCGACGAACACGATCCAGGTCGCCAGCGCCCCGGGCACACGGTGCCGGCGCAGAGAGGCGACCAGGGGGTTCAGCGCAGCGGCCAGGACCAGGGCGATCAGCAGCGGGATCACCACCAGCTTGAGCTGGATCAGCCCGTAGACCACCACCGCCGTCGCGCTCAGCAGCACCAGCCCCTGCAGGGCCCGGATGGTCGCCCGCCCCAGCGGGTCCGCCCACAGGTCACGAGGATGCGAGATCCTGCGATGCCGTGGACGCGTCACCAGAATCGCCCCTCCCCCGCTCCGCCGCTGGCCTGGGTTCAGGATGCGCCCCGGACTCATCGATGCCAAGACCCCGGACGGCACCCGACGACGCGCCCGGCCGATGCCGACCGCAGGACGGACGGCTCGACGACGCGGCACGAGGGGCGGTCTCCGTGTGCTCACGGGCGATGGCGCGCACGAGCCGCTCGTGCACGTCCAGGGCGGCGTCCCTCCGGTCCTCGGTCGACAGCGTGGACTTCGGAGCGGGAGTCAGCCTGCCACCGGCATCCAGAGCATGTTCCCGATGCCCCACAGCACCAAGCACACCAGCACGAAGGGCAGGGTCCTCGCCACCAGGGCCCCGCGGGTGAGGACGGGCCCGGGGGTGTCCTTCTGCTGGAGTGGGCCGGCGATCCGGTAGGCGAGCTCGATGCGCGCCGGGCTGGCCAGGCAGGCCAGTCCGGCCGCCACGTTCTGGGAGGCCATCATCCACAGCGGGTCCATGCCAAGGGCACGCGCGGCTGCGTCCTGGGTGCCGCCGAACATGGCGTTGGCGCCCGTGCCCGAGGCCGTGATGTATCCCCCCAGACCACCAACCATGGGCACCAGGAACAGGTAGGCCTGCCCCAGCCCGGTCAGCGCCGCGGCCAGCGCCTCGGCCAGCCCGCCCCCGGAGACCGCGCTGCCCAGCACCAGGTACAGGCCGGTCGGCGCCGCCACCTGGAGCCACATCCGGCGGATCTCCCGCGGCAGTCGCCGCCGGTGTTCCCTGTCCATGGAGAGCACGACGACGCCGACCAGGGCGCCGGTGATGGACCACAGGGCCGGCGAGCCCAGCACCGCGCCGAACCCGCCGGGCGGCAGCAGGCCCTCGAGGAGCTGCCCGATGATGGTGCCCCCCAGCAGCACCAGGTACGGCACCAGGGCGCGGGCCGGGACGGGCCCCATCCGTCCGCGGCTGATCACGCCGGCCCAGCCCGCGGACATCACCAGGGTGGCCACCGCACCGGCCACGGCCGTGCCGAACGCCAGATTGGCGGCGAGGACCAGGGCGGACAGCACCACGCCCGATGCCAGTCCCATGCCGATCCAGGCCCCGTAGTCAGCGGGTCGGGGCCGGCCGTCGGAAGTGGGCAGTCCCCGGCCGGCGATGACCGCGGCCACGGCACCGGATCCCAGGAAGGCGATGACGTTCAGGACGCCGGAGGCCACCCCGAGGTCCTGCAGGGTGACGCCGGCGATCTGGGAGCCCAGGAGCGTGCCGGGGCCCATGGAGCCCCACGGGCCCACCATGAGCGCCACCAGCGAGAGCGAGGCCGCTCGCAACGGCGTGAACCCCAGGGACAGCAGCAGCGGCAGCCCGATGATCACGGAGACGCCGAACCCGGTGACGGTCTCCATGAACGGCACCACCCCGTGCACCATGAGCAGCGCCGAGAGCACCGTGGGGCCGCCGCCGTCCGAGAGCCACCGGGCCAGCTTCTTCTGAGCGCCGGTCCGGTCCATGACGCGAGAGAGCAGGATCCCGCCGGCAATGATCGCCAGCACCTCGACCAGGATCCAGAAGCCCTCGCCGAAGGCCGAGGACATCTCCGCCACAGGGGTGCCGAACCAGGCCAGGCCGATCACCACGGCTGACACCAGTCCGACCGCGGGAGCCACCCACGGCGGCGCCGGCACGAGCAGCAGACCCAGGGTCAGCACCATGGGCAGGGCCGCCATGAGCACGTCCAACGGCGGCCCACCTCCACACTTCTCCTGTCAGATCTCTGTCACCGGCCGATGTTACGCGCCGACGGCGTCCGGATGAGCACGGATGCGGAGGGCAACTCCTACTGCGCCACCGCTTCGTGAGCCCGCCCGGTAGTCCGCCATATGTAAAGCGGCGATGGGACCCTCATTGCCTGCGGAGACCATCGCCCATCCGGGTGCGGTTCAGCGTCCCGCTCGCTCAGGAGCACCGGCCCCGTGCCGACACCGCCGTCATGGCAGCAGTGCCGGGGCGGCCTGGGCCGGTCTTTTCTGGGTGGTTGGGCTCGTGCCGGCGGGAATGCTCTCGCCGGAAGCGCCGGCGATGGCTGGTCGGGGTCCGGTGGTGTTGGTCGGTGCCAGCGCCAGCACGATCAGGGCGGCGGCCAGGATTGACAGCCCGATCCAGCCGAGCACCGCGAGCTGTTCGCCGACCACGAGGACCGCCAGCAGTGCCGCCACGGCCGGTTCGGTCAGGGTCAGGGTGGTTGCCGTGCTCGGGCGCAACCGGGTGAGCCCGATCCCGAAGAGGTAATAGCCGAGGAACATCGGGATCAGGGCCATGTAGGCGGCCACGGCGAAGGACTGGCTCGAGGCCAGTAGGGGCGCCCCCGTGGCGGCCAGCACGGGCAGCAGCAACACCCCGCCGGTCCCGAAGACCGCACCCATCGCCGCCGCCCGGTCCACCCCGTGGCCCATGAGCCGGTGGACCACCCAGGAGTACAGGGCGTAGGTCGCCCCGGCCACCAGGCCCAGCCCCATCCCGGTGACGGTGTCGGTGGCTGACCCGCTCGTCTGACCGGTCTTGGACAGGCACAGCAGGGCACTGCCGGTAATGCCCAGCACCGCCGCCAGCACCCACCACCGGCTCAGCGGCTTGCGCTCCAGGATCAGTTCCAGCACCCCTGAGGCCAGCGGGGCCGAGGCCAGGGAGACGACCGTGCCGATGGCCACCCCGGCCAGGTGCATCGAGGAGTAGAACGCCAACGGGTAGACCGCCACCGCACCGGCCCCGACGGCCACCAGCCTCGCGTGGGCCCGCAGCATCGGGCGGGCCCGGCGCAGGGCGGGCACGGCGATCCCTGCTTGCAGCAGTCCGCCCACTCCCAGCGCGGCGGCACCGATCGCCAAGGGGCCGGCCTCCGGGGCGAAGGTCGCCGCCGTACCGGTGGTGCCCCACAGGAACGCGGTGATCAGGACCGCGACGATCCCCCCGGCCACGCCCTTCACCGCCCCGCCCCCAGTCCGGCCAGAAGGCCTCCGGCGATCGTCCGGGCATGGATCAGGCGTGCCGGGTCGCCCTCCAGCCCGGCCCGGGCCATCGCCCCCTCCAGCAGGAAGCTGAAGTGCTCCGCCAACTGGCGGGCCGCGGCCGGATCGGTCAGCGTGCCCAGGTGCTCGACCAACAGGTCCTCGACCTGCTCCTTGTGCCGGCGCACCACCGCCCGCCCCGGATCACCGGCGGGCAGCTCGGCGGCGGCGTTGAGCAACCCGCAGCCGCGGAAACCGTGATCGTAGGCGAGACCAGCGTGATCGAGGTAGGCGTCGAACACCGCCAGCACCCGCTCCTGGGGCGTGGACGCCTCTCCCAGGCGGGCCCGGTACAGGCCCAGCCACTCCTCGTGCCGGTCCTGGAGATAGGCCTGCACCAGGGCGGCCTTGGAGGCGAAGTTGTTGTACAAGCTCATCTTCGCCACCCCGGCCTGGGCGGTGATCGCGTCGATGCCGGTGGCCGTGATGCCCTCGGCGTAGAACCGGCCCGCAGCCGCCTCCAGCAGCCGCTGTCGGGCCGACCCGCGGCGCTGCGCGGGACTGTGCTGTGGTGTCGTCATGCTCGCCTCCTTCTTAGGTAGACCAGTCTACCTAAGAAGGAGGTGGCGACAACCTTGGTGCAGCCCGGCACGGTCTTGAGGTAACGAGTGCGCCTCGCCACGGGCTGGCTGGTCCGGCCAGGAGTTCGCGCACCCAGCCCAACAGGCTGCGCCACGCCGGCAGCCACGTGCAGGATGTGGGACGCAAGGCCGGTTCTCAGTCGCGGCGGATTCAGGAAGCCGGAGGGGATGTGGGAGTAGATGCAGTAACTGCCGCGACTCGTTGGCCGGTATCCGGGCCATATGTGAAGCAGAGCAAAGTGATCCGCTCTGGGCTCCGCTGTCCACGATCCAGCGCGCAGGCAACTCACCTGTCCGAAACCGCCAATGCTGTCAGGGGCTCAGGGAGGTGAGGACGCCGGTGACCAGCAGGACCAACCCTAGGATCACGGCCTCGCCCTGGATCGCTGATCGCATGGAGCCCATGGCGCTGGAGTCGTCTCCGGTGAGCACGCGGGGCAGGAGCACGTAGCGGTTCCACGCTGCGACGAAGACCACGAGCAGCACGAGGGTGACCTTGATCAGCAGCAGCTGGCCGTATCCGGTGGACACCAGCGCCTGCCCACTGCCGAGAATCCGCCACCCCAGGATCAGCCCCGTGGCGGCCACAGCGGCAACCACCCACCCCGCCGCGGCGGAGAAGCGGGCCAGGACCGTGGCTGCGTCAGGGGCCGGAGTGTCGGAGGTCCGTCCCAGGACGATGATCAGCCCCAGTAGTCCGCCGACCCAAGTGATGCCGGCGGCGACGTGCACGGCATCGGCGGTGACGACCAGCCATCCCGGCTCGACACTGCGGGTGTGGCCGGTGACGACCAAGGACAGACCGGCCACGATCGCACCGGCCAGGGCCACGATCCGCCCCATGGACGTACGGGGGCCTCCGGTGGCGCGGGGGGCCGCCAGCACGGCAGCCAGCACCCCAACCACGGTTAGGACGGCGGCCAGGACCGGATCGGTGAGCGGGCCCGGGACGGCCGCGTCCTGCCACCTGCCGGCGACCAGGACCGAGGACATCGCCCCCAGCACGGCGACCGCGGCGGCCAGGTAGGCCAGGCGGTGCAACCACCGGCGGGTGGCCGCGGCCACGCCGGGGCTGAGGGTGAAGAAGAGGACCTCGAACACCACCAGACCGGCCGCGGCGAAGACCCCGAGGTAGGTCACAGTCTGGGCGGCGATCATCGCCTGCGGCAGTGGATCGTCATCGGCAACGGTGACAGCGGTGGTGCTCGGGGCGCTCACCGAGAAGGTGAAGGACCCGGAGATCGGATGCCCGTCGGCCGAGGTCACCCGCCACACCACCGTGTGCGTCCCGGAACCCAGGGTCGTTGCCGGAGTCATCGTCACGGTGGAGTCCAAGGCCTGGACCTGCCCCGCCACCGGATCCCCGGCAGGGGTGTACACCTGGACGGTCTCAGCCGAAGCGCCGACGGGTTCGTTAAAGGACAGCGTGATGGTGGCCGGCGCCTGCGCCAGGACCTCGCCCTCACCCGGGGTCGTGCCAGTGAGCTCCGTGTGCGCCACCGCCGCCGGTGCCCCCAGGACGATAAGGACCAACACGACCAGGCTCGTCAGCAACACCAGCAGGGACCGGCGAGAGCCTCGTGCCTGCACGGGCTGTCTCCCCGCCGTGATCCCGGCGCCGGTGGTCCGCATGGGCTGAACCCTAACCCGGCCCGCGCACCCGCAATAGCGCGGCACCACCGCAGGCCCGGCTGCCTTCCCGGTTGCATGGCGTGGCCGGTAGATACAGTGGGCAGCACCGCCGCGGCGCCCCGGCCGGCGACCATGCACGAGCAAGGAGCAGGGAATGGAACAGCGTGCCCCGCTGCGCCTTCTGCGTTCGCTGCTGGTCACGGCCGTGGTTCTCTCCCTGGCCGGGGCCGGGCACCTGGCCGGTGGTGGCGCCCTGCCACCCGTGGTCGTTCTGGCCGGACTGGCTGCGGCAGTCCTGGGCCCGGTCGCCTGGGCCAGCGGGCGCCAGCTGACCCTGAGGCGTGTGGTCGTGCTCCTCGCAGCGGCCCAGTGGGGCTTGCACGAAGCATTCCTGCTGACCTCCGCCGTGCCTGCCTGCGCTCCGGTCGCCGGCAGCCACCACAGCACCCACCTCGGCCCGGGGTCGGCCTTCGTCTGTCCGACCGGGTCGGTGCTGGAGGCAGGCCATCACGTCCCCTCAGGACAGGGGATGGTCATGCTGGCCGGGCACGTGCTAGCGGTGGTGGCCACCGCCGCGGTGATCACCCGGGCCGAGAAGGCGCTGTGGCTGGCCCTGGAGTGGCTGCGCCCACTCCTCGGCCTCATCCGCCCAGCCTCTCCTCCCGCCGCCGCACGGCCGTTGATGCCGACCGCGGACCATCCTGTGCTGGTGTGGCGCGGGCTGCGCCAGGACCAGGTGCGTGGCCCCCCTGCCGCTGCGCTGCCGTGAACCACCGACCGGGTGTGAGACCCCGGGGTGCTCCGCGGCGCCCGGCCTCGAGGACCCCAACGTTTCCCCAGCGCCACCGGAACACGGTGGCGTGCGCTGAAAGGCACCCACCCCATGACGAACACCCTCACCTCCCCGCGCCTGATCACAGGCACGTCCGCCCTGGCGGTCGCCGCCGGGCTCACGGCTCTGGGCCTGTCCCCGGCCGCCGCCCACGTCACGGCGAACGCGACCTCCACCGCGGCCGGCGGCTACACCCAGATCACCTTCTCGGTGCCCACCGAGTCCGACACCGCCTCCACCAACAAGCTCGAGCTGACCCTGCCCGAGGACACCCCCTTCGCCTCCGTGCGGACCAAGCCCGTGGATGGCTGGACTGCTGAGATCACCGAGGCGGAACTGCCGGAACCGGTCCAGGTCGGGGAAGGGGCGATCACCAAGGCCGCCTCCACCATCACCTGGACCGCTGACGAGGAGAATCACGCAATCGACCCCGGCGAGTTCCAGACCTTCACCATCTCCGTCGGCCCCCTGCCTGAGGAAGAGGGCAAGCAGATACTGCTGCCGGTCTCCCAGACCTACACCGACGGGCGCACTGTCGCCTGGGACCAGCCGGCCACCGAGGGCCAGGAAGAGCCCGAGCGCCCCGCCCCCTCTGTGACCATTACGGAAGCAGCCGCCGACGCCCACGGCCACGGCACGACAGAGCCCACGACCGCAGCCGCCGAGAACACCGCCACCACCACGGAAGGCGGCAACACCCTGGGGTGGGCCGGACTCATCGCCGGGCTGCTCGGACTGGCCGCCGGGGTGACCGCCCTGCTCCGAACCCGCCACCGCGGCTGACCCGGGACTGTAAGAACAACGGTGTGTGAGGGTCCGGCCTGATCCGAAAGGAGACGGCCGTGTCAGAGTCCACGACCGAGATGACAGGCATGATGATCGATCCCGTGACGGGAGAGATCATCGATCAGAAGGACCTCGCCGAGCGGCTGCTTGCCCAGGCGAAGGAGCAGGGCGTGAGCCTGGTCGGCCCGGGCGGGCTGCTGAACCAGCTGACGAAGAACGTGCTGGAAACCGCCCTGGAAGCCGAACTGACCGAACACCTCGGTCACGACCACGGGCAGACGCCGATCGCGGCCAACATGCGCAACGGCACGAGGTCGAAGACCGTGCTGACCGAGATCGGCCCGGTCGAGATCGAGGTGCCCCGGGACCGGGACGGGTCCTTCGAGCCGGTGATCGTGCCCAAGCGCAAGCGGCGTCTGGATGGGATCGACCAGATCGTCCTCTCGCTGTCGGCCCGCGGGCTGACGACCGGTGAGATCGCGGCGCACTTCGAGGAGGTCTACGGGGCGAAGGTCTCCAAGGACACCATCAGCCGGATCACCGAGAAGGTCGCCGGTGAGCTGGCCGAGTGGTCTTCGCGTCCGCTGGACCCGCTCTATCCGGTGCTCTTCGTCGATGCGATCGTGGTGAAGGTCCGCGACGGGCAGGTGCGCAACACGCCGTTCTACGTCGTTATGGGCGTGACCGTGCACGGAGAACGCGACATCCTCGGGATCTGGGCCGGCGACGGCGCCGAAGGCGCCCGGTTCTGGCTGCAGGTCTTCTCCGAGCTGAAGAACCGGGGCGTCGAGGACGTGCTCATCGCCGTCTGCGACGGGCTCAAGGGCCTGCCGGAGGCGATCAGCACCACCTGGACGCAGACGGTGGTTCAGCAGTGCATCGTGCACCTGATCCGCAACTCCTTCCGTTACGCCGGCCGCCAGCACCGTGACGGGATCGTCAAGGCCCTCAAACCGGTCTACACCGCCCCGTCCGAGGCCGCGGCCAAGGACCGGTTCGCCGAGTTCAAGGCCGAGTGGGGCCAGCGGTATCCGGCGATCGTGCAGCTGTGGGAGTCCTCCTGGGCGGAGTTCGTGCCGTTCCTGGAGTACGGAGCCTGTTGCAGAATCGGCCTGCAGGGGCTGGTCCGAGGCTGATCCGAGGCGATGAGGACGAGGGACCGGCCCAGGACCGTGCCGGGGATAGGGGTCCAAGGACCCAGGCCTTCAGGCTGTGGGGGTTGCTCGGTGGATCTTGAGGATGTTGAACGCTGTGGCGGCCAGGTGTAGCTCGTTGGTGGCGTGCTCGAGGCCGCGGCGGGAGAACCGGTCGATGATCTTCTTCAGGTTGCCGATGCCGGGTTCCACCGTCGCGCCCCGACGCTTGTAGAGATCACGGCCTTCACGGGTGCGTAGCCGGTGGGCGTTGGCCTCACGCGGGGTCGCCTCCGCTGAGGGCGGCCCGTGTGCCGGTTCCTGAGCTGCGGCGCGCTGGTCGTCGCGCCGCTTGCCCAAGGCGATCAACCGGTCCGGCCCTGCAGCGGTGAGGTTGGCATCACTGTTGTACCCGGCGTCGGCCAGCACGGTGCCCACCAGATGATCGGGGTTGCCGGTGTGGGCGTGCATCCGGGTAGCCGCGCACTGGGCGGCGTCCATCATGGGAGCGAAGCAGGCTTGGTCGTTCGGGGTCTGTCCCACTTGCACCGCGACGATGAGTTGATCGCTGGTGACCGCGACCTGGGCGTTGTATCCCTGCAGGAATCCTCGGCGGGTCGGCATGATCCGCGACTGCGGGTCGGTGGTGTTCGCCACGACCTTCGGCAGCCCCTTCCCGTCCGGGACCGGCTCCACTGCGGCCTCGGCGTTGGCCACGACGCGCCGGGCCCGCGCCACCCTCGTGCTGTCGGCCATCGCCACCGGCGGACGCCCCATCGGTTTCCTCCCGGCCGCGATCAGGGCGGCGTACCGGTCCAGTTTCGCCTGATGGGAGGTGATCTCCCGGTCCAGGTGCGCCCGTGCCTCGGCCAGCCGGTGCGGCCCGTTCGGGATCCGGCCGACCACCGGCTGCCCCTGCTCCGAGCGGCGGCGCCTCGCCAACGCGGCGGCCTCGTGCTCGGCCTGGGCCCTCGTGCGTCGTTGCTGCTGGACTTTGAGCTCTTCGGCGGCCTGCTGGATCCTCTCCTGCCGCCGGGTGCGATCCCCCAAGGCCGCGGGCACCCGATCCGGGCGCTCATCGCCATCCCCATCACCCGCTGCAGCGTCCTCGGCCCGGTCCGCCGCCTCGGCCTCGGCGACCACGCCCGCCACGTGCCGGTCGAACCAGTCCTGGCCACGGTTGGCATCGATCGAGGCGTTAGCTGCGATCTTGGTGCCGTCGATTGCGACCGTGCCGAACCGGCCCAGCCCGGCTCGGGCGGCGATCATCAAGACCTGCGCGAACAACTCCGTGAACACGTTCTGAGAATCGGCGCGGAACCTGGCGATCGTGGTGTGGTCCGGGCCGTCCTGGGCGCACAACACCCTAAACGCCACGTCAGTGAGACACATCCGTTCGATCTGCCTCGAGGACCGCACCCCTTGGCAGTACGCGAAGACCAACAGTCTGTCCCGTGACGGGTTCAGTGGAGGCTTGATAGTGCCGCTCCGGCGGTCGCCGGGGCGGTGTGGTGACGATAGTAGGCGTCCTCGAACTCGGCCGGGGGCACGAGCCCGATCTCTCCGTGCAGGCGCCGGTAATTGAACCAGTCGACGTACTCGGCCACCGCGATCTCCAGGTCCTCGATCGACTTCCAGGGGCCCTTGTTGCGAATCAGCTCGGCCTTGAACAGCGAGTTGAACGCCTCAGCGAGGGCGTTGTCGTACGAATCGCCAGTGGATCCCACCGAGGCCACCGCCCCCGCCTCGGCCAGGCGCTGGGTGTAGCGCACCGCGACATACTGAACGCCCTTATCCGAATGATGCACGACCCCGCTGGTGTCATGGCCGTCATGGGATCGGGTCCACAACCCCATCTCGAGGGCGTCCAGAGCCAGGTCCGTGCGCAGGGAGGTCGACAGCTGCCACCCCACCACCCGCCGGGAGAACACGTCAATGACGAAGGCGGCGTATACCCAGCCGGCGAACGTTCTGCAATACGTGATGTCGGCGACCCACAGCCGGTCCGGGGCGGCGGCGGTGAAAGATCGTTCCACCAGGTCCGGGCGGGTCTCCGGTCCGGTGCCGGCCACCGTGGTGCGCGGGCCCTTGGCCCGAATGACCCCACGCAGACCCGCCGCCCTCATGAGCCGGTGCACCGTGCACCTGGCCACCTGATGGCCGTTCCGGCGCAGCTCGGCGTGGACCTTGGTGACCCCGTACACCCCGTAGTTCTCCGCATGCACCTTGGCGATGACCGCGGTCGTGGCCGCGTCGCTGACCGATCGCGCTGAGGGCGGGCGGGTCTTGGCGGCGTAATAGGTGCTCGGGGCGACCTGCAGAACCTTGCAGATCGGCTCGACCCCGTACTCGCCCTTGTGGGCGTCGATGTAGGCCACTACCTGTGGTGTGGGCGGTCGAGCTCCGCCGCGAAGAAAGCCGAGGCCGACCGCAGGATGGCGTTGGCCCTGCGGAGCTCCCGAACTTCTCTTTCGAGCTCGGCCAGCCGCTGGGCGTCATCAGTGGTGGTGCCCGGCCGGTATCCCTCGTCGACCTCGGCCTGTCTGACCCAGTTCCGCAGCGTCTCCGGGTTGATCCCCAGCTGCTGCCCGATCCGCGCCAGCGCCCCGGCCTTCGTCGCTGGGTCCCGTCGGGCCTCCACCGCCATCCGGGTGGCGCGCTCACGCAACTCATCCGGGTACTTCCTCGGTGCTCCCATGACTCTCATCCTTCCGTGGAATGAAAGCCTCCAACAGACCCGTCACGGGACAAGATGCTGCAGATGATCACGGTTGAGCTGGCGGCAGAGCCTGCTGTGCAGCACCTGCAGCTCCGAGAGGGCCAGCCGCGACAGGTCTGCGGGGAAGCCGGCGGTGGGCTCCAGATAGATCTCCTCGGCATCATGGAGGTCGAGGGGGTCCCAAGGCTGAACAGGGTGGGCGGAACGGTGGCTCAACAGGCGCTCTTTCTGTCGGATCGCCTGTCTCGGGTGGCTCTCCTGACGGGGCGGGGTGGTGGTCTCCGCCCCATCAGCGCGCCGGTCGCGCCCGAAGGGCAGCACTGCTCCGACCATAGTGTCCCGCCGGTGGTAAGGCGAACCGCGGGGGCGGCACCGGTCGTGAGCCGGCGTCGCCGCCGACGGAACCAGGAGAACGGAGACACCATGGGTCTCCCGGGACGCGTCACGGACGTGCCGTCCAGACCCATTGACCCCGAAGTGGTCCGTACCCAGAGCGGCGGGCAGGAGGCCGGATCGTGTCCTAGTTCCCGTCCTCCGAGAGGATCGATCTCCCCGCGCGGGATCCGCTGTCACCGGGTGCGGCCTCGGCAAGCACCTCCTCCAACCGTTCGTCACCCAGATAGGTCAGGGCAGTGAGGATGCCTGTGATCCTGCGGCGCTCACCATCGTCGAAACGGGTGGAGTCGAGGATGTCGCTGACCCACAATCCGTCCATGGCCAGCCGCACGATCACCCCGATGATGCCCGCCGGGTGTCCCGGATCCAGATCCTCCCGGTCCATCCGGCGATTGAGCTGGACCAGGGACTCGGCCAGATGAGGCCTGGCCACCGCCGCGTGCAGCAGCGCCACCTGGTCGCGGTTGCTGTTGTCCCGCACATCGGAGAACGCCTGCACATAGGCCCGGTCATCGGCACCGTCCGGAACATGGTCCTGCTGGACCCAGTGGTCCAGTTCCTCGACGAGCTCCGTCATCACCGCTTCGACGTGCTGCTCGATCTCTTCACTCGGCGTCTCCGGCCTGAACATGGCTCCTCCAGCCGCTCGGGAGAGGACACTCCGTGCGAGTCCGCTCACAGAAAGAACAAGTCTACTTTGCTGTTTCCGGGGACACCTCATGGGACTCGGCCGAGCAGCAGCTAGTCCTACACTGAGGCCATGTCGGCCATGTCGTGGCCCAGGGATCTTCCCCGTCTGCTCCGGACCCGGGTGCGGTCGGGTGTACGCCGGGTCCGGAAGTCCTTTTGGCACGCCGTTCAGATGACCGCGGGTGGAATCGCGGCTTTCGCCATTGCCCAGGAGCTGTTTGGCCACGAAGGTCCGATCTTCGCGGCGACGTCAGCCATCATCGTTATGGGCTTTTCGCATGACCCGCGGCTGCGCCGAGTACTGGAAGTGGCCATCGGGTGCACCGTCGGCATCCTGGTGGGGGATCTCCTGCTGAAGGTGCTCGACGCGGGCCTGTGGCAGGCCTCCGCGGTGCTGTTGACGGCCATTTTGCTGGCCCGCTTCCTGGACAGTGGGTCGCTGTTCTCCACCCAGATGGCGATTCAGTCGGTCCTTGTGGTGCTGCTGCCGGTCCCGGCAGGAGGGCCTTTCACCCGCAGCGTGGATGCCATCGTGGGAGGCTCCGTGGCTCTGCTGATCACAGCGCTGGTGCCCCGCGATCCCCGGCGTGAACCCCACGCGAACGTCCGGCGGGTGCTGGCCGAGCTAGCCAAGGTCCTGCAGAGGGCCGCCGTCGCGTTGGAAACCAACGACGCGACACCGGCCTGGCACGCCCTGGTGAGGATCCGGAAAGCCCAACCCCTGGTCGACACGCTGCAGGAATCATTGAATTCAGCCCAGGAAGTCGCCCGGCTGGCGCCGGCCTATCGACGACATCGCACCGAACTGGAAGACCTGAACCGGTCACTGGACTTCATCGAGCTCGCCGTCCGCAACAGCGACGCGCTGGTGCGACGACTCGCCTCGGCCATCAACAACGCCGCTCTGAGCGAGGAAGCCATGGACTCCCTGCACGGGCTGCTGATCGACACCGCGGACGCGGTGGAGACCTTCGGCCGCGCCCTCACCGAAGCCGACGCCGGAGGAGGCTCGGAACTGGACATGCGCCGGACCCGGGACGAGCTGATCGCGGTGGCTGCCAGGTTGCATCCGGACCCGCTGGGGGTCCGGGGTCTGCAGGGCGAAGGCGCGATCCTGCTGCTGCGGCCGCTGGTGGTGGATCTGCTGGAGGCGACCGGGATGAGGCACCGGACGGCGTCCGGCTACCTGCCGAAGCTCCACTAGCCGACACGGTGCTCGAGTGGCGTTCGGCGTTCACGGCCTTCACATCGGGGATCCGCATGCCTTCGACGCCGATCGGATCGCCGCGATCGACAACATCACCCGCAGCACGGGGGCGGGTGCAACCTCCTCCGTCGTGTGCCCTCGGGGGGTTGCTGAACGGTCGTCGTCGACCCGCGCCCCGCTGCGCCCGATCCGCGGCGTCAGCTCACGCGCCGGCAGGCGGACTCGCTCGTGTAGGTGAGGACCACCTCGTCGTCCTCGGGGCGTTCCCGCTCGGGACTCCACCGGCCGGGGGAACGCCCGGCGTTCTCGACCGGTGAGGCGTCCTGCCGGGTCTGCCCTAGATGTAAGAGGGCATGTCCTTATTGGCTCGGGCCGGAGTGCGTGAGGCCGTCTGCTGAGTGCGCGACACCGCCTGGGGTGTCGCACCGGTGGCGAAGTTTCAGCACCACCGCAGCGGGAGTGAGCGGCAAAGCAGGAAGCGCCCCCCGGCGGTGCCGGGGGGCGCTTCCTCACGGTGACGCCGCCGTTCAGGCGGACGTCGAAGATCTCAAATGGAGATCAGTGCGTCATCAGGAGATGACGGTGATATTCGCGGCCTGGGGGCCCTTGGGGCCGTCCTGGGTCTCGAACTCCACGCGCTGGTTCTCCTCCAGGGAGCGGAAGCCGCCGGAGTTGATCGCGGAGAAGTGCGCGAACACGTCCTTGGAGCCGTCCTCGGGGGTGATGAAGCCGAAGCCCTTGTCGGCGTTGAACCACTTCACGGTGCCAGTAGTCATGAGTGACCTACCTTTCTGAAAAAACGGAGCGTCCCCGGCGATCGGGGTGCTCGGGCGTTGCGATGCCTGCCATGAACGTCTTCTCAGAACAACTGCTGCACCCGGCGGTCGGGCGAACTGCTTGAAATGCGAAAAACGAAACTTCAACAACTGGGTCCTACTGTACGCGGGTCGGCCCGGATGCGCAGTGACGGCAGACACCCCCAGTCGCGACCATGATGCGGGTGCCCCACCACGACGACATGCCTGTTCATACGCCCACTGAGGAACCCTTGGCGGCACCAGGGCTGGTCCATAGGATGCGAATTGACAACGATGTCGCATCGCAAGGGGCCACCATGCTTACCGAATCCGATTTCGCCTACGTCAGCGCAGCAGAACTCGCACGCCGGGTGCGTGAACAAGAGCTCACCTCTGTCGAGCTCATCGACATTTGCATCGACCGGATCGAGAAGCGCAACCCGAGCCTGAACGCCTTCGTATACAAGGGCTTCGACGATGCCCGGAAAGCCGCGAAGGATGCCGATGAGGTGGTGCGCTCCGGCGCCGAGCTGGGTGTCCTGCACGGGGTTCCGACCGCCATCAAGGACTTGTTCGACTTCAAGCCTGGATGGCCTGCCACCTTCGGTGGGGTGCGGGCACTGAAAGATTTCTCCCTGGACAGCTACTGCGTCTTCGCCGAACGGGTGGAGAAAGCCGGAGCGGTGATCGTGGGCAAGACGAACTCACCGGTCATGGGCTACCGCGGAGCCTGCGACAACCCCTTGTTCGGTGCCACCCGTAATCCGTTCGACACCTCCAGGAACACCGGCGGCTCCTCCGGTGGTAGCGCAGCAGCCGTGGCTGACGGACTGGTGCCGTTCGCGGAAGGCACGGACGGCGGAGGCTCCATCCGCATCCCGGCCGCCTGGTGCGGTCTCTACGGGTACAAGGCATCCTTCGGCCGCGTCCCCTCCGTAGTACGCCCCAACGCCTTCGGCAGCACGATGCCGTTCCTGTTCGAGGGCCCGCTCACCCGCACCGTCGAAGACGCCGCCCTGGTACTCAACGCAATTTCCGGACACGACCCCCGTGACCTCTTCAGTCTCGACGACGGCCCACACGACTTCACCACCGACGTGGGCCGGGACATCTCAGGCATGCGGATCGCCTACACCCCCGACTTCGGCATCTTCCCGGTCGATCGCCGCATCCGGGAGGTCGTCGACCGGGCGGTGCAGGTCTTCCGAGACGCCGGCGCCATCGTCGAAGAGGTCAACATCGACATCCCCTACGACCAGCGCCAGCTCAGCGACCTGTGGTGCCGACAGATCATGCTGGTCAACGTGGGCGCCTTCGAAAACTTCAAGAGCAACGGCCTGGACCTCCTGGCTGATCACCGCGAGGACTTCCCGGAGGGATACCTACGCTGGGCCGACCACGTCTACGGCATGTCGATGGCCGAGCTCAACGAGGGCTACGTGATGCGCACCGCCGTCTGCGACGCCATCCAGGCCGTCTACACGGATTTCGATCTGCTGGTCAGCCCGACCCTCAGCGCGATGCCGGTTCTCAACGCGGACGAGCCCGGGGCCACCGTCGGCCCCTCCGAGGTGGAAGGCGTGGAGGTGGATCCGTACATCGGGTGGTGCCCGACCTACCTCACCAACTTCACCGGCCACCCGGCTGCTTCAATTCCTGCTGGGCTGGTGGACGAGCTGCCGGTGGGCATGCAGATCCAGGGACGTCGGTACGCTGACGGTGACGTTCTGGCCGCCAGCGGCGCCTACGAGAAGCTGCGACCCTGGGCCGACACGTACGACCGCTGCCGGCAACGCAACCTGTAGCGCGGTAGGCCAACCCCGCAACACGGCCCGCCGCTAACGGGCCATATGTAAAGCGGACGCAGCTGCTCCAGCTCAATCGCCTGCCGTTCCTCCACGGGCCGGCCAATCGGCCATGAGTGCAGGGCCGGAGCGCGTGCTGCTGATGGGCCTCCTCGTGCCCGAAACCTGTATGGCCCGATTTTTGGACCAGAGGGAGAACGCGTTTTTGCCCGCCGTGGGCCCCATCTATGCTGGGTGGTGTCGTGATATGACAGCGAAAAATGAGAATTTTAGGGTTGCCTTGTGAAGAAATCACATCATGCGTCACACACTACGGTTGTGTTCGATCTTGGGAATGTGATGGTTGGCTGGGATCCTTTTCTTCCCTTTTCTGACCGGATGAGTCGGGAGCAATGGGATCGATTTGCCGTGGATGCAGATTTCTTTTCGCTCAACGCCAAGGCTGATAGTGGTGTGCCTTGTGAGGAGATCATTGCCCTGGCCGCGGGGAAGTGCCAGGACCATGGTGGTCTGATGAGGCAGTACTACGAGAGGTTTGATCGTTCCCTGACCGGTCCGGTGGTGGGGGTTGCGGACATCGTGGGTGAGCTGGAGCTCGGGGACCTGAGGCTGCTGGGCTTGACCAACTGGTCCACGGAGACCTTCCATCACGCCCCCACCAGCGCCCCGACGATCGACCGCTTGGAAGCCATCATGGTCTCCGGGCGGGAAGGGCTGGCCAAACCGGACCCGGCGATCTTTCACCGGCTGATCGAAAGGTTCGCGCTGACGCCGACCCAGACCGTGTTCATTGATGATTCCCCTCGCAATGTCCGCACTGCGCACGAACTCGGTTTCACAGCACTCCGATTCACGGACGCAGTCAGCCTGCGCGCAGCGTTGGAAGAACTCCACCTCTTGGATTGAGGCGAATTCTGGCCTCCTGTCTGGAGGCCGACTGACGACGGGGTGGCGGCTGCCCCCGCGTCCGGCAGGAAAAGGGGTCTCCGTCACGATCATTTCCTCGGGCTATTAGCGCCTCACTTGCAGGCGCACGGAAAATCTCTGGCGGGTGGTGTGCCCGTTGAATTGCTGGCGACCGCGCACCCCGACAACGGATTAGTGGAAGAGATTTTTGCCGGCCTGGGAGGGTGTCGCCACCGGGGCGCTGGCGCTGGTCTTCCGCCCGGGCGGGGCCGTGGCGCAGGACGGTGAGGCGCCGCCGGGATCACTCCGGGCGGCGCCTCACGGTGTTCTTGTGGTGGGCGGTTCTCAGGCGGGGACCGGGACCAGGTCGACGGCGGGGACCGGTTCGGCTGTGCCGTCGAGGACCGCGCGCAGCGACGGGACGGCCACCGGCTCACCCCGGGTGAGGGAGAGCTGGGCGGCGTCGGCCACGAGGGAGGCGGCGACGGCGTCGAAGGGGGTGCACGGGTTCTCGCGTTCGCCCAGGACGAGTTCGACGAAGGCGACCAGCTCGGCCACGTAGGCGTCGGCGAACCGCTCGGCGAAGGTCGCGTGGGCTTTCCCGGCCGGGAAGTTCACCTCGGGTTCGGCGGAGCGCAGCGCGGAGCGGTCGTCGAGGCCGGCGACCAGGGTGTCCTTGGATCCCTGGACGTCGAGGCGGACATCGTGGCCGGCCCCGTTGTAGCGGGTGGCCGCGGCCGTGGCGAGGGTGCCGTCGGCGAGGGTGAGCACGGCCTGGGCCGTGTCGACGTCACCGACCGCGCGGATGGCGGGGTCCCCGTTGTTGGTGCCGCGGGCGTAGACCTCGACGATCTCCTGGCCGGTCAGCCAGCGGATCAGGTCGAAGTCGTGCACGCTCATGTCGCGGAAGATCCCCCCGGAGCTCGCCAGGTACTCCACCGCGGGCGGGAACGCGTCCCCGGACACGGCCCGCAGGCTGTGGAGCCAGCCGAGGTCGCCGGCCTCGAAGCGGCGCTTGGCCTCCTGGTAGCCCGCGTCGAAGCGGCGCTGGTGGCCGATCTGGACGACCCCGGAGGCGGCCTCGATCTCTTTGAGCAGGGGCAGCGCGCCGATGACGTCGGAGGAGACGGGCTTCTCGCAGAACACCGGCAGCCCGGCGGCGAGCCCGGCGCGGATCAGATCGGGGTGGGTGGCGGTGTTGGTGGCGATGATGAGCCCGTCGATGCCCTCCCCGATCATCGCCTCGAGGCTGCCGGCGGCGCGCAGGCCCAGCCGGTCACCGACCTGGCGGGCGGCCTGCGGGTCGGCGTCGGCGAGCACGATCTCCAGCTGCACGCCGCGGGCGGCGACCTGGTCCCGGACGGTCAGCAGGTTCTGGGCGTGCATCTGGCCGATCCGGCCGACGCCGACGAGCCCCAGGGTCAAAGTCTTCATGTCTTTCTCTTCTCTCACGTCGTGTCGATCAGGAAGGCGTCCGTGACACGGGCGCCTCTGAAAAAAGGGGTTCTGCCGGTTCAGCCCGCGCTGGGTGCGGCGGCCCGGGCCACGGTCACGCTCTTGCCAGTGGCCGCGGATTCGGCGGCGGCGTTGGCCAGGACCAGGGCGGTGACACCGTCGTCGAAGCTGGGTGAGCAGGGCGCGCCGGTGCGGATGGAGTGGGCGAAGGCGTCCAGTTCGGACCGGTAGGCCTGGCCGTAGCGCTCGAGGAAGAACGGCATGAACGCGCCGGCTTCCTCGGTCCCGGTGGCACCGGACTTGCGCACCGTGGTCGAGGTGACGTTGCCGGCGGTGAGCATGCCGGTGGCGCCGAAGGCTTCCAGGCGCTGGTCGTAGCCGGAGGCGCAGTGACGGGAGTTGATGATGGTGATCAGCTCACCGCCGCTGCCGCGCAGGGTGACGGTGACGGAGTCGTAGTCGTCGAGCTCCTTGATCTCCTCGCTGAAGACGTTGGCGCCCACGGCGGTGACCTCCACGATGTCCGGGACGAAGAACCGGGCCATGTCCAGGTCGTGGATGGTCATGTCCCGGAAGATGCCCCCGGAGCTGGCGATGTAGTCGCGCGGGGCCGGGGCGGGGTCGCGGCTGGTGATGATCAGCTGCTCCAGCGCCCCGACCTCTCCGGCTTCCACCCGGGCGCGGACCTCGGCGAAATTGGGGTCGAAGCGGCGGTTGAAGCCGAGCATGATGGGCACGGTGTGGCCGCTGATCTGTTCCTGGCAGGCCCGGACGGTGTCGATGTCCAGGTCGATGGGCTTCTCGCACAGCACGGCCAGCCCGTGGGCGGCCGCACGGGTGATGAGGTCGACGTGGGTGGGGGTGGGAGAGCCGATGATGACCCCGTCGAGGCCTGGCTCGGCGAAGACCTCTGCGGGGTCCTGCACGGCCCGCGCGCCGGTCTGCGCCGCCAGACGCTGGGCGGCGTCGATGAAGGGGTCGGCGATCAGGACCAGGTCGAGGTCGGGGTTGGCGGCCACGTTGCGGGCGTGGACCTGCCCGATCCGCCCGGAGCCGAACAGGGCCAGGCGCAGGCGTCGGTCGTTGGACATGGTGTGTCCTTTCGTCAAAGAGTGAGAGTCAGGCTGGGGTGTGGGCCGCGGGGCAGGCCCGGGTGCTGGGCGCAGGCGGACCTGCGCCCAGCACCCGGCGGATTCGGCGACACGGACTGCCGCGGGTCTCGTCCTGCCCGCGCCGTCTCCCTGTCGGGGTGTGGTGAGCGGGGAGCTGCCCGGGTGGGGCCGGGTCAGATCTTCTGGAGGGCGTGGGAGAAGGAGCTCAAAGCGGTCTCGTGGGCGTAGCGCAGGCCCTCGAGGAGGGGCTTGCTGCGGTGCTGGGCCGAGATGATCTCCACACCCCACGGGCCCTGGTAGCCGGCCTCGAGGGTGCGCTGGATGAAGGTGGCGGTGTCGAAGTCGCCTTCCCCGCAGTAGGCGCGGTTGTTGATCGTGTCCTCGAAGACGGTGCCGACGATCTGCTCGAGCCCGTCGTCGATCTCCACGGCGTAGACCCGTTCGATCGGCACCACGTTGTACAGGTCGTCGTGGGAGAGCCCGCCCCGGTAGGTGTGCCAGATGTCGATCAGCAGGCCCGCGGCGGGGTTGTCGGCCTGGTTGATGACCTCCACCGCCTCGTGCGTGGTGCGCAGGTGAGAGAACGGGGTGGCTTCCAGGGCCAGGCGGATCCCGGCGTCGGCGGCCTCGTCGGCCAGATCGGAGAACGCGTCGGCCAACGTCGCGAACGGCAGAGGCCCGCTTTGGCCGGTCATGCCCGCCCCGACCTTGATGTGCCGGGCCCCCAGGGCGGTGGCGGCTTCGAACAGATCGGCGCGCAAAGCATCGGCTGCTGCCCGCTCGGCCCCGGTGGTCCACCACTCGTTGAGGAACTCGACCTCCACGATGCCGATGCCCGCCTCGCGGATCAGCCGGGAGAGCTCGGGGTAGCCGATGGTGTCGCGGGCCTGCACCAGGTCGGCGTGGACCAGGCCGATGCCGGCCCACCCGGTCTGGGCGATGGCGGTGATGCGCTCGGCCAGGGGGATGGGGCTGGTCTCGTCCCCGCGCATGGGGGCGGCGTCGCCGGCACTCACCCAGCAGGTGGCAATCAGGTCAGGGTTCATGGTCTCTTCTTTCTTCGTGTTCATGCCGTGGCCACCTCGATGCAGGCTCCACGGTCCTTCTCGGAGCGGTAGCAGGCCTTGACGATGCGCGCCACGGCCAGGGCGTCGGCGACCGGGGCCACCACCGGGGCTCCGGTGCGGATGCTCTGGACCCATCCGCGCATCTCGGTGTGGAAGTTGCTGATGTTCTCCAGCTCGGGCAGCTCGGAGAACTTGTTCGCCTCGGTGCGGGCGAACGGCGGTGTGAAGTAGCTCTGCGTCCATTCGGTCCAGCCGGCCGGCCAGCCGGCCCGGTCCTTCTCCACGTAGACCCGCAGCTTCTGGGGCAGGATGCCGAGCTCGATCATCCCGGCGGTGCCGTAGACGGTGATCCGGGAGCTCTCGAACCACTCGAGCGGATCGTGGCCGTCGAAGCTGAAGGTCATGGACATGTCCGGGTAGTTCAGCAGCACCGCCGCGGAGTCCTCCCGGCTGGTCTCATCCGAGAGGCGGGCGGACTTGTGCACCCGGGCGTTGACGGACTCGGGGGCACCGAACATGTGCACGAGGGAGTCGAGCATGTGACAGCCCAGGATCCACAGGACCCCGCCCATGTCCGCCGGCTGGTTCAGGTGCGCGGTGCGGTGCTCGCCCACCAGGGCCGCACCACGGGCGGCGACGGTGACGACCTCCCCGATCACCCCGGCCTCGATCAGCTCTTTGGCCCGGGTGATCGACTGGGCCAGGCGCACGTTGTAGCCGACCTGGACGACCTGCCCGGGCCCGGCCTGGGCCTCGGCCTCGGCCAGGCGCTCCAGGTCCTCCACCGTGCCACCGCCGGGCTTCTCCACCACCACGGACTTGCCGGCCTCCAGGGCGCGCAGCGCGTGGGCGACCATGTCCTTGCTCTTGGAGTGGACCATGATCGCGTTGATGCGCTCGTCCTGGAGCACGGCCTCCACACTGCGGGCCTCCATGTCGTACTTGTCGGTGAAGTAGTTCAGCCGCGAGTCGTCGTCGGCGGCGGCCACCACCTCGACCCCATCGATCTCCCGGAGGGCACGGACCCGCGCGGAGGCGTGCGGGTGGGTGATGCCCAGTAGTCCTACGACAATCGGTTCCAACGCAGTGTCTCCTGTCCTTGTGAGCCTCAGGCTCGGGGGTGATGGGGGCGTCCGGCGTGCCGCGGGGAGCTTCAGGCCGGGTGCGCGTGGCGACCCGGAGTGATCCGGGTGCCGGATAACCACCAGCTGCTAGTGCCACCTGATGGACAACATGTCCACAGCATGCCATGGAGGGTGGTGGGGGTCAATCTATGACCTGGGACACTTCCAGTGCGGCCCATTCCTGGTCCAGGAGGTCCGGGCCGGCCTGCGGGGCGCCCAGGTAGCGCGAGAGCGTCTGGGCTCCCTGGCGCACGAGCTCGGTGACGGAGGGGTGGTCACCGGCCGGGGCCAGGACGCCCTCGCGCAGCCCGCTGACCGACAGGGAGGCGACGACGTCGCCGCGGTGGTCGAAGATGGGGGCGCCGATCGCGGCGATGCCCGGGGTGACGTTGTTGTCGCTGCGCACGTAGCCCTGGGCGCGGATCTCCTCGAGGTCGGCGTAGAACTCCGATCGGGAGCGCACATCGCGCCACGGCTCGCCGCTGTGGTTCATGATGGCGGCGTATTCCTCCCAGGCGGCGCGTCCTTCGAAGGCCAGCAGGGCCCGGGGGGCGGCACCCACGTGCAGGGGCAGGGACTCCCCCAGCTGCAGCACGCGGCTGTTGACCCGGATCCCGTCGAGGCGTTCGATGCACACGGCCCGGGTGCCGCGTCGGATGCACAAGAAGGTGGTCTCCCCGGTGGCCTCGTGGATCTGCTGGAGCACGGGGCGGCAGGCCCGGCGCAGATCCAGTTGCCGGGTCAGTTCCCCGGCCAGGGACAGCATCTTGGAGCCCACCCGGTAGGCGCCCCGGTGGCCGATCTGCTCGACCCACCCGGCCTCGGCCAGGGTGGCGAGCATGCGGTAGACCGAGGTCACCGGCTCCCCGAGCAGTTCGGTCAGGCGCCCCGAGGTGGCGATCCGCTCCCGGGCCAGGGCGTCCATCAGGGCGCTGGCCTTGGTGATCGCCGCCGGCTGCCGGGCACCGCTGTGGGCCGGCGATGGCGAGGCGGGCACATGGTCAGTCCGGGGGGTTTGCGTGCGTTCGGGGCGGTCCATGGCCGCTGTGATGGCCTCAGCGGCGGTGCGCAGCACACCGGTGGCCACCGATTCCTGGTTCAGCACGCTCTCGCGCAGTCCGGCCACCGCGATCACCCCCAGCACCGATCCGTCCTGGTGCCTCACAGGCACCCCGATCGTGGCCACGCCTTCGATGATCGTGCTGTCCTCCACGCTCCACCCGCGGGCCGCGGTCTGGTCCAGCTTCTCCCGCAGTTCCGCGGCCGTGAGCGCGGTGCCCGAGGCCAGCCGGTCGAAGGGCGCGTTCTCCAGCACGGCGGCCTGTGCCTCCGGGGCGGCGAAGGCCAGCAGGGCCAGGGACGGGGCCCCGGCGTGCAAGGGCAGCAGGCCCCCGGGGGTGAGGTGGAACAGGTCCACCTCGGAGCCGTGGACCTGATCCAGGCACAGTGCCCCGTTCTCGCGCAGCACGCAGAAGAAGGCGCCGACGCCGAGCTGGCCGCGGACCCACATCAGCTTCTCGTGCAAGGCCGCGCGGTCCACGAGGGCATCGACGGCGGCGTCTCCCAGTCGCAGGATCCCCACCCCGAGTTCGAGCTTGCCCTCGCCGTTGGAGCGGATCAGCTCGGCCTGCTCCAGCCCCGCGGTGATGCGGTAGATGGTCGACCGGGGCTCGGACACCGCCTTGGCCAGCTCCGCCGGGGTCGAGGGACTCCTCCGGGCCAGCTCGTCGACCACCTGGCTGGCCTTGTGCAAGAGCTGAATGGTGTTCACTGCTGACCTCGTTCTTCGCGCGTTCCGTGGCTAACACAGGCCGGCACCCCGCAGGTGAGCAGACCCGCCTGCGCTGGTGCAGGCGACCGTCATGTCGCCCGAGCCGCCACCGCCGCAGACCAGCGCGATCCCAACGTAACCTGGATCACCCCTAGCGCCTTGCCGTGCTACTGTGCGAACATGTTGTCCATTGTACGGTACTAAGCGGTCGTAGGAAATCACTTCCCCGGCAGCGCGGCCGGTGGCGGCACCGGGGTAGCTACCGCCACCGGCTGCTCCGCGAAACGGTGTTTCCTCCGCCAGCCATCACGAGGGGTGGTAGATCCGCCGGTGCCACGGCGATCCGCGAGGACCGCGAGGACCTCGTGCTGCTGCCGGCGACGGTCTGCGGCATCGACCCCGTGGGCCGCTCGAGCTCCTGCTGACCCGCCGGCCCATCCACCCGTTCCAGTCCATCGGAAGGTCCCCACATGAACGCCCAGACCAACGAGACCACCCTGACCGACACGCCCCTGGCCTCCCGCCAGTTCGTCTACGAGGCCCTGCCCATGCGGGTCCGCTTCGGCGCCGGGACCCTGTCGACCCTGCCCGAGGAGCTGGATGCGATCGGGCTGGCGCGTGTGCTGGTCCTGTGCTCTCCGGAGCAGGAGGACACCGGCCAGCGGGTGGCCCAGGCACTGGGCACCCGCTGTGTGGGGGTGCTGCCCGAAGCGGTGATGCATGTGCCCAGCGAGGTCGCCCAGCGCGCCAGTGAGGAAGCGGCCCGGGTGGGTGCCGATGGTTGTGTGGCCGTCGGTGGAGGCTCTGCAATCGGGTTGGGCAAGGCCATCGCGCTGCAGCACGGCCTGCCGATCGTGGCGGTGCCGACCACCTACGCCGGGTCTGAGATGACCCCTGTGTGGGGTTTGACCACCGATGGGCGCAAGGAGACCGGCCGGGACCCGCGGGTGCTGCCGCGCAGCGTGGTCTATGACCCCGAGCTCTCGGCGACGCTGCCGGTGCCGATGTCGGTGACCAGTGGCATCAACGCCATCGCCCATGCCGTGGAGGCCCTCTACGCCCCCGACGCCACCCCGATCATCTCGTTGATGGCCGAGGAGGGAGTCCGGGCCCTGGCCACAGCGCTGCCGGCGATCGCCGCCGACGGCACCGACCCCGCGGCCCGCAGCGAGGCCCTCTACGGGTCGTGGCTGTGCGGGGCCTGCCTGGGGGCGACCACCATGTCCCTGCACCACAAGCTGTGCCACGCCCTGGGCGGGACTCTGAACCTGCCCCACGCCCAGACCCACACCGTGGTCCTGCCCCACGCCCTGGCCTTCAACCAGCCCGCGGCCCCCGAGGCGACCGCGGCGCTGTCGCGGGCGCTGGGCGGGGCCCCAGATCCGGCCGCGCGGCTGTGGCAGATCGCCGAGGAGCTCGACGCGCCGCGGTCCCTGGCCGAGCTGGGCATGCAGGAGGAGGACATCGAGCGCATCGCCGAGGAGGTCACGAGCCGTTCCTACGGCAACCCCCGGCCGGTCACGTATGAGGACGCCCGGGCCCTGCTGCGCGCCGCCTGGGCCGGGGAAGCCCCCAGCGCCCATCCCGGCGCCTGACCTTCGCCCCCGACACCTACCCACCCACCACGACCTGCACCGCGCACCGTTACGACACCAGGAGGACACCCTTGGCCGCCACGCAGACCATCGCCCCCGGACTCGACGTCTCCCCGCTGGCGTTGGGCACCAACGTCTTCGGGTGGACCGCCGACGCCGCCACCTCGCACCGGATCCTCGACCGCTACGTCGAGTCCGGGGGCAACGTCCTGGACACCGCCGACTCCTACTCGTTCTGGGCCGACGGCAACAGCGGCGGAGAATCCGAGACCATCATCGGTCAATGGCTCACCGGCCGCAGCGACCGCGACGAGCTGGTGATCGCCACGAAGGTCAGCCACCACCCGCAACTGGCCGGCCTGGCCCCGGAGACCATCCGCACCGCCGTCGACGGGTCCCTGTCCCGGCTGGGGGTCGAGGCCATCGACATCTACTACGCCCACTACGACGACCCCGACACCCCGCTGGTCGAGAGCATCGAGGCCATGTCCCAACTCGTGGACCAGGGCAAGGTCCGTTCCATCGGGCTGTCCAACTTCACGGCCGAGCGCATCGCGGAATGGCTGCGGATCACCGACCGGGAAGGCTTCCACACCCCCATCGTCCTGCAGCCCCAGTACAGCCTGGTCGAGCGCGGCATCGAGACCGACGTCCTCCCACTGGCCCGCACCCATGGCCTAGCCGTGATGCCGTACTACTCCCTGGCCCACGGCTTCCTCACCGGCAAGTACACCGGGGAGGGTCCGGTCGACACCCCTCGCGCCTCCGAGGCCTCCCAGTACCTCACCACCCAGGGCCGGGCCGTGCTCCACGCCCTCAAGCAGGTCGCCGCGGAACACGACGTTGAGCCCGCCGCCATTGCCCTGGCCTGGTTGGCCGCCCAGGACGGGGTCGTCGCACCCATCGCCAGCGCCCGCAACACCGAGCAGCTAAAACCGCTGCTCCAGTCCATGGAGACCCCCTTGAGCCGGCCCGAACTGGACCTGCTCGAAGAGGCTTCCAGGCCCTCCCCCGTCTCCACACCCGTTCGTTAGACCGCCGACTCCACGACTGAAAGGCAGGCCCGCCATGGCCCAGCAGACCCCAGTCCCCACCACCGAGAGCTCTCCCGGGCACCCGCAGGTCTCCACCGCCCAGCAGGCGGTGGAAGAGCAACTGATCCGCACCGTGCTGCGCTCCTTCGAGGACTGCCAGGACCCGCGACTGAAGCAGCTGATGCAGGCCCTGGTGAAGCACCTGCACGCCTTCATCCGCGACGTGCGCCTCACCGAGGCCGAATGGAACCAGGCGATCGAGTTCCTCACCGCCGTCGGGCACATCACCGATGACCGGCGCCAGGAGTTCATCCTGCTCTCCGACGTCCTCGGCGCCTCGATGCAGACCATCAACGTCAACAACGAGGCCTACGGCGACGCCACCGAAGCCACCGTCTTCGGCCCCTTCTTCGTCGACGACGCCCCGGAGATCCCCCTCGGCGGGGACATCGCCGGGGAGGCCCCCGGTCAGCCCTGCTGGGTGGAGGGCACCGTGACCGACACCGACGGCAACCCGGTGCCCCGGGCGCGGATCGAGGTCTGGGAGGCCGACGAAGAGGGGTTCTACGACGTCCAGTACGACGACAACCGGGTCTCCGGCCGAGCCCACCTCTTCAGCGACGACCAGGGGCGGTACAACTTCTGGGGCCTCACCCCCACCCCCTACCCCATCCCGCACGACGGGCCGGTGGGGAAGATGCTCGAGGCCACCGGCCGCTCCCCGATGCGCGCCTCACACCTGCACTTCATGGTCACCGCCGAAGGCCTGCGGACCCTGGTCACCCACATCTTCGTGCGCGGGGACGAGCTGTTGAAGTACGACACCGTGTTCGGCGTCAAGGAATCCCTCATCAAGGACTTCACCGAACAACCCGCCGGCACCCCGACCCCCGACGGCCGCGACCTCACCGACCGGAGCTGGTCCAAGGCCCGGTTCGACATCGTCCTGGCCCCGGCCCAGTCCTAGCCCCATCACCGGATCGGCGCTCCACACGATCCATCCCTGCTTCATCAGGTCACCAACAAAGGAATTCCCATGTCACACAACACCGCAGACGGCACCCGGGTCGCCCTCCCGCCGTTGACCCAGGGGCCGCACCGGAAACGGCTCGGACTGATCTCGGTCGTCGCTTGCCTGGGCGGGCTGCTGTTCGGCTACGACACCGGCGTGACGAACGGCGCCGAGGGGCCGATGGCCCAGGACCTGGGACTGAACCTGCTCCAGCTGGGCGTGGTGATCAGCTCCCTCATCTTCGCCGCCGCCGTCGGCGCCCTGGTCTGGGGCCGGGTCTCGGACGCCTGGGGCCGGCGCCGGACGATCATCCTGCTGGCCGTGCTGTTCTTCGCCGGCACCGCCCTGGTGGTCCTCACCCCCACGCCTGCTGAGGAGGGAACGTTCTCCCTGACCGGGTACACGGTCCTGGTCTGCGGCCGGATCCTGATCGGCCTCGCCGTCGGCGGAGCCTCCACGGTCGTGCCGGTGTACCTGGCCGAGCTCGCCCCCTACGAGATCCGCGGGTCGATCACCGGCCGCAACGAACTGGCGATCGTGTTCGGACAGCTCTCCGCCTTCGTGATGAACGCGGTCATCGCCGTCACCCTCGGCGACGTCGTGGAGGGCATCTGGCGGATCATGTTCGCCGTCTCCGCGCTGCCGGCGATCGGACTGTTCATCGGGATGCTGCGCATGCCCGAGTCCCCGCGCTGGCTCACCGAGAAGGGCCGGTACGACGAGGCCCTGGCGGTGCTGGAGACGGTCCGCCCGGCCGACCGGGCCAAGGCCGAGCTGCAGGAGATCGAGCGCATCGCCGCCATCGAGGTCCAGGCCCACCAGATCGGGCTGAAAGCGGTCCTGACGAACAAGTGGTTGCTGCGGATCATCCTGGTCGGCATCGGGGTCTCCATGACCCAGCAGCTGACCGGCATCAACTCCGTCATGTACTACGGCACTCGTATTCTGGAGGAGTCCGGGATGACAGCGCAGCAGGCCGTGCTGGCCAACATCGCCTTCGGTGCCGTGGCCGTGATCGGTGGCATCATCGCCCTGTACAACATGGACCGGCTCGACCGGCGCAAGACCTTCATCATCGGCTTGAGCCTCACCACGACCTGCCACCTGCTGATCGGGATCGCCGGCAACCTGCTGCCCGAAGGCCACCCGGCCCGCCCGATCGTGATCCTCATCCTCGTGGTCGCCTTCGTGCTCTCGATGCAGACGTTCCTCAACGTCGCCGTCTGGGTGTGGCTGGCGGAGATCTTCCCGCTGCACATGCGGGGACTGGGCATCGGCATCTCGGTGTTCTTCGGCTGGACCATGAACGGTTTCCTGGCCCTGTTCTTCCCCTCCCTCGTTGCCGCGGTCGGGATCTCGGGCACGTTCTTCCTCTTCGCCGGCATCGGCGTCCTCGCCCTGATCTTCGTGGCCACCCAGGTCCCCGAGACCCGGGCCCGCTCCCTGGAAGATCTCGAGGAGGACGTCTCCACCGGGGCCATCTACCAGGTCGCCAAGCCCGCCGACGCCCACCAGTCCTGAGCCCCACGGCTCTGCTCCACGTCCCGGGCCGGCCGACCTCTCCAGGTTGGCCGGCCCGGGACCACTGGGCTGCTGTGGTGATCTCAAACAGTGCAGTTGCTGGGTTCCCCGGCTCGCATGAGACCTCGCCGGGCGTTGTCGTCCATCCAGCGATGAGCCCTTCACACTGTGCTGGGAATGAAGGAGGGACAGCCGCTGGCTGTCCCTCCTCTTCCATGGGCGCCCCTCGCCCCCGCGGATCCACTGGTCTCAGCAGGGCCCGCTCCGCCCGACCTCCGAGGAGCCGTCATGACCACCGCGCCCGAGTCCCCTCCGGGCATCACCGGACGCCGCGCCGGCGGCCGACCCGTCCAACGTCTGCTGCCCGGTCAGAAGGACTGAGATGAGCACGCTCCCCATCCCGCCGCGCGCCCTGCCGTGGGTCGTCGTCGGCATCGTGCTCGTCGCGCTGAGCCTGCGCGGGCCGATCATCGCCCCGACCCCCGTCATCACGCAGATCCAGTCCGAGCTCGGGCTCTCGGCGGCGACCGCGGGCCTGCTCACGGGTCTGCCGGTGCTGCTCTTCGCACTGGTCACCCCGCTGGCCTCGAAGCTGATCGGACGCTTCGGGCCCGAGGCGGCCGTCTTGGCGTGCCTGAGCGGCGTGCTGGCCGGGACCGTGATCCGCTCGGCGGGCCCCACCGCGGTGGTCCTGGCCGGCACCGTGGTCATCGGTACTGCGATCGCCGTGGGCAACATCGTGGTCCCGGTGATCATCCGCCGCGACGTCTCCTGGCGCCGGATCCCCACGGTGACCGCCGCCTACACCGCCGCCCTCAACGTCGGGTCGATGATCACCGCCCTGGGCACTGCGCCGCTGGCCGCGGCGGTCGGGTGGCGCTGGGCCCTGGTCGCCTGGGGCGCCCTGACCGTGGTGGCCCTCGTCTTCTGGCTGGTCGTGGCGCGCCGCCGGACCGGCACACCGCCCGCGGCCTCCACCCCGGCCGAACCCAGCACGGCCACCGGGACGCTGAGGCAGGCCCGGGGCACGGGCCAGGTCCGGCGCATCGGCTGGTGGCTGACGCTGGCGTTCTGCGGGCAGGCCTTCTCCTACTACTCCGTCACCGCGTGGCTGCCCACCCTGCTGGCCGACACCCGGGGGCTGAGTCTGGCCGCCTCCGGGGCCAGCGCTTCCCTGTTCCAGGTCGCCGCCATCGCCGGCGCCCTGGGGGTGCCCCTGCTGGCCGACCGGGCCCCGGCGTGGACGCCGGTGGTCCTCGTCGGAGGGCTGTGGATCGCCCTGCCCGTCGGGCTGCTGCTCGCCCCCGAGGGCTACCTCGTGTGGTCCGTCATTGGCGGCGTCGCCCAGGGCGGGGGCTTCACCACGATTTTTTCGATCGTCGCACGCATCGTGCGGACCGACGCCGAGGCCGCGGCGACCTCCGCCCGCATCCAGGGCGCCGGCTACCTCGCCGCCACGGTCGGCCCACCCCTGGTCGGGGCGCTAAACGCCGGCACCGGAGGATGGACCGTGCCGCTCTTGGTCGTCCTCGGCGCCACCCTGGTGTTCCTGGCCGGCGGCCTCCTGGCCGTCGCCGAGACCCGCCCCACCCATAAGAGTCCATCAGTGGAAGCATCCCAATGACCCCACCAGGGTCTTTAACTGGGCTGTATGCACGCAGAAGGGGCGCCCTGATCGACTCTTAAACTGGTCTTGCGACAGCCCCTTCGCCGGGCGGGGGCGGCACCGGGCTGGACGGTCCGGAAAACGAAGGCAGCGTGCATCTGCCCGCCGCCGCACCGACCTGCGTGACTTCGACAGGCTCGCGTCCGGCGGAGCGGTGTCACCTCGGACAGCAAGTCGCATACGCTGGACAGGGAGTCCACAGGAATGGGAGGACTGAGCCGCTGTCAGGGTCCACAGCCCGGCGCTTTTGTTCTGAGTTAAGTACTCAAGAACGGCATCCTTGCTGACTCTCATCCATTCGCAGTGCATGCGGGCGAGGAGTTCGATCCGAGGAGTGCAAGCATGAAGCATACGGGCAAGCTGATCCAGCTGGTGCTCAAGGCGACGCAGGCGGTGGACGAAGTATCCGCCCTCGGCCCCTCGATTCCCGCGGATCTGGCGAAGGCCCTGGAGGAACCGCGGCCGTCGGTCTACCGCATCATCAGCGCGCTGGAGGGGTCAGGGATCCTCCGCCGCTCCCCAGGCGGGCTCGTGGAGCTGGGCACCGGCATTTTGAGGCTGGCGGAGGCGGCAACCGAAGCCCTCGTCGACCACGCGGCGCTTGAGCGGGTACTTGAGGGCGTCCAGTCGGATCTCGGCCTCACGTCCGCCTTCTGGATTCCCCGCAAGGACACCGCAGTCTGCTTGGAGCAGGTCGATTCCACCGAGGTTGATCTCCACGAACTCTCGTCCGGGCGCATTCTGCCCCTCCACGCAGGTGCCGCCTCCCATGTGCTGCTGGCTTGGCAGCCCGAGGTTCTGGACGAGCTTCTTGCACAGGAACACTATGCGCAGCTGGCGGCGAGGACACCCGTGGATGCAGACACGCTCCGCCGCCTGGTCGAGGGCACTAAACGGGATGGCTGGAGGATGGAGTCGAACGAGGTTGTCGACGGCATCGCGGCGTTGGGATTTCCCGTCTTCAACCCGGACGGCAGCATATTCGGCGCCTTGACGGCGGCGGGCTTGGTCGACCAGGTAGACAACCTGCAGGAGGAAGCCATGAGGGTCCTCAAGGCCGCCGCTCAGACGTTGACTGATCTCATGGCGGACTTCAAGCCGTCACTCGCAGCCCGTGAATTCAAAGCTCCTGATTCGAACGGATCGGTGCTGGCCAAGGCCGCCTCTCTCATGGACGCCCTGGCTGTCGAACGCGTGGCGACTTCCGCAAGACTCGCGGAGCTCATCGGCGAACCCCTTAGCTCCATCTACCGCATGCTGGCGAGCCTCATTGAAGCCGGCTGGATCGAGCAGCTTGGCCACCGCGGTTCCTATCGAATCGGCAGCAAGATGATCTCCCTCGCGGGGAGTCTCTTGAACCAGTTGGACTTGCGGCGGGCCTCGCTTCCCATACTCCAAGAGATTCACGACGCCACAGGCGAAACGGTGTTCCTGTGCATCAGGAGCGGCCCCCGTGCCGTGTGCATCGAGCGGATCGAGGGCAAGCGTGTGAACAGCCGCCGTTTGACCCTAGGCAACTCCTTGCCCCTGCACATCGGCGCAGCGCCCCGCGCCCTATTGGCTTTCGACTCCCCCAAGGCGTGGGAGGACTACGCGGTGGTCTTGGGCCATAGCCCGGACTTCAGTCTCGGGGCGCGATCCCGGGCGGAGTTCTTCGGGAAGCTCAAAGACATCCGCGATGCCGGCTTCGCGTTGAGCGACGACGAACTGACCCGGGGCATGGCCGCCGTCGGAGTTCCTGTTTTCGACCACCGCGGCCATGTGATGGCGTCCCTGTCTGTGAGCGGACTGCGTGAAGGCATCCTGCACGAACCAGATGACTCGCCCAGCATCGTCGACCTGGCCCGCGATGGGGCGCGGCGATTGTCTGCCTACTTCGGCGCCCCGAGCTCTTCCGTGTAGCGGTTTGCGCCGCCTGCCTCCGGACATGCGGAGCCAGCACGGAGGCAGGCGGCGGCGACGATTTAACGGATGGATTCCCCCGCGCCACTAACGCAGAAGGGACTGCCGCACGAATGGGACACCCTGACCTGACCTACGGTTTGATTTCCGGTGGCGGTCGCTAGTTAGCCAAAGGCCTTCATGGAACCCCCCGTGGGTTGGTCCGCCGCTAACCGGGCCATATGTAAAGCCGGTAAGGGTGAACGGTTCCCGGTTGGATGTCTTCTAGGGTGTGGCCATGACCGAGCCCACCCGTCCTAGTGTCCTCGCCGATGCCCGTTCGATCGCTGCCGCCGACCCCGCGGGGCAAGGCACCGTCGCGACGCTGCTGAGCTATCCGGGGCTGCACGCGGTGGCCGCCCACCGCATCGCCCACCGCCTGTGGTCCACCCGGTGGGGCAGACCCGCCGCCCAGGCCATCGCCACCGCCTCCGCGAAGGCCACCGGGATCACCATTCACCCTGGTGCGGTGATCGGGCACCGGCTGTTCATCGACCATGGCAGCGAGGTTGTTCTCGGAGAGACCAGCGTGATCGGTGACGACGTGACCATCTACCAAGGGGCGAGCTTCGTCGGGGATGGCTCCCCGGGTCGGCGCCACGCCGTTGTCGGGGACGGGGTGCTCATCGGTTCCGGGGCGAAGGTCATCGGCCCGATCACCATTGGGGCGGGGGCGAAGATCGGCGCTGGCGCCGTGGTGACCCGTGACGTCGCGGCCGACACCACGGTCGTGGGCATCGACGTGTAATGATCTCACGCCGCAGCTCAGACGTAACGTCGGATCTGCGTGACGGCGCCAGTCACGCTGCGGGGCGAGCCTGCGTCTGTTTGCGGCTCAGGCCAGTCGTGGCCACTCCATCTCCATGGCGTGCCAGGGCTGGCCGTTCACCTCGGTGCTGCGCACCTGGCCGGTCTCTTTGAACCCCAGGTCCTCGTAGACGCGTCGAGCTAGGACGTTGTGCGAGTACACGCCCAGTTTCATGGCCGGCACCTCCGTGGTCTCGAAGCCCGTGCGCACCGCCTCCCTGATCAGCTCCCGTCCCAGACCACGCCCGCGAGCTGCCGGGTCGAGGAGGACGCAGCCGAGCCGCATCATGGCCGCGTCAGCGTCGACGAGCAGGGAAGCGTGACCGACCGGATGCCCCGACTCCGGGTCCAGCCCGGTCCAGTACCGGCGTTGATCATTGTGCAGGTAGCTCTCCAGCTGCCCGCGATCCAGCGGCCAGGTGAACGTGCGCCCGGACCAGAGCACCATGTCCGCCTCGGAGGGCACCCAGCCCAAGAGGATGTCCAGGTCGGCTGGGACCGTCTCTCGCAGGCGCATGTCCCCATGCTAGGGATGCCACCACGTGGGCCGGTCCAGATGCTGGTCGAGCCGCATGATCGACGAGGAACCCTTGATGAAACACGGCACCGGGATGTGAGGTAGTCGCACGACGCGTGGAACACGGGGTGACCGACCGACACGCACGGTGCGAGCGGGGTGCCAAGGACGGAGGCATTCCCTTATAGCGTGGACAGACCTACCCCAGGAGGTTCCTCGTGATGGACGTCGCCGGCTTCGGAGCGTTCCTTGGACTGTTCATCTGGTTGCTCATGGTCGCCTTCACCTTGTGGTTGCTCTATTGGGTGGTGCGCAAGGGCGTCACCGCCGGCATCAAGGACTACGCGCACCAGCACGGCGACCGCAGCGGCAGCTGGCAGCCATAGCCCCCAGCACCGTCCCGGTCGGAGACCAGGACCCCATCCTCGATGCGCCAAGGAGCCCCCGCCGTGCAGCGATCCACCCGTGTCCTCAGCCTCGCCGTTGCCGCTATCACCTCCCTGGCCCTCACCGGGTGCGAGGACAACCTGCTGCTCCAAGACAGACCAGAACCCCTTTCCCAGGTCACGCCCACCGCGATCACCCCCCCCACCCGGGGTGCACCATCTCCGAAGGCGCCATGGGCCCGGGGCAGAGCGAGGACCTCACCACAGCACCCCCGTCCCTGAGGTTGAGCTGCGACGGCCGGTCCCTGAGCCTGGCCGGCGATTACACGAACAAGACCGCCAACAGCTTCTTCCCGGACCACACCGCCATCAAAGCGGCCATCGTCGTCGACGGCGAAGCCCGCATCTGGCACCTCCTCGGCCCCCGGGGAGAGGAGGAGGGATGCCTGACCATTCAGCGCCTCGACGAGACCAGCGCCTCCCGCGACGAGTGCGACGCCGATCGGCTCAGCCAGTGGCAGGACAGCGACCCCGCCGCAGAAACCCGCGACACCCCCGCAGCCCAGATCCCCTAGGGGCTGCCCCACGGAACAACAGCTGCCCCAAAAGGAACCCCTGCTGCAACGCAACAGGTCAAGGAGTCAAGCGATCCGGGGGCAGTCCCCCTGCTTCCAGGGCGGCGAGCAGGCCGGTCTCGGTGTGCATGTTGCGCACGAAGGGGACCATCGACTCCAGCTGCTCGGTCGTGGCGTTGATCTTTGCCTCGTAGGTCGCCACGACGTTCAGCCCGGCGTCCACTACGGCGGCGGCGACCTGCAGCGGCACGAAGCGCGGGTTCGGCTCCCCCGGGGGCGATCTGCGGCAGCCCGGTGGACTCGAAGTCCACGAACAGGTAGTCGGGGGCGTCTGCGCCCGGCGCCGGGGCGATCACAGTGGCGATCACACCGCGCACCAGGCCTATCACGGGGCGGTACCCGGCGTCGACCAGATCCGCCTCGTCGGCCTCGCTCAGTCCGGCGGCCGTGAAGGAGACCTCCACGTAGGGCAGCTCTGGCGCCCACCCGTCGACGTCGAAAGCGGTGCTGGACTGGAACTCGCTGGACGGGGCAGTGGCGTTGAGGAACACCTTGCCGTTGGAGGTGTTCAGCTGCAAGAAACCGAGGATCGGGGCGCCGGTCGTCTCGATCTCCGTGGCGGCCGCGGAGGCGGCGGGGGTCGTGGTGCTCATGGGGTCCTTCCCGACGGTGAACTCTGTGGGGACGGCACCCATGTGTGCGGACACCCCAAGAGGCCGCGCCAGGGTGCGGACATGGGAACGGAGGGTCTGCTCTGGGGAGACAGGCCCTCCGTTGATGGCAGCGGCTGGATCAGCTGGTCTGGGCGGAGGCCTCCTGGCCGTCGACCATCCGCTCCCAGTGCTCGAGCTGGATCCGCACCTCGTCCCCGACGGCCGTCTGTACCTCGGCGGCCAGGCGCCGCCCCTCCTGCCGGGAGGCCTCGTATGCCTGCGCCGAGGGCCAGCCGCGCTCCTCGTCGTAGTGGCGGGCGAAGTCGGACGTCCACGCCAGGACCTGCTCGGTGAGCTCTGCCGGCAGCGGGAACTCCTCCTGGCTCATCAGGCTCTCGGGGCCGAAGAACGGCCAGGGGCAGCCGTGCTCGTTGAACATGCGGACCGTGATCGGTGCGGGCATCAGCACGAGCCTCCTGGGATGGACGTGATTACTCGACGGTTGGTCGAGGAGATGATAATCCGAGGATAGAACGTCTTCACGACGGCGCCGCGGGAGTTCCGGATCTGGACTGGGGTGGTGTAGCAGTACTTACCGCTGCCCTGGAAGGCGGTCTTGGACGGAGAGGCCAGCGCCTGCTTGGTGGCGAAGTCCATGAAGTCGTCCCAGTTCGCCCGCAGCGGGTACATCTTGTTCTGCCAGTCCTGCTGGTGGCGGGAACGGATGTGCCGGTAGCCGTAGCCGGCGTCGGTGCCGCACTCCATCTTGATATAGCCCCCGGAGAAGCCCGATCGGGCGCGGGCGTTGTACGTGGTGACGATGTGGGATGGGCGGTTCAGGACGTTGCAGTTCAATGAGTCGATCGGGCCGAGCAGCATTGGTGTGAACATGTCGTCGTCCTTCTGGGGCGAGGACTGCTGGTCGGGCTCCTCAATCGTCAACGTCTGGCGGGTGGTGGGGGCGTAGAGCACGAGCTCGTTGTCGTCGGGCTGGGGCGGCGGAGCAGCCAGGGCTGGGCCGACTGAGCCAGTGACAGCCATGATGAGGCCGAGCAACAGAGCGTAGCGTGAAGTAGATTTCAAGCGCATCGAGACTCTCTTTTCCTGCGGAGTGGACGTGCCTGCGGTGCCCGGGTCGGCACTCAAGTGCACAATGTGCGGACAGCACACCACGACCAGTTGCAAAAGAGAACGGCCGAAAGGATGTTTCGGACATGGGAACAGAGGGTCTGCTCTGGGGATGCAGACTCTCCGTCTCATGGTTCCGAGGTCAGGCGGGACCGGGTGCTACCGATGCTGGGGTAGGACTCGAGGTCAGCCACCTTGGTGGTGCGTGAACCTCATGTGTGCGGCGCGTGCCCAAGAGGTTCGCGGACCCACGAATAAGGTTCAAGCCGGGGTGGCCGCGCGCTCCAATTCGGCCAGCCGGTCGCGCACTTGAACCATGACCTCCTGCGGCCGAGGTGCCTTCGAGTACGGGACCACCGAGACAGGAACCCCTCGTGCAACATGGCGGGCCAAGGAAACAGTCATAGCCCAGATCCTTCCCCTCGCCAGGCTCAGGGATGCTGTGCTGTCCTCCCTCGGCAGACGACGTTCAGTAGCGGCGCCCGGTCAGCCGCAGCAGCCCGTCGACGACCAGAACGGCCAGCCCGCCGACAGCCACCATGTGCGCGAAACCGAGAAAGATGATCGGGCCGAACAGCACGCCCGACCAGAAGAAGTGATTGACGAACTCGATGTACCAGTACAGGACCACAGCAATGCCCGTGCCCACCCCGGTGAAGGCGAGCCCCCACTGACGCAACACCTGAGGTTGCACCCCTCCCACAGTGCCTCGGGCCAGCCCTGCATCGATGCCTGCGCCCTGTGCGGGGGAGGCGGCAGGCCTGCGCAGGCGCATCACCCCCAGAGGAAGACCGCAGCACACAGGAACACGAAGACGTCGAGGCTCACCGCTACCCCGCCCCGGTCATAGACCGTGAACGCGATAGCACCCAGCGCGCCGACGAACAGCACGAGCGCATAGGCCAGCACGGCCGTCCGCAGGGCACGGACCGGCCGATGAGAGCGACCAGGGAGCGAACTTGCCGCCTCGAGTTCCCCGGGTTGGGTCGTGCTGGCGAGCACGACGTCGCCGAGAAAGGCGATCAGCCCACCGACCGCGACGAAGCCGGCGGGAAAGGCGAGCCATCCCGCGTTACCAAGCGGATGCATCGGGTTAGCGGATTCTTCAACGACCCAGGTGATCGTTCCTAAGACGACGGCGATGGCACCGCTGATGCCGGTGACAATCAGGGCCACCCGACGCAATGACCTGGGCGGTTTCCTCCTGCGCTCAGCCCTTCCCGCTCCCTTGTCCATGCTCAGACGCTACCGACCGGTCAGCGCCGGATCCACGACGCACAAGAGGGGAACGGCGGATTCTGGTGGTCATTGCAACAGCAGGTCGCCGATCACTTCGATCGGTTTCTGGAACTCTAGGCGTTTGCGGGGACGGTCGTTGAGCTCCTCGGCGACCGCGTCGAGCTCTGCGGCAGTGAACGCTGAGAGGTCGGCGCCTTTCGGGAAGTATTGGCGCAAAAGGCCGTTGGTGTTCTCGTTGATACCGCGTTGCCAGGGCGAGTGTGGGTCGCAGAAGAAGATCTCGATCCCGGCGTCCACCCGCACCTGCTTCCAGTCGCGCATTTCCGTGCCTTGATCCCAGGTCAGCGACCGTCGCAGCGCCTCCGGCAGTGTCTTGATCTTCGCGGCCAGCCCGTCACGGACCTGTTCGGGTTTGTAACCCTCGGGCAGGTGAACAAGCATCGTGTAGTTGGTGGTGCGTTCCACCAGGGTTCCGATGGCGCTCTGATTGTTCTTGCCAATGATCAGGTCACCCTCCCAATGGCCCGGCACTGCGCGGTCCTTGGCCTCAGCGGGCCGGTCGCTGATGTTGATCATGTCCGGGACCCGGTTCTTGCGTTGCCCGGCCTTGCGGCAGGGCCGGCGCACAGCTCGTCCGGTGCGCAGGTATCGGGTCAGCTCCTGTTTCAGGGCCCCACGGGACTGCACGTAGAGGGACTGGTAGATCGTCTCGGTCGACACCCACATCTCCGGCTTGTCGGGGAATTCTCGTCGCAGGCGCCCAGCGATCTGCTCCGGCGAATACTTCTTGGCGAGGTCTCTCACGACGATCGCACGCACCTCGGGATGGGTGTGCAGCTTCGCTGGCTTCGGGCGCGCTGCTCTTTCATAGGCCAGCACGTGCGCTGTCGTGGCCCGATAGCCGCCTTGGGCGGTGGCGTTACGTCGCAGCTCTCGAGAGATCGTCGACGGTGATCGGCCGATCGCCGCCCCGATCTGCCGCAAAGACTGTCCCTGAACGCGCAACAGGGCGATCTCCTCCCGCTCGGCGAAGCTCAGGCACCGGCCCTTGAGGTCGCGTCCGCGGCGTGGCCGCACCCCACCGGCCTCCTCCAGGACCCGGGCCCCGGTGCGCCGGCTTGTACGGATAGCTGCCACCGCCCCGGTGATGAACTCCCCGGCCTGCATCCGCTCCCAAAACACCTGGAGCAGATCCGGCCTGATCAAGATCGAGTACCCACCCACAACACCACCCCCAACGCTCAGTGTTGCAACCACCGCAAGAACCCGGGGAACCTCAACTGCATCACCGTTCCCACGGGCAATGTCCGGTAGCCGGGCCATATGTAAAGTGGATGGGATGAGGCCCGCTCATAACTCCGCTGTGCATGTGTCGACCAAACGTTATTCGGCTGACTCGGAGAATGCGGTCACACCTTCGGTTTCCCGTGTACAGGGCTCCTGCACCAAGGGCTCCCTTGAATAATGACTCTTGGGCGGCACGCGGTCGGGGATGAAGTTGTGGGCTTGGCGCAGACCCAGGTCTTTACATGGACGGGGCTAGTGGACTCTCGGCTATCACGGCTGGACTCTGGGCCGGGTGAAGGCCAGCCAGAGAGTGGGGACAAGGTGGGAGTTAGCCGGCGTGCTCACAGGGGCGGCGAGCTGGTCGTTGAGCCGTCCGTCGTAGGTCGACAGCAGCAACTCCGCCAGCTCAGAGGCTCTCACGGTGAGGCTGAGTTCCTGCTGGTCGGCCACGCGTGCCAGCGCCTCGGTGACCGCCTCGGTCAGGGTGACCCGTTGCGCGAGGACGACGTCGCGCACCTGAGGTGAGCGACGGGCGGCCAGCAGCAACTCCAGTCGCACGCAGTGCCAGATGGTGTCAGAGGTGAAGTCCGACATGCCTTCGATGATGCGCCCTACCACTGCGGCGGTGGGCTCCCCGGCGGCCAGCCAGGCCTCCAATTGGTCGTCGAGCCGGGTGACCAACTGGCCGACGTGATCCTCGTACATCGCCAAGGCCAACTCCGTCTTGGTCGCGAAATTGCTGTAGAAAGCGCCGCGACTGAAGCCGGCCGCCGCGCACAGCTCCTCCACACTGGCGCCCTCGATGCCCTTTTCAGCGAACACGGCTGCGGAGGTGGCCAGCAACCGGGCCCGAGTGGTGCTCCGCGATCGTTTTGCGCCCGGGTCGGTGGCAGCAAAGGTGTCCATGGTGAGCCCCGTCTCATGCATCGGCGTATCCAATCTCAATGCATCAGTGTATCGTCATGCTGCAGAGCTCGATGCATCCATGCATCGAAACAGTCGTCCGAAAGGTCCCTTTCATGTCCGTGCAGCCCCCGTTTCGCACGCGATCCCGGGCCGACAAGAAGCATCGGTCTCCCTACCGCTCCGTGCGCTTCTGGGTACTGCCCGTCCTCGTGGTAATCCTGCTGGCTGCCGCCGGCACGGGGCTGTACATGGGGGGCCTGTCCAATCCGGCCGCCCATCTAAAGGACTTCCCTGTCGCGGTCGTCAACCAGGACGCCGGAACTGAAGTGTCCAGCGGGAACGGGGACGTCCAGCAAGAGAACCTCGGTGACGAGATCGTCGAGGGGTTCGTCGAGGAAGCGGCCCAGGGCGAGGAACTGGACCTGCAGGTGCTGTCCTGGAAGCAGGCACAGGTCCAGCTGCAGACCGGGCAGGTCTACGCCGCGGTGGTCATCCCGGAGTCCTTCTCCGCCGACGCCGTCGGCCTAGTAGCCGGGTCCTTGACCCAGGAGGACACCACTCAGCCGACCGTGACCGTCTACACCGACCCGCAGGCCGGGGCCCTGGCCACCCGCCTGGCCACCGCGGCAATCGAACCGGGCCTGGACCGGGCCAGCGCCACTCTCGGCGGACAGCTTGCCGTCGCCGCCCAGGACGCCGAGGATCAGGCCCGCCTCCAGGTGGAGCAGCAACTGGCCGCGGACCAGGCGCAGCAGGCCCGGCAGGCGCAGCAGGCCGCTGCCCAAGCCGGGCCAGCCACCGCCGCCTTCGCCCAGCAACTGGCCGCCCAGCAACAGGACACTCCCGCCCAGCTGGCCGAGCAACTGGCCCCTGAGGTCAGTGCGGCCTCAGCCGTGGTGCTGGCCGATCCGATTCGGGTGACCACCACCGCCTACCAGGACTTGGAAGATGGCACCGCCCTGGGCATGGGGGCCTTCTACTACGCAATCCTGTTGCTCGTGCTCGGCCTGACCGGATCCATTGGCATCAACGTGCTCGTCGACGGGCGGCTGGGCATCACACCCCTGGAGATGGGCGCACGCTTCCAACAAAACCCGGCCACCACGCCCTCGCGCCCGGTGACGTTCCTGCTCAAATGGGGCCTGTTCGTGATTGCCGCCGCCCCGGCGGGCGGAGTGGTGATGTGGGTCGCCCACACCGCCGGTGTCCCCCTTCCCCACGGCGGGACCCTGTTCCTGGTCAGTTGGCTGGCCATGGCCGCGGTCTCTGCGGTGGTCTTCGCCCTGCTCACCGTCTTCGGCAGCGCCGGGATGCTACTGGCCATGCTGTACCTGATCCTCATGGGCCTGCCCTCAGCCGGGGCGGTCGTACCCCTGGAGGCCCTACCCGGTTTCTTCCGTGCCATTGCCCCGGCCGAGCCGCTGCACCACATCGCCATGGCTGTCCGCTCGGTGCTCTACTTCGACGCTGTCCCCGAGGCCGGCCTGCGCACCGGCGTCCTCGCCCTGACCGCGATCCTGGCAGTGGCCGTGCTGGTGGCACTGGCGGTCGGCGCGCTCTACGACCGCACCGCCGGACGCCGCGGGGTCGTGGCACGATCGGCCCCGGTCGCAGTTTGACCAACCCGGGCACCCAGGAAGATTCCTTCGGGGTGCCCGAATCTCCTGCAAAATGACCGCCTTGGGGCGCCGTCCCGTCCCCCGTAGGCTCAGGACGCCTATATGACACTCCCCTGGGCCGCTCAAAGCATCAAACGGGGACGGTGACATCACCTACCCTGCGCGCCCTCAGAGTCCTTCGCTGGAGGCTCTTCACGTCAGTGCCGCTTCATGGTTAAGACTGGTCGCAGCGATTGAGTGTGAGTGTGTGATCGCCATGCTCCGATGGGTCAAAGAGTTTCGAAGAGTCCGGCGGCGCCCATGCCGCCGCCGATGCACATGGTGACCACGGCGTACTCTCCGCCCGTATTGCGGAGTGCGTGCAAGGCGCGACCGGCCATCCAGACACCAGACATCCCGTAGGGGTGGCCGATGGAGATGGCGCCGCCGTCGACATTGAGTCGTTCCGGATCGATGCCCAAGGTGTCGCGACAGTAGAGGGTCTGGGAGGCGAAGGCCTCGTTGAGTTCCCACACGCCGATGTCGTCGACGGTCAGGCCGTGCCGGGCCAGCAGTTTCGGCACCGCGGTGACTGGTCCGATGCCCATCTCGTCGGGTTCGCACCCGGTGACGGCCACGCCGCGGAAGACGCCCAGCGGCTCGAGACCACGTGCGGACGCTGTAGCAGCGTCCATCAGCACCACCGCGGCGGCCCCGTCGGAGAGTTGGGAGGCGTTGCCCGCGGTGATGCTGAACCGTCCCGGGTGCTTCCCATCCCGGTCGAGCACCGGGGGCAGCCCGGCCAGGGAGTCGGTGGTGGTGCCGGGCCGATTGCCCTCATCGAGAGTCAAGATGCCGGGCGTCGGTTCCGGCTGCCCGTCCTGCAACACCAGCTTGTGAGTGGGTAGGGGAACGATCTCGGCGTCGAAGGCCCCCTGCTGCTGGGCTGCGACGGTGCGGCGCTGGGACTCCGCGGCGTACTCGTCCTGCGCCTCGCGGGAGACGCGATAGCGGTCGGCCACCGCCTCCGCGGTCTCGAGCATGCTGGAGTACAGGCCAGGGACGTTCTCCTGCAGCCACGGATCCTGGGACCGGTGGCCGTTGAAGTGCTTGTTCTGCACCAGGGACACGGACTCCGCTCCCCCGGCCACGACCACCTCCGCGTTCCCGCCCTGGATCATCCGGGCACCCAAGGCGATGGCCATCAACCCGGAGGCGCACTGCCGGTCCACCGTCATCCCGGGCACCGACACCGGCAGCCCCGCCCGCAGAGCGGCCTGCCGGGCCAGGTTCATGCCCTGGGTCCCCTGCTGGAGAGCCGCTCCGAGGACGTCGTCGATCCCAAGCCGTGCACTCACTGGGCTCCTGGTCGACTCCAGTGCGGGCACCGCTCCCCTTTTGCTTGCGAGGGACACTGGTGCACCGTCGGGTTCGGGGAGCATTGCAGGATGCTGCAGTGATGGGTGGAGCCGGGTCAGGCGGGGCAGCGGTACAACTGGTGCTCGCTGGGATCGAGCAGCTTCCTCTCGCCCAGGTGGGTTTCGCGGATCCAGACCATGCCCAGTTCTCGGGCGACGGTGTCGACGACTCCTACGTATCGCTGCTGGTAGCTGTTCCGGGCTTCGATTCGGTCGCCTCGACGTAGCTCGGTGACCGGTACTGTCCGGGTGCTGGTTGAGCGCATATTCCTTCTCCTGGACGTCTTGAGCCGGCCTCCGATGCCGGGCGTCACCACCTGACACGACCTCGTGCCGGAGGCAACGGCGAACAATGATGAGCAGACAACTGGGCGGCGCCACGGGTGCGCGGCGGGGTCGCTTTCGCTGAGGTTGTTCTGTGTCGGCCTTGGCCGGGTTGGCCGGGCCGGGGTCAGGGACGGCCGTCATCGATGTTCCCCTTCACCCAGCGGGGTGAGGGGGAACATCGGTGACGGCGCCCAGTTGCCGGTGGACGTGGTTCAGCGTCCGGTGTGGTGCATGACGTGCTTGGTGCGGGAGTAGTCGTCCAGGGCGTAGGCGGAGAGGTCGCGGCCGTAGCCGGAGCCCTTGAATCCGCCCCAGGGCATCTCGGTGGCCAGCACCAGGTGGGAGTTGACCCAGACGGTGCCGGCGTCCAGGCGGGAGGCGATGTCGTGGCTGCGCTGGGCGTTGAGCGTCCACACCGAGGCCGAGAGACCGAAGGGCACCTCGTTGGCCCGTCGGACCGCGCCCTCCTCCTCGGTGAAGGTCTCCACGGTGACGACGGGGCCGAAGATCTCCTCCAGGGTGCAGGCGGCCCCTTCGGGGACGTCCACCAGCACGGTGGGGGCCACAAAGTAGCCGGGGCCTTCCAGCGCGCCGCCGCCGATGGCGGCCTTGGCCCCGGCATCCTTCGCGCGCTCGAGATGGGCCAGGACCCGCTCGTAGTGGTCCTTGGAGATCATCGGACCGATCTCCACGTCGGCGCCGGCCCCGGGCTCGCCGACGACCAGGGTGGACACCTGCTCGACCAGCAGGTTCGCGAACCGTTCGGCGACGGATTCGTGGATGATGACCCGGCAGCCGGCCCCGCACTCCTGCCCGGAGTTCCAGTACCCGGCGGTGCGCAGGGACTCCGCGGCCGCGGCCAGGTCGGCGTCGTCGAAGATCACCACGGGGGCTTTGCCGCCCAGCTCCAGGTGGACGCGCTTGAGCGTCTCGGAGGCCGCCTTCGCCACGGCCTGGCCGCTACCGACGGAGCCGGTGAGGGCGATCATGTCCACCTGCGGGTGCTCGGCCAGGCGCTGGCCGACCACCGAGCCGCGGCCGGTGACGACGTTGAACACCCCCGCGGGGAGCAGGTCGGCGGTGAGTTCGGCGAACTTCAGGGTGGTCAGCGGGGTCTGCTCCGAGGGCTTGAGCACGATGGTGTTGCCCGCGGCCAGAATGGGGGCGATCTTCCACACACCCATCAGCAACGGGTAGTTCCACGGAACCACGACCCCGACCACGCCCAGGGGTTCGCGCAGGATCACCGACAGGTGGTCCTCGGCGTACTGACCGGCGGCCAGGGAGGTGGTGGCCCGGATGGCCCCGGCCATGAAACGGAAGGAGTCGATCGAGGAGGCCACGTCGTCCTCGGCGACCATCATCGACTTGCCGGTGTTCAGAGCCTCGAGGCGGGCCAGCAGGTCGGCGTGCTCGGCCAGCCGGTCAGCGATGGCCAGCAGCACCTCGGCGCGGTGCTTCGGTGTGGTGCTCCCCCACTCTCGGCGGGCCTCGACGGCGGCGGACACGGCCACGTCGACATCGGCGGTGGTGCCCTGGAGGACCTCGCAGATGGTGTTTTCGGTGGCGGGGTCCACGACGGCCGCTGAGCCGTTGTCGGTCCCGGTGCGGAACTGCCCGGCGATGAAGTGCTGACCAGGAGGCAGCTGGTCAGCGGCGAGGAGGGCCGAGGAGTCGGTGGCCCGCCGCACGGTGCCCGAGGTGGTGGTTGCCGGTGAGGTCATGGTCGGTCACTCCTGATGATGGGTGGGCGTAATGGTGAGGAGAAGGCGGAGCGGGACGGGTTGAGATGCGGGGACCGGCCTCGGACATCCGCCGGCCGGTCCCCGCGTGCCGGTCAGGCGGAGGCCGTCTCCAGCTGGAGCTCGGCGACGAGCTTCTCGATCCGGGCCAGGGACGCCGGGTCGAGGTCGGCGGAGGGTCGGCGCATGCTGCCGACGGGGTGGCCGAGTACTCCCAGGGTGGCCTTGATCGCCGCGACGAAGGGCACCGAGATCAGCGCGTCGATCAGCGGGTAGATCCGGTTCCACTCGCTCCGGGCCTTCTCGAAGTCCCCGGCGGCCACGGCCTGGTGAACGGCGACGATCTCGGCCGGGACGACATTGGCCGCACCGGCCATCACCCCGGCCGCACCCTCGGTCAGCGCAGCCAGGATCAGGGAGTCCCAGCCGATGAAGGTGCCGATGTGCTGCCCGTGGTGGTGGATCAGCTGGTTGGCCTGCTCCATGTTGGCGCTGGAGTCCTTGATGTAGCGGATGTTCTCCACCGAACGGGCCAGCTCCCCCACGGTCTCGTGGTCGAGATTGACCCCGGTGGCCGCCGGGATGTTGTAGAGCATCACCGGGACCTCCACCGCCTCGGCCACCGTGCGGATGTAGTCGGTGGTCTCCGCCAGGGACAGCGGCTCGTAGTAGGGGGTGACCAGCATGAGCACATCAGCCCCAACCTCTTGGGCGTGACGGGAGGTGCGGATGGCCTCGGCCGTACTGGTGGCCCCGGTCTGGGCCACCACCGGCACCCGGCCGGCGGTGTGCTCCACGACGGTCTCCACCACCAGGCGCCGCTCATCGGTGCTCAGAGCGGCGAACTCCCCAGTGGAGCCGCAGGCCACGACCCCGTCCACGCCACCGTCGATGGAACGGTCCACGAGGAACCGCAGCTGGGGCACGTCGATCTTCCCGTCGGCGGTGAAGGGGGTGGCGAGGGCGGTGAGCACACCGCGAAGCTGTGCGGACATGATGTGTTCCTGTCTGTTGCTGGTCGAATGAGTGGTGAGGCGACGGAAAAGAATCCCTCACACGAGGGTGGGAGTCCCGGGCACGGGGTGGCTGCGGCGGGTCTGCTGTTCGGTGGCGAGCAGGCTCGTGGCGTCCTGGGCGGCGGAGAACCCGGTGGTGATGGAGCTTTCGGTGTAGAGGGTCCCGAGGTAGTCACCGGCCAGGAACACCCGGTCGGTGCCGCGCATGAGCGTGGACTGCAGCTTCGCCCGGCCGGAGAAGCAGTAGGGCGAGGCATTGGCCCACCGGTCGGTCTGGGCTTCCACGACGCTGTCGGCAAAGCCGTGACCGAGGACCTGGTCCAGATCCGCCAGGTGGGTCGCGATGACGTCCTCCTCGGGCTTCTCCAGCAGGGCCCGGCCCAGGCTGGCCGGGGAGAAGGTCATGAAGCTGCCCCCGGGCCGGCGCACGGACTCGGTGCCGCGCACGATGCTCGCCTGATTCAAAGCGATGGCAAACGAGCGTTTCGGGGCGGCGATGGCGTAGATGTCGTCCCACGGCTTGGCTTCAGTCTCATCCGTCAGGAAGGCCGTGCTCACGTGCGGGCCGTACTTGATCTGATCCAGCGCCCCGCGCAGGTTCTCCGGCAGGTCCACCCCGATGCGGTGCGAGACATCGGCGGTGGTCGCCAGCACGACGGTGCGGGCCTCGACCTCATGGTCGACACCGTCCTGGCGGTAGCGGACGACGACGGAGTCCCTCTTGTGCACGACCTCCTGCACCGCGGCGCCGAGCTCGATGCGTTCCCCCAGGGCGGCGGCGATCGAACCGGTCAGCGTGGACGGGCCGCCGACGATCCCCCGGTTGAGCCCCTGCCCGATGCCCAGCACCAGGCTGAAGTACCCGATGCCGGCCCCGGCCGAGATCTGGTCCATGTCACCGGCCGACCGGGTGACGGTGGTCTGGAACAGCGCGGCCGCGTCCTCCGAGAGGTTGCCGATGTAGTCGAGGAAGGACCGGTCGTTCTCGAAGTCGTAGATGCGCTGCTGGCGCATGGCCCCGGACTCCCCGGCGCGCTTGCGCACCACCCCGGTGTACTTGGCCACCCCGCGAACGACCTTCATCCCGGCCCGCACCGTGTCGAGGCGGGCGGACAGGGACATCGGGATGCGCAGCGGGTAGGTGGCGATGTGTCCCTGGCGGATGAACTTCCCGTTCATGGACAGCCCCTGCAGGGACCCGGGGATCTCCACGGCCGTCACACCGGTCTCGGTGAGCAACGAATCGGTGGAGGACCCTGGGCCGGCGAAGACGTGACCGCCCCAGTTCAACCAGTAGTCCCCGCGGCGCTCGGAGCGGATCCGCCCCCCGACACGGTGCTCGGACTCCAGCACCAGGGTGTCCCAGTGCCGCAGCCGCCAGGCCGCGGACAGACCGGCCAGACCGGCACCGACGATGACTACATCTTTCATGGGACTGCCTTTCGTTCTACCGCCTCGCGCACAGGTTCACCACCTGCGCGGACGAGGGACGTGAGGGGCTTGCGAGGAAGGATGCGGGCACCCACCGGGCGTCCCTGTTTGCCCTGGACGCGTGGTCCAGGCAGAACCTGGGAGACGCCCACGACTCTTCTGCTTGCCGCGGATCTGTCCCAGAGCCGAGGTTCGGCTCAATGTGGTGCAGATCTCCCTACACCATAGAATGTGATCACACATCACACAAGAGGCGATGACGAGGTCCCCAAGGAGATCCTCCACAGGCAACAGGCGTTCCCGTGACTGTGGTAGGGGCAAGGGCAGGGCCCGCGCCGAGGAGCAAGCTCATCGGCGCGGGCCCTGGGTAATCAGTGGCGGCTCAGTGCGCTGGCGCGGGGCTGGGCAAAGCCTGGCGGATGCGATCGGTGGCGCTGAGCAGGGACTCGGTGTTGATCCGTGCGGCCGCAGCGGCATCGTGGTGTGCTGCGGCGTCAATGAGCTGCTCCTGGAACATCGAGAGCACCGCGGGGTCACCGGAGTCCAGGGTGTTGCGCGCTCCGACGATCTTGTACGGCCGGCAGCGTCGCCACAGTCCACGCACCATTTCCAGCAGCACCGGGTTGCCGGCGGCGGAGTACAGGATGCTCAGCAGCTGCTCATCGTGGTCGAGCATGTCGGCCACGCGCTGCTCCTCCAGGGCCTGGAGCATGGCCCGGTACTGCTGGCGCATCTGCTCCACCTGATCGGCGGTCACCTGGGACGCACCCAGTCGCGCCGCTTCCACCTCGAGCACCCGGCGCACGTCGTAGACGTGCAGCAGCTCCTCCAGCGTGAGGCCTTTGACCACAGCACCCTTGTAGGGCACCTTCTCGGCCAACCCTGCCTCTTCCAGACGTCGAATGGCCTCGCGCACCGGCATCACGCTGGTACCCAGCTCGGCGGCCAGATCACGGATCAGCAACCGATGGCCGGCGGGCAGGTCCCCGTTCATGATCCCGTCATGGATCGCCTCGAAGACCTGATCCGCCACCAGGATGCTGGGCTCGAGCTTATGCAACGCCATGGGGCTCATTCTATGACCCGCCCCGCAACGGCTTGCCCTGCGGCCTCTCTGCCGGGTGGACGGAAGCTCTCCCCTCCACGAGAAGGGTGTGCTCCCATCGATGCGCCTGGCGACCGTAACGACAAGTTAACCTCTTCCTCTTGTTTGATCTGTGATCACAAATTACAGTATGGCCAGTGATGTGCGACACACTTGCCGCCATGTCCGTCGTCGTGCACCTATCGACCTTGTGAGGAGTCAACGATGGTTGACCAGATCTACGCGATCGGCGACAAGCTGTGGCTGATCATGCTTTTCATGGCCATGCCCATCGGGGTGTACCTGACGGTGCGCACCCGCTTTCTGCAGGTCCGGCTGTTCAAGGACATGATCCGGCAGCTCAAAGGCGACGGGAAGGACCACGAAGGCGGCCTGACACCGTTCCAGGCCCTGTCGCTGACGATCGGCAACCGCGTCGGTGTCGGCAACATCGCCGGTGTGGCCACCGCCATCGGCTTCGGCGGCCCCGGGGCGCTGTTCTGGATGGCGGTGATGGCCTTCTTCGGCGGCGCGACCGCCTTCGTGGAGTCGACCCTCGCCCAGATCTACAAGCAACGGATCGACGGGGAGCTGCAGGGCGGTGTCCCCTACTACCTCGAAAAAATCACCCAGAAGCGCTGGCTCGGGGTGGTCGCCGCCGTGACTGCGCTGACTCTTTACACCCTGCTGGCCCCGGGCGTGCAGGCCACCAACATCGGTGTCGCCGCGGAGTTCGGGCTGGGTGTGCCGACCTGGGTGACCGGGCTCGTCGTCACCGCCGTCCTCGGGGTCATCATCTGGGGTGGGCGCCGGCGCGTCCTGAAGTTCGTCAACGTTGCCGTCCCCATCATGGCCGCCGGCTACATCCTCATGACCGTGCTCGTGCTGGCCTTCAACATCACCGCAGTGCCCGCCGCCATCGGCCTGATCTTCAGCAGCGCCTTCGGCGCCCACTCCGTCTACGGCGGGATCATCGGCGCGGCCATCGCCTGGGGCGTGCGCCGAGCCCTGTTCTCCAACGTCGCCGGTGTGGGTGAGGGCACTTACGCCGCCGGTGCCGCCGACGTGTCCCACCCCGCCAAGCAGGGACTGGTGCAGGCGTTCTCCATCTACATCGACACCCTGGGCATCTGCATGGCCACCGGCCTGATGCTCGTGGTGACCGGCAAGTACAACGTGATCACCGCCGACGGCACCGAGATCACCACCAACCTGCCCGGTGTGGCCGCCGGCCCCAACTTCACCCAGGAAGCCGTCGCCACCGTGTGGCAGCCGGCAGCCGGCCCCTTTATCGCCATCGCCATCGCACTGTTCGCCCTCACCACGATCGTGGCCTTCTACTTCATCGCCGAGGCCAACCTGGCCTACCTCGTCGGACACCGCAACCCCGTCCTCGTGCGGATCCTCGAGGTCGCCATCCTCGCCGTGACCTTCTACAGCACGATCTCCGACGCCGGCCTGGTGTGGGCCACCGCCGACATCGGCTACGGCGCGCTGGGCATCCTCAACTTCACCGCACTGATCTTCGTGTCCGGAATCGCCATCAAGACCCTCAAGGACTACGACCGGCAGCGCAAGGCCGGCCTCGACCCGGTGTTCAATCCGACCACGCTGGGCATCAAGCACGCCACCTTCTGGGAAGACCTCAACCTGACCGCTGATGCCACGGCCCGGCGCGCCCACCACTGACGTCACACGCCCCCCAACCACATGAAAGGCTTCCCATGACCGAGCTGATCCTCGTCGGCACCGACGGGTCCGAGACCGCGTCCCTTGCCGTGACCGAAGCGGCCGGCCTCGCCGCGAACCTCGATGCCAAGCTGCTGATCCTCACCGCGTTCCCCAGCCTCGCCGACACGAAACTCGGCGAACACGCCCGCGACATGCCCGCACCCAAGCACTGGCGATCCGCCCAGCGGACCGAAGCCGAGAAGGTACTCACCACGGCCGTGGACTCGCTCGGGCAGTCTGACATCTCCGTGGAAACCATCGCCCAGGAAGGGGATCCAGCGGAGGCCATCCTGCGAGTCGCCGAAAAACGCCAGGCCGACATCATCGTGGTCGGCAACAAAGGCATGGCCGGGGTCAAACGATTCCTCCTCGGCTCCGTGCCGAACAAGGTCGCCCACCACGCCCCGTGCTCGGTGTTCATCGTCCGCACCACCTGACCGGCGCCCGAGACGCCGAGCAACACCGGGCAGCCACCGCCCGTATTACTAGTGCCGCGGGGTCAGCGACTTTTCGTCGCTGACCCCGCGGCACATCCATTTCGGCGGCGACGAAGCCGCAGACAACGACCTGGGGACCAGCGCGCGGCAGACGCCAGTCAGGCTCAATAGTGAAGTAACCCCCGGTCAGCCAAACGCCTTGGTGTGCCGCTGGTTCTGCGTCGAGCTCACCAGACGGTCCAGGACAGTGATGACGAGCGTGTCGCCCTCACCAAGGCCAATATCGCTTTTGCAAAGCCCGACCACTAATCCGCCATATGTAAAGCGGGGGCGGAGACACGGACAGAGGACATCGGTCTGTCCAATAATGCCAACCACCGGAGTCCCAACCATCCTGTCGAGCCTGGGGGTGGTGAGCCTCTGGAGGTTCCCGTCTGGGTCGGTCTACTTTTCGGGTTCGTCGATGCGCTCCAACGTCCGTCGCCGGATCTGCAGCCGGTGCTCCTTGGTCCAGAACGGGCCGAGCTGCCACCAGATCTCGAAAACCACCACGACGGCGCCGAAGATGATCGCGGCGGCGAGGCCGAAGTGCCGCAGCACCATCAGAATGAAGAAGATGGCGACGGTCTGAAGGAGCAGCACAGACCACCACGCCCGTTGTGGCCAATCCTGAGGCGCCGGCATCCAGTTCTCCTTCCGAGGTGCCGCTGTTCATCCCACACGATGCCGGGGCCGAATAAAGTCGTCCATCCACACATCTGGTGTTTCAACTGGTCCCCTCCTGCGGTCGGCCACTTCCTGCATGCAGGGGATCTGCGCTTACACCTTGGCGGCCAGTCCCTCGAGCCGTTTGATCGCCTCCGCTCGGTGCCCCCGCAGGATCATGGCCCCCTGAAGAGTTGGCAGGTCGAAATCGTCGCGCTGCTTGAGGCCCCGCAGCTCGCGAATGGCGTGGTCGGCGCCGAACCCGCGGGTCCAGCCGTTGTTGCCCTCATAGCTGATCAGGTCGAAGCCTTCCTCCAACTCGGGTGCCGGAGGTGGGGTCTGCTCGTCGGTGCGTAGGTTCGCTGCTCCGCACGCCTTCGCCCAGCCGGGCACCACTTGTTCGGCGTCCCCCCATTGCAGAGCAATGAGCGTCCCGCCCGCAGGGGTGATGCGATGGGCTAGGCACATCGCCTCCAGCAGTGGCCACAGCGCCACCACGATCGGCTGGCTCGGCGCCGCGGCGCGAGACCGCGGGGTGAGGGTGTGTCCCCGCTTTCCGGCCACGGCCAATCCGTCTTCAGCGGCGGCCCGGAAGCTGTTGGACTGGTTGGAGACCACGGTGACGTCGGTCCTGTTGCCCAGCAACGTGATGAGTCGTCGCATCGAGCCCGGCACGCCATCGTCGTTGGACCACGGGATCCAGGCTGGGGTGTACTGGGGCTCCACGTAAGCTCCTCACGTCGTTGTTTGCTTCCGTGATCGAGCGTACGGCGGGGGGGCAGACACGATGCCGCCGACAATCCAATGTGGCCAGCACCTATGAGGGGTCGTCGATCCGCGGCCCTGTATGTTCGCGTGGCGGACGGTGAGCCTGGTGGTGTGGGAGCCTGGCCAGCGTGGAGACTCAGCCTGGATATGACGAACTGGCGGAGCAGTACGAACTCGCCTTCCCGGATCCCTTCCAGACACCCCTGGAACGGCACGCGGTCGCCGCCTTCGCGGACATGGTTTTGGACTCCCCGGGCGATGGCCAGGTCCTGGACATCGGCTGCGGGACCGGCCACGTCACGGCTGAGCTCGCTTCCCGCGGCCTGAGGGTGGTGGGGATCGACCCATCGCACGCCATGCTCAACGTTGCTCAGCGGTCGCACCCCGATGTGCCCTTCCGCCCAGGGGATGCCGACCTGAGCGGCTCACCGGAGCTGACCAATCAGCAGGTTCCTCTCCAGGGCGTTTTGGCCCGGTTCAGCCTGATCCACATCGACCCCCACCTGCTGGTTGGTGTGCTCGACTCGTGGGCGAAGCCCATGCCGGCTGGCGGCGTGGTCCTGCTGGCCTTCCAGACCAACGATAACGATGGACAGCCGGTCGCACCGTTCGACCATGCAGTCGCACCGGCATGGCGTTGGCACCCCGATGAGATGAGTAAGCGACTAGCCCAGGCCAGGTTCCATGAAGCCTGGCGCACAATGAGCCAGCCTGATTCACTACACCGATTCCCCGAATGCCATCTGGCCGCCGTACGCCGCCCGTGACGGCAACCCTTGATGAAACACGGCACCGGGATGTGATGCAGTCGCACGACGCCTGGAACACGGGGTGACCGGCCGACACGCACGGTATGGGCGGGGTGCAAAGTACGGAGCCGTTCCTCGATAGCGTGGACAGACCTACTCCAGGAGGTTCCTCGTGATGGACGTCGCTAGCTTCGGGGCATTCCTCGGACTGTTCATCTGGTTGCTCATGGTCGTCATCACCTTGTGGCTGCTCTATTGGGTGGTGCGCAAGGGCGTCACCGCCGGCATCAAGGACTACGTCCACAAGCACGGCGACCGCACCGGCAGCTGGCAGCCATAGCCCCCAGCACCGTCCCGGTCGGAGACCAGCACCCTTTCCTCGATTTGCCAAGGAGCCCCCGCCGTGCAGCGATCCACCCGTGTCCTCAGCCTCGCCGTTGCCGCTATCACCTCCCTGGCCCTCACCGGGTGCGAGGACAACCTGCTGCTCCAAGACAGACCAGAACCCCTTTCCCAGGTCACGCCCACCGCGACTACCCCCGATCCCGGGTGCACCATCTCAGAAGCCGGCAAGGACCCAGGACAGACCGAGGACATCACCACAGCACCCGACAACTTGAAGCTGAGCTGCGGCGATCGGACCCTGATCCTCGCCGGTGACTACACCAACAAGACCGCCAACAGCTTCTTCCCGGACCACACCGCCATCAAAGCGGCCATCGTCGTCGACGGCGAAGCCCGCATCTGGCACCTCCTCGGCCCCCAGGGCGAGGACGAGGGATGCCTGACCATTCAGCGCCTCGACGAGACCAGCGCCTCCCGCGACGAGTGCGACGCCGAGCGGCTCAACCAGTGGCAGGACAGCGACCCCGCCGCAGAAACCCGCGACACCGCCGCAGCCCAGATCCCCTAGAACCTGCCCCACGGAATAACAGCTGCCCCAAAAGGAACCCCAACTGCAACGGGGTTCATCGGCGGTTTCTCGATCGGTCCGCTGGGGCTGGTCGAGTGCCGCGGTCAGGAGGTGAACTGCGGCCACACCTGGTGGATGGCGGCGATGATCTTCTCGTTGGTGGCCTGCAGTGCCACCAGGTCGGTCTCCTCCTCAAGGCTGCCCCGATACCCGTCCAGATCCACTGCCACACCCTGTTTCCATACGGCGGTGATGTCCTGGGTGGCGGTGATGCCTTCATCCGGGCGCCCGGCCACGAGGACGAGATCGGCCCGTGCCCCCGGGCGGATCACCCCGCGGTCCTGAAGGCCGAAGGCGGCCGCCGGGCCGGAGGTCGCCGCGGCCAGTGCGTCCAGCGGGCTCAGCCCGGCGGCCACGAGATGCTGGAGTTCCCGGTGCAGGCTCGCCCCGTGGACCAGACCCGGGTTGGGGGCATCGGTGCCGGCCAGGATCGGCACCCCCCGGGCGTGCAGTGCCCCCACGTTGCGCCTGGCGGCGGCGAAGTCGGGCGCCCCTGGGGGCATCCACCGCTTCCCCTGGCGCTGGAGCATCCCGGTCCATCCCGGTCCCAGGCGCGAAGCCAGGCGCGACTGACCCAGTAGCGGCATGGTGCCGTCCGGGCCCGGGAAGCCGTCGGCGATGCCCAGTGTGGCGATCACCGGTACCCGGGATGCGGCCAAGACCTCCAGCTGGGCCTCGCTCAACGGCTCGAACGGCACGTGGGCGAGGACGTCGACGCCCTGGGCCACGACGTCGACGGCAGCCGCGGCACTGGTGACGTGGGCGACCACCAGCATCCCGCCCGTGTGGGCGGCCCGGACCAGGGCGGCCACCGTGGGCAGATCCAAGGAGGGCATGCGCATCGGGGCGGTCGAGCCGTCGTCGTAGAAGACCTTCAGATGGGTCGCACCCTCTCCCCTGCGGTCGGCGACGAAGGCCGCGGCGTCCTTGGGTCCGGTGACGTAGGGAAAGGGTGCGTAGGCCATCGTGGGATGCCCACCTGGGGCGGTCGCCCCGATGCTCGAGGTCCTGATCTGCGCCACCTCCGGTCGGTGGTTGCGGGCCAGGACCGGGGTGATCACCTCAGGTTTGCTGAACTGGTCGATCCCGGTGGTCACCCCGAACGTCACCGCCTGGTGGGCGGTCCCGGGCAGCAGGTGCAGGTGCGCATCGATGAGCCCGGGCAGCAGGGTGGCCCCACCTGCCTCCACCACGATGTCCCCGGCGGCCACCAGTTCGGGCCCTCCCACAGCTTCGATGCGCCCGTCCACCACGCGCACCGTGTCATGGGCGCTCATAGTGGTGCCGTCGAAAATCCTCGCGTTATTGATCGTCAGTGCCATGGCTTTCACGGTAGAAGTTGACGCTACGAGAAGGTCAAGGCGATACGGTGGAGCGTGCGCTACTCCATCAGCCAGCTCGCCACCATGGCCGGGATCAGCGCCCGGACCCTGCGCCACTACGACGCCATCGGGCTCCTGGCACCGGCTGAGATCGGGGCCAATGGCTACCGTTGGTACGGCCGGGAGCAACTGCTGCGTCTGCAGCGCATTCTGTTGCTGCGCGAAGTGGGTGTGCCGCTGGGGCAGATCGGGCAGGTGATCGACGGGCAGGTCAACGAGATCACCGCCCTGCGCGCCCAGCGCGAACAGATCCTCGCCGAGCAACACCGTCTGGGCACCGTGATCGAAACCATCGAGGCCACGATCACCGACCTCACCGGCGCCCACACCATGGAACCTGCGGACTTCTTCCGCGGCCTCCACCACGACCGCACTCGGCTGAAGGACCGGCTCAGGGCCGCCCACGGCCCAGCAGTCGAGCACACCTTCGCCGCCGTCGAGACCGCCACCGACGGCTGGGAAATGACCGACTACGAACAAGCAGCCGCCGATAGCCGAGCCTTGCTCCACCGCATGGCCGGACTCATGCGACACCAGGTGCCGCCTGATGACCAGGACGCCCAACAGCTCGTCGAGGAACACCACGAAGCCATCGCCCAGTTCTGGAAACCGGATGCCGAGGCCTACCGCGCCCTGGCCGATCACTACCTCAACGACGACCAACAACGGACCTGGATCGCCGACGTCGACCCAGCCCTACCCGGCTGGCTGGCGACAGCAATGAAGTACTACGCCACCCACCACCTGCACGGCGCAACCACGCCTTGACCCCTAGGGCGTGTCTGACAATCGTTTGGACCACGCGAGCACCGCCTTCAGGATCACCGCGGCCCGGTAGACGATCGCGTACTTGTCATACCGGGTTGCCAGCCCGCGCCACTGCTTGAGTTGGGCGTACTGGCGCTCGATGACGTTGCGGCCCTTGTAGGCGGCCGCGTCGAGGCCCACGGGCCGCCCACCGTGGGAGCCCCGGCGTTTCCGGTGGCCCTGTTGGTCCGCCGGCTCGGGGATCACGGTCTTGATGCCACGAGTGCGCAGATGGGTGCGGATCGCCCGTGATGAGTACGCCTTGTCGCCCAGGACCGCGTCCGGGCGGGTGCGGGGCCGACCTGCCGGCCGGGTCACACGCAGCTGTTCCAGCAGCGGCAGCAGCATGGGCGAGTCTCCTGCTTGGCCAGGGGTGATCAGGCTGACCAGTGGCAGCCCTGCACCGTCGACGAGCTGATGGATCTTCGTGCTCAGCCCGCCGCGAGAACGTCCGATGCCGTGATCGGCCGGCTCTTCACGCGGATTCTTGTAGTTCGATCCATCCCCCTGTGTGGCGGGTGGTGTTCGTGGCGTGCTGATGTGCCCGGGCGATCGTGGAGTCCACCGCCACCGACCAGTCGATCAGGCCTTCCGCGTCCGCGGCGGCGGTCAGTGTTGCCAGCACCGTGTCCCAGGTGCCTTCTTCGACCATGCGTCGATGCCAGGTCCACACGGTCTGCCACGGACCGAAGACCTTGGGCAGATCGCGCCAGGCGATCCCGCACCGGTACCGGTAGATGATGGCCTCGACCATCATCCGCGCATCCGAGAACGGCCTGCCCTGCCGGCCTGTGCGAGTAGGGAGCATCGGGGCGATCAGCTCCCACTGAGCATCAGAGAGGATGTGGAACCGGGACATGCCTTCCAAGGTGTCAGCCGGCCCCTGGACTCATTGTCAGACACGCCCTAGTGTTTCCGTACAGCCCGTGACCGGGACTCCCCCTCGGGTTCGCCCCTTCTCCCGCCCCGTCAGGGGCCTCGTTGGAGACAGAAAGGCAACAGTTTCTATGACCACCAAGAACCGCGCCGTGGCATTCCACGGCATCAGGGACGTGCGCGTCGACGAGCTGGACTTCCCCAAGCTGGAGATGCCCGACGGCTCCGCCGCCCCGCACGGCGTCATCCTCAAGATCGTCGCCACCAACATCTGCGGCAGCGACCTGCACATCTACCGCGGGTCCTTCCCCGTGCCCGAGGGCATGGTGCTGGGTCACGAGATGACCGGCCAGGTGCTGGAGGTCGGCAGCGACGTCCAGTTCCTGAAGGAGGGTGACCTCGTCTCCGTGCCGTTCAACGTGGCCTGCGGCCGCTGCCGCAACTGCCGCGCCGGCCGCACCGAGGTGTGTGAGACCGCCAACCCGGAGCAGGCGTGCGCCGCCTACGGCTTCAATCTGGGCGATTTCCAGGGCGGACAGGCCGAGTACCTGTTCGTGCCGTACGCCGACTTCCAGCTGCTGCGCTTCCCGGACCAGGAGCAGGCTATGGAGAAGATCCTGGATCTGGCCGTGCTCTCGGACATCCTCCCCACGGCGTTCCACGGTCTCATGGCGGCCGGCGCCAAGCCCGGCTCCACCGTCTACATCGCCGGTGCCGGCCCCGTGGGCCGGTGCGCCGCGGCTGCCGCTCGGCTGCTGGGCGCCTCGTGCATCATTGTGGGCGACCAGGACGCCTCGCGGCTGGAGCTGGTACGCAAGCACGGCTGCGAGACTATCGACCTCTCCGCCACGGAGAACCTGCAGGACGCCGTGAACGACATCCTCGGCGAGCCGATGGTGGACTGCGCGGTGGACTACGTCGGCTCCGAGGCCCACGGCCTGGGCTCCGCGGCCGATGAGATGCAGCCGATCGCCGCCGTGAACCAGGTCCTGGACATCACCCGTCCGGGCGGAGCCACGGGCATCATCGGCATCTACGGGCCGGACCCGATCGCGGAGACGAAGGCCGAGCAGGAGGGCACCTTCCCGGTGGACTTCGGCAAGGCCTGGATCAAGTCGCCCCACATCATCGGCGGCCAGGCGCCCATCATGCGCTACAACCGCCAGCTGATGATGTCGATCCTGTGGGACCGGATGCCGTACCTGACGGAGATGGTCAACCCGCGCGTGATCAGCCTGGACGAGGCACCCCAGGCCTACGCGGAGTTCGACCAGGGCTCCGTGGAGAAGTTCGTCATCGACCCCCACGGGATGATCGCCCGCTGAGCGACGCCGCCTGTTTCGTCAGGCTCAGTCTGGGTGGTTCTCCACCGCACCGCGCACTCCGCCAAAGTGGGGTGCGCGGTGCCGCATGGGTGCCCGGTCCGCTCTGGCGGCGTCGTCACGATGCCCAACAATGGCGCGATGCCCAGGATGCACCGGGCCGAGATGGGCATGCCGTTGCCGATAACGGTGTGACATCCCCGCCGTCTCGACCGTAGAGGATCAGTGCGACCGGCCATCCTGCGTGATGGGGAGGACACCCTCGTCGTCATGCGTCTGGACCGGTTGGCCGGTCCCTGCCGGATGCGTTGCGCACCGTGCAGGCCCTGGCTGATCGGGGGATCGGCTTGCAGGCGTTGGACGTGGACCTGGACACCTCCACGGCCTCGGGACGGCTGATGCTGAACATGCTGTTGATGCTGGCCGAGTGGGAACGGGATCTGCTGCGTGAGCGCACCTTCGAGGGCGTGGCCCGGGCCCGTGCGGCCGGACGGCGTCCGGGGCCGAAGCCGAAGTTGGATGAGGAGAAGACCGCCGCGGTCCGGGCCGCGGTGGCCGGAGGGCAGCCCGTGGCCGCTGTGACACGCTCGTTCGGAGTCTCCCGGCCCACGATCTACAAGGCACTTGACACCACCAAGGCCGGCCAGCCCTGAACGGCCCGCGCCCTGTGGATGTCCGCGGTTCGGGCCGGTTCTTCCCCGTAGGGTGAGACCCGTCGCGATGTCCTTCTTTAAGGGCCGCGACAGTGAGTGAGCCGCCTGTTCTCTCGTTCTAGTGTGGGCGCCCCCGCCCTTGTCTTGATCGATATAGGGGGCGGGGGCATTTCACTTCCGCCCGGGCCGCGCGCGGCCACCCGGTAGCCCCCACCGGGCATCACCCTTGCTCAGACCGGGGTAGCAGTGCAACTACCGCAGTACCGCATTCACGCTTGCGTTACTGCGGTAGTGCGGTCACTGTTCGGGGTGCTGGGCTTCGATGGCCTGGATGATCAGCTGGGACATGGGTACCCCGGCCTCGACGCTGTGCCGGCGCAGGTGCTTGTGCAGGCGTTCGGGCAGGCGGATGGAGGTGGCCTTGATGGGCTCGGTGGCGGCCTGGGCGTGGGCGGCGTAGGCCAGGGTCATGTCCGGGCCGTCGGTCGGAGTGGCCGGGGCGGGGGTGCGACGGCCGCGGGCGGCGCCGGGGGTGGGCTTGGTGCTCACGGGCGGGTTATCTCCTGGATCTCCTCGGCGACCTGGATCCAGGGGCCGAGCGCGGTGCGGGTGGGATAGGTGCCGTGGGTGTGCTTGAAGCTCTCGCGGGTGGGGATCGTGGTCGCCAGCTGCGGGACGTTCTCGGCGGCCAGCAGGTCCACGACCTAGGGCGTGTCTGACAATGAGTCCAGGGGCCGGCTGACACCTTGGAAGGCATGTCCCGGTTCCACATCCTCTCTGATGCTCAGTGGGAGCTGATCGCCCCGATGCTCCCTACTCGCACAGGCCGGCAGGGCAGGCCGTTCTCGGATGCGCGGATGATGGTCGAGGCCATCATCTACCGGTACCGGTGCGGGATCGCCTGGCGCGATCTGCCCAAGGTCTTCGGTCCGTGGCAGACCGTGTGGACCTGGCATCGACGCATGGTCGAAGAAGGCACCTGGGACACGGTGCTGGCAACACTGACCGCCGCCGCGGACGCGGAAGGCCTGATCGACTGGTCGGTGGCGGTGGACTCCACGATCGCCCGGGCACATCAGCACGCCACGAACACCACCCGCCACACAGGGGGATGGATCGAACTACAAGAATCCGCGTGAAGAGCCGGCCGATCACGGCATCGGACGTTCTCGCGGCGGGCTGAGCACGAAGATCCATCAGCTCGTCGACGGTGCAGGGCTGCCACTGGTCAGCCTGATCACCCCTGGCCAAGCAGGAGACTCGCCCATGCTGCTGCCGCTGCTGGAACAGCTGCGTGTGACCCGGCCGGCAGGTCGGCCCCGCACCCGCCCGGACGCGGTCCTGGGCGACAAGGCGTACTCATCACGGGCGATCCGCACCCATCTGCGCACTCGTGGCATCAAGACCGTGATCCCCGAGCCGGCGGACCAACAGGGCCACCGGAAACGCCGGGGCTCCCACGGTGGGCGGCCCGTGGGCCTCGACGCGGCCGCCTACAAGGGCCGCAACGTCATCGAGCGCCAGTACGCCCAACTCAAGCAGTGGCGCGGGCTGGCAACCCGGTATGACAAGTACGCGATCGTCTACCGGGCCGCGGTGATCCTGAAGGCGGTGCTCGCGTGGTCCAAACGATTGTCAGACACGCCCTAGCAGAACCGGTCACGGAGGAACCCCCATCGCAACCTCACCCTTGTGGAGATGTCCGGTAGCCGGGCCATATGTAAAGCGGTGGAGGCGCCCCGACTCCCTCACTCGACTCCGCACTTCCTGCGCGGGGCTTGGTATCGGTGTGGGGTGGCAGCGACAGGACAATCAGGGTGCTGCGCGGTCTTTTCCGACTCATGCGTGTGGTGGCCGATCGTGCGGATCGGTCATCGATGACGACGGTGATGACGTGTGGTCATCGGGTACGAGTGAGCGGGTCCATCCGGCGAACGTGGTCGTGCGCCAACTCTCGGGCCGATTGCAACCCCCTCTCCTCAGGATCGCGACTTCCTCGCGTTATGGGCAGCCGATGACGACACCTATACTTGCAAATGAAATGCAAGATTAAGAATGGATGAGTCACGTGACCAGTCGCCCACGGCTCCACGGCCGCGCGTCATGGCATCGCCGGAGTGCCGCACCGATCCGCATCTGGATGGGCGTGCTGCTGGTCGTCATCTTGGTCCATCGCTGGGTTCCTGACTTCCGCTGGGTGATGGTGCACCTGGTGACCCTGGGCTTGATCACCAATTCGATCATGGTGTGGTCCCAGCACTTCACCGAGTCGTTGCTGAAGAACCGGCTGCCCGATGGCGCCAGGAGACGGCAACTGGCCCGCATCCGCACGCTCAACGTCGGGATCGTGCTGCTGATCGCCGGGTTGCTGAGCACCTGGTACTGGCTGACCGTGCTGGCGGCGGTCCTGATCGGGGCCGCGCTGACCTGGCACGGCACTGCGCTGCTGGGGCAGCTGCGCACGGCGCTGCCGTCGCGATTCGCTGTGACCGTGAAGTATTACGTGGTGGCGGCGTTCCTGTTGCCCGTCGGGGCGGTGCTGGGGGCCGTGCTGGCCGCCGGGCTGTCCGCACCGTGGCATGCCCGGGTCCTGTTGGCGCACGAGGCGACCAATGTGCTGGGCTTCGTGGGGTTGACGGTCGCGGGCACGCTGCTGACGCTGTGGCCCACGATCTTGCGCACCCGCATGGTCGGTTTCTCCTCTCGGATCACCGCAGTCGCTCTGCCGGTGATGACCGGGGGGATCGTGACCACGGTCGGGGGATCCCTGCTCGGGACGGTGTGGGTGACGGTGGCCGGTCTGGCCGCCTACATCTGTGGGCTGGTGGCCGTGGCGGTGGTCATGGCCGGCACCGCTTGCCGTCGGCGGCCGGCCGACTATGCGGGCTTCTCCGTGGCTGCCGGGGTGATGTGGTGGTTGGCCACGACGGTGGTGATCACCTGGCTGGTGGCCGGGCACGGATTCGAGACCGCGGTGCTGCGGCAGCTGACCGTGCCGTTCGTGGCCGGTTTCCTGGCCCAAGTACTGCTGGGGGCCATGACTTATCTCCTGCCTATCACGATGGGCGGCGGCCCGGCGACCGTGCGGGCCGCCAATCAGGTGATCAACCGGGCGGCCATGTTCCGTGTGGTGGTCATCAATCTGTGCGTGCTGCTGTTCAGTCTGCCCCCCGGTCTGTTGCCGTCCTGGGTACGAGCCGTGGTCTCGGTGCTGGGGGCCGCGGTGTTCTTCGCCTTTGTTCCTCTGATGGTCTCTGCGGCCAAGGTCTCGGTGGCCGGGCGGAAGGCCGCTGCGGCACCGCCGTCTCGAAACCGGGCCCGGGCGGACACGTCGGCACCGAGCCCGGCTGCCCCGGGCGGGGAGGTGCCGGCTTCCCGGCATGTCCGCGGGGCAGTGGCCGGGGTCCTCACCGTGGCCACCGCGGTGGTGGTGGGCATCGCGCTGAATCCGGCGGCGGCCGGCTTCGATCTTCGCGCTCAGGGCGCCGGCCCGGTGCAGGCCACCGGAAGGACCACCACCGTGGAGGTCAGCGCCGAGGAGGGCATGCGGTTCGAGCCGGCCTCGGTGGAGGTCCCGGTGGGTGACGAGCTGGTGATTGAGCTGACGAGCAACGACCCCACGAACGTCCATGACCTCGTCCTGGCTTCCGGGGCCAGCAGCGGCCGGGTGGCCCTCGGGCAGACCGTGACCGTCGATGCCGGGGTGATCGGTGGGTCGGTGGAGGGTTGGTGCTCGATCGTCGGGCACAAGAGCATGGGCATGGGCTTCGACGTCATCGCGGTCGACGCAGACGGTACCGCCGTGGCTGCGGCACCGGCGGCAGCGCAGGAGGCGCCCGGGCACCCCGGCCTGCACGCGCCCGCCTCGGATCCAGCCGCGGATCCGGCCGCGGATCCAGACCCGGCCGTGGACTTCGGCGCCGCACCCGGGGATCAGTTCGACACCCGCTCCCCCGTGCTGGAACCGGTGGACGGTGAGCCGGAGAGCGGGCGCCGGGTGCACCGGGCGGAGCTCGAGGTCGAGGAGATACCGCAGGAGATCGCCCCGGGAATGCAGTTGCAGGGGTGGACCTACAACGGCCGGTACATGGGCCCGACCCTGCACGGGCGGGTGGGCGATGTCTTCGAGATCACCCTGGTCAATGACGGTTCGATGGGGCATTCGGTGGACTTCCACGCCGGTGCACTCGCCCCGGACGGGCCGATGCGCACCATCGCCCCGGGAGAGTCGCTGGTCTACCGGTTCGAGGCCGTTCGCTCAGGCATCTGGCTCTACCACTGCTCCACAGCTCCGATGAGCACGCATCTGGCGGCCGGGATGTTCGGGGCCGTGGTGATCGACCCGCCCGGTCTGCCGGGCGTGGACCGGGAGTTCCTGCTGGTGCAGAACGAGACCTATCTCTCCCCGGCCGGGGACACTGCCGATGGAGGGGCGAACGCGGTGGTGGCCCCGGAGCGGGTCGCGCAGGGCGTGCCGTCGCTGACGATGTTCAACGGGCACGCCACCCAGTACGTCCACGACCCGCTCACTGCGCGGACCGGTGAACGGGTGCGGATCTGGGTGTTGGCCGCCGGGCCGTCGAAGGGGATGAGTTTCCATGTGGTGGGTGGCCAGTTCGACACCGTCTACAAGGAGGGCGCCTATCTCCTGCCTCCGGGTGGCACCGGGCAGGGCGGGGCCCAGGTCCTGGACCTGGCACCGGCCCAGGGCGGGTTCGTGGAGCTGGAGTTCTCCGAGCCCGGGACCTACCCGTTCGTCAATCACTCCCTGGCCGAGGCCGAACGCGGGGCCAGAGGGCTGATCCGGGTTTCCCCGTGACACCTCCTCTGCGCGCCCGACGAAGCCCACTCGTACCTGCCTGTCAGGACGACAGTCAAAGGTTTGTGACGCTCCCGCCCGCCCGAAGGGCAGAGCGCGGTGGAGGCCGTGTGAGTGGCCGGGACCCACCGGTACGGCCACAACGAACCCGTCCATCGCTACCGAAAGGAATGATCATGGTGCAGAAGTCGTCGTTGACCGCCCTGGCCCGCCACCAGCTGGAGATCGCCCAGCAGGCCCCGAGTGGGCGCAGCGCTCACACAGTGTTCGGCGGCCATGAGCAGGTGATGCGCCAGACCGTCATCGCGCTGCGAGCCGGCTCCGGGTTGAACGAGCACAACAATCCCGGTGAGGCCACCGTGCACGTCCTCCACGGACGAGTGCTCCTGAGCGCCGGGGAGCTTCAGTGGAACGGATCCCCAGGGGATCTGCTCATCGTCCCGCAGGCCCGTCACGGGCTGGAAGCGGTGGAGGACTCCGTCGTGCTGTTGAGCGTGGCCAAACACCGCTGAATTCCCGATGCGCGGCCACGGCACCCGCTACCGCGCACAATGATCGCCCAACTTCCCGTTGAGCGACGATGCGGCACCCGCTTGGTGCTCGCACCGGGACCCGCTGGAGAACCCGATGCCAGCTCGGGCATGAACCGCCAGAATCCTGATCCTGCCGAACCCATCAGAGGAGCAAAATATGCTGTCAGACACCGCCTACCCCGTCGTGAAGTCCACCCTGCCCGTGGTCGGGGAGAACATCCAGGAGATTGCCCGGCGCTTCTACGCGCACATGTTCGGCGAGCACCCCGAGCTGCTGGACGGGCTGTTCAACCGCGGCAACCAGGCCGACGGCCGTCAGCAGCAGGCCCTGGCCGGGTCCGTGGCCGGCTACGCCGGATATCTGGTGAACCGGCCCACCGAGCTGCCCGACCATCTGCTCTCGCGCATCGCGCACAAGCACGTCTCCCTCGGGCTGCACCCGGACCAGTACCAGATCGTCCATGACCACCTCATGTGGGCCATCGTCGATGTCCTCGGCGAGGCCGTCACCGAGGAGGTCGCCGCGGCCTGGGACGAGGTGTACTGGCTGATGGCCAATGCGCTGATCACCCAGGAGCGTGGCCTCTACGAGGCCACCCGCCTGTCCCCGGACACCGTGTGGCGCACCTGGCGGGTGGCCGAGAAGATCCCGGAGACCGCCGACGTCACGACCTTCGTGGTGGAGCGCGTCGATGAGCGGGAGGTCAAGCCCTCACTGCCGGGCCAGTACGTCACGTGCAAGATGCCGATGCCCGACGGGGTGCACCAACCGCGCCAGTACAGCCTCACGAAGGCCGACGACGGGCGGCACCGGGTGTTCGCCGTCAAGCGCGTCCACGGCAATGGCACCCCGGCCGGAGAGATGTCGACCCTGTTGCACGATCAGGTGCAGGTCGGCGACGAGATCACCCTCTCGGCGCCCTTCGGGGACGTGGTCCTGGAGTACACCGACCGGCCGGTCGTGCTGGTCAGCGCCGGGATCGGCATCACCCCGATGGCCGGGATGCTCTCCCACCTGGTGGCGGCCGCAGCTCAGCGCAAGGTGGTGCTGCTGCACGCTGATGCCTCCCCTGAGGCCTTCGCGCTGCGCACCCAGGTCACCACCGACCTCGAAAAACTGATGGACGGGTCCCTGGCCGTGTGGTTCGAACACCCCTCCCCCACCCCGGGGACGAACGAACACGCCGGGCTGATGGATCTGCGGTCGGTGGAGCTGCCCGCCCAGGCCCAGTACTACCTGTGCGGGCCCCTGCCGTTCATGCAGGCGGTGCGCAGCGACCTCATCGCCCACGCAGTGCCGGCCAAGGACATCCAGTACGAGGTGTTCGGCCCCGACCTGTGGCTCGCCGATTTCGAGTAGGAACGCAAGTTCTGAGGAGGATGCCATGACCGAGGAGTACGAGGAAAGAATCGAAACGCTGTCGGCCAGTGCTTGCTGGACGCTGTTGCGGGCGACCGGCATCGGCCGTCTGGCGGTCTGGGTGGAGGACCACCCGGAGATCTTCCCGATCAACTACGTGGTGGATCACAGCAGCTTGGTGTTCCGCACCACGGAAGGCACCAAGCTCTCGGCGGCTCTCTCAGGTGTGCCCGTGGCCCTGGAGATCGACGGGTACGAAGCGTCGGTCAACCGGGTGTGGAGCGTGGTGGTCAAGGGACGGTCCGAGCAGATCCGCGGTATCGAGGAACTGACCGACACGCTGAGCCTGCCGCTGCTGCCCTGGCAGAGTGGACCGAAGGGACGGTTCGTGCGCATCGGCCCCACCACCGTGTCGGGACGCCGGTTCCAGGTGGCCGACCCGAAGGCGTGGCGCACCGGTCTGTCGGAGGCACCGCGTTCACCCGTGGACTGACCCACCGCAACGCCGACCGTCTGGGTCGGTTCTTCAGTCCAGCCCTGTGGCCTCGCCCGTGCGAGGCCACAGGGCTCGACGACGAGCACCGGTGACACTGGGCGATGCGCCGGGGCCGGCAGTGCTGCCGGTGTCAGCAGTCCGCTCTGACTCCGCCCTGCTCGGTCCTGCTGGCTCCACCCACCGTCCCCGTGGCGAGGCCATGCGAGCCCCGGAACAGGGACGGGGCCGCGGTGGTGGCGGGCGCGTTCATCCACGGCATCACCAGGCACCTCGACACCGCAGCTGGGGTTGTGCCAGGAGCCGGGGCAGGATCAGGTGTCTTGTGGATCCGCAGCAGGTACCGGTACGACCGCGATGACGTCCTGAATGGTGTGGGCGGCGCCGTGATCCGGTGCCTGCCGGGTGCGTAGTGCCGCGAGGTATCCGGCGACATAGGCCGTGACCGGCACGGCGGGGCGAGCCACCCCGGTGGAGACTACCCCGGCCAGAGCCAGCAGGTCGTCCAGAGGCACGTCCATGGCGTCCAGCTCGAACTCGGTCTTGAGCTGGGCGATCCATTCGGAGAGCAGGCGTCGTTCCTCAGACGTCATCTTCTTCGCCATGCCGCGTTCCTTTCCTCGGGGTCTTCTGTCAGCTGAGCCGGAACTTGTGCACGTCGTCCCAAGTGTCCACGTCCGCGGTGGCGTCCTCGGCCACAGTGACCTCCTGCAGGAGAAGGTCGTGGGTGAAGGAGCGTACCGAGCGGTTGGTGGGGTCCTGGTCCGCGTAGGCCGCGCGCAGCGCCTCGGTGCGGTACAGGGCGGCCAGCGGCTGGCGGCGACCGTCGGGGGTGACGCCGATGTGTCCGTCCGTTTCGGGCGCGGCCCCGGCGGACCCCAGCAGCAGGGGTACGGCGCGGGCCACTTCGGGCATGTCGCAGGCCAGGGTCATGGTCCAGTCCGCCAACGGCAGCGCCTCGAGGGCGGCCAGCCCGGCCGCGATGCCCGCAGCCGGCCCGGAGAACGGCGGATCCTCCCGGGTGCGCAGAACGCCCGCGGGGACGGCCAGCTCCGCGGGTCCGACCACAACGACCCCGGCAGCCCCTTGGACCGCTTCCACCGTGAGTTCCACGAGGGTGCGCCCGTTTCGCCGCAGGCTCGCCTTGGGTGTGCCGCCCAGCCGGGAGGATCGGCCCCCGGCCAGGACCACAACATGGAAGAGCAGAGCGCCGGCCGGAGTGTTCATCCGCCGGAAAAGGGCGGCAGGACGTCGAGCACGGCCCCGTCCGGGATCTCGGCCGCCGCATCTGGGCAGGCCACCCCGTCGAGCAGGAAGCTGGCACGGGACAGCACCTGGCCCAGCAGCGGTTGTCCAGGCACCGGTTGCTGGTGGCGTTGCGCGAGCAGTACCTCCACATCAGCGCGGGTACGGGGCGCGCCGTCTCCGGTGGGCAGCTCAAGGGTCTCGGCCTCGGTCCCGGCGGCTGCGCGTGCAGCCGCGAAGTACCGTACCCGCATGGTCGTACTGGTCGCGGAGGTCAGGGTACGGGGGTTGCTCTCTGTGGTGTTCTGGGTCATCGTTCCTGTTCCGGTCGGTGTGGTGGGGCGGCCACGGGTTCAGCCCCCGATCGCGCTCATCGGCCGCTCCGGCTGGACGTAGTCGGGTGAGTCCAGGCCCGTGTGGTCCATGCCGTGGGCGGCCGGCTTGGCCCACATCGCCGCCCGCCACCGCTCGGCGAGCTCGGCGTCGGTCGCACCGGCGCGCAGCAGCGGCAGCAGCTCGACCTCCTCGTGGGAGAACAGGCAGGACCGGACCCTGCCCTCGGCGGTGATCCGGGTCCGCTTGCAGTCGGCGCAGAAGGGCTCCGTCACCGAGGCGATGACACCCACGGTCCCCAGCGGCGCCTCCCCGGCCCCGGGAACCTCCTCGGGGGCCCCGGCGGGGGTGGTGGGGTGGACGTCCCAGAGCTCGGCCGGGGCGCCGTCGCGGGCGCCGGGGTGCGGGGTGAGCCGGAACCGGGTGCTGAGCCGGTGGCGGATCTGCGCGGCGGTGACCATCTCCGCCCGGGTCCAGCCGTGGTCGGCGTCCAGCGGCATCTGCTCGATGAACCGTAGGGCGAAACCGCGCTCCAGGGCCCAGGCGAGCAGCTCGGGGGCCTCGTGGTCGTTGACCCCGCGCATTAGCACCGCGTTGATCTTCACCGGGGCCAGCCCGGCGGCGGCCGCGGCCTCGGCCCCGGCCAGCACCTGCGCCAGGCGGTCCCGGCGGGCCAGGGCCCGGTAGGTCGCCGCGTCCAGGGTGTCCAAGGAGATGTTGATCCGGCTCAGCCCGGCCGCGGCCAGGGCCTGGGCCCGGGTAGCGAGGCCGATGCCGTTGGTGGTGAGCGAGACCGGCAGCTGCGGGTGGGCGGTGCGCACCCCGGCCACGATCTCCTCCAGGTCGGCCCGCACCAGGGGTTCCCCGCCGGTCAGGCGCAGCTCGGTGATCCCCAGCTGCCGGACCCCGACGTCGACGATGCGGGTGATCTCACCGGCGCTCATCAGCCGGGCGGCGGGCAGCCAGGGCAGGCCCTTGGCGGGCATGCAGTAGGTGCAGCGCAGATTGCACTTGTCGATGACCGACAGCCGCAGGTCGGTGGCCCGGCGGCCGTGCCGGTCGGCGAGCCCCGCCTCCCGGGGCGCGCCGCTGGGGCCCGGACCGGCACCGCGGATCTGCGGAAGTCCCAGGGAAACGCCCATGTCACCGCCTCCAACATATCGATCAGCGCAATAGCACAGACATCACTTGCGTTATTTGACCCACCTTATGGGGTCACCTTGCTGGTCCCCAAAAGTTACTGATCGTTCCTTGGGTTGCGCACAACACCGTGCGTCCCGGGCATTAGGGACACGATTAGGGCAGGCCGATATGACGAAATCCCAGTGATTCGAATCGAACGATTTTCGAAGCTTTCGGCTAGGGGAGCCAACCGCCCTAGATCCCCGACATGCCGCCTCAGGGAGCGCAATGGGCTCGCCTTCTGAAACAAAGTTCTCTTTCTGAAACATATGACACGTCAGCATTTACCACGGAATGCATTATGGCCAGAACAAGTCATGGCGCGACGATCAGTAACGCGTAAGAATGGCATTCTTGCCGGCGCATTACTAGGTTTCTTTCCATGACGACCGAATCCGTCCCGCCGCGCACCGATGGTCCTGCCTCCGACGCCCTGCTCAAGCTCGGGAAGTTCTTCACCCGCTGGGAGGAGTCCCCGGACGGCCGCGCGGTCTTCCGCGAGGGCGGGCGGGCCGGGGACGCGTTCTACCGGAACCGGTGGAGCCACGACAAGGTGGTCCGCTCCACGCACGGGGTGAACTGCACAGGCTCCTGCTCCTGGAAGATCTATGTCAAGGATGGGATCATCACCTGGGAGGCCCAAGAGACCGACTACCCCTCCGTGGGCCCGGACCGCCCGGAGTACGAACCACGCGGCTGCCCCCGCGGGGCCGCCTTCTCCTGGTACACCTACTCCCCCACCCGCGTGCGCTATCCGTACGTGCGCGGGGTGCTGCTGGAGATGTACCGGGCCGCCAAGGCAGAGGTCGGCGGGGACCCCGTCCTGGCCTGGCAGGCCGTGGTCGGGGACCCGGAGAAGCGCCGGGCGTTCCAGCAGGCCCGGGGCAAGGGCGGGCTGGTGCGCTCCAGCTGGCAGGAGGCCCTCGAGATGACCGCGGCCGCCCACGTGCACACGATCAAGACCTACGGCCCGGACCGGGTCACCGGGTTCTCCCCGATCCCGGCGATGTCCATGGTTTCCCACGCGGCCGGCGCCCGGTTCTTTAACCTCATCGGCGGGGTGATGAACAGTTTCTACGACTGGTACGCGGACCTGCCCGTGGCCAGCCCCCAGGTCTTCGGGGACCAGACGGACGTGCCCGAGTCGGGCGACTGGTGGGATGCGACCTATCTGATGATGTGGGGCTCCAACATCCCGGTCACCCGCACCCCGGACGCGCACTGGATGGTCGAGGCCCGCTACCGCGGCACCAAGGTCGTCTCGGTGAGTCCCGACTACTCCGACAACACGAAGTTCGCCGACGAGTGGCTGCCCGCCCAGGCCGGCACCGACGCCGCCCTGGCCATGGCCATGGGGCATGTGATCCTGAAGGAGAACTTCGTGGACCGGCGGGTCCCGTTCTTCGAGGACTACGTGGTGCAGTACACCGACCTGCCCTTCCTCGTCACCCTCGAGCAGCGCCCAGACGGCACCGTGGTGCCCGGCAAGTTCCTCACTGCCCAGGACCTGGGGCAGACAGAGGCCGCGGACGCGGCGTTCAAGACCGTGCTCCTGGACCGGGACGCGGGCACTCCGGTGGTGCCCCAGGGGTCGACGGGCTTCCGCTACAACGAGGCCGACGAGGGGAAGTGGAACCTGGACCTGCAGGGGGTGCGCCCGGCCCTGTCCGTCGCCGACTCGGCGTCCTACGAGCAGGCCACTAGCGTGATCGATCTGCCCGCGTTCACCGATGCCACGGGCGAGGGCTCGGTGGTCCACCGCGGGGTGCCGGTCACCGAAGTGGCCGGACGCACGGTGACCACGGTCTTCGACCTCATGCTCGCCCAGTATGGGGTGGGCCGGGCCGGGCTACCCGGCCAGTGGGCGTCCGGGTACGACGACGTGGAGACCCCCTACACCCCCGCGTGGCAGGAGGAGATCACCTCGGTCCCGGCGGCGGCGGTGGCCCGCATCGCCCGGGAGTTCGCCACCAACGCGGAGAAGTCCGGCGGCCGGTCGATGATCATTCTCGGGGCCGGCATCTGCCAGTGGTACCACGGGGACGTCACCTACCGGGCGATCCTCGCGATGCTCATGCTGTGCGGGTGTCAGGGGCGCAACGGCGGCGGGTGGGCGCACTACGTGGGCCAGGAGAAGACCCGACCGATCACCGGCCAGGCCACGATGGCCGCGGCCACCGACTGGACCCGCCCGCCGCGGTTCATGATCGGCACCGCGTTCTGGTACATGCACACCGACCAGTTCCGCTCCGACGGGTACTCCTCCGACTCGCTGCAGTCCCCGCTGGCCCAGGGTCACCTGAAGGGCATGCACACCGCCGACGTGGTCGCCAAGTCCACCCGCATGGGGTGGATGCCGTTCTTCCCGCAGTTCGACCAGAACTCCCTGGACGTGGCCGACGCCGCTTCCGAGGGTGTGGCCCGCGGGGAAGCACCTGATGAGGCCCGGTGGGTCGCGGATCGACTCAAGGCGCAGGACATGCGTTTCGCCGTCGAGGACGTCGACGCTCCGCAGAACTGGCCGCGCACCCTGATGCTGTGGCGTTCCAACCTGCTGGGCTCCTCCGCTAAGGGTGAGGAGTACTTCCTCAAGCACCTGCTGGGCACCCACCACAACGTCCTGGGCTCCGACCACTCCACCTCCCGCCCGAAGGACGTGACCTGGCACGAGCAGGCCCCGGAGGGCAAGCTCGACCTGCTCGTATCGGCCGACTTCCGGATGACCAGCTCCACCCTGCTCTCCGACGTCGTGTTCCCCGCCGCGACCTGGTACGAGAAGCACGACCTGTCCTCCACCGACATGCACCCCTACGTGCACGCCTTCACCCCGGCGATCAACCCGCCGTGGGAAGCGAAGACGGACTACGACCTGTTCCGGCTGCTGGCCGAGGAGTTCTCCCGGCAGGCGAAGGTGCACCTCGGGGTGCGCAAGGACATGGTGGCCACCGCGCTCACCCACGACACCCCGGGCGAGCTCGCCCAACCCGGGGGCCACGCCCCGGATTGGAAGGGCACCGACGTCCCGGCGGTACCGGGCAAGAACCTGCCGAACCTCCAGGTGGTGGAGCGCGACTACACCGCGGTCGGGGAGAAGTTCTCCGCGGTCGGGCCACTGGCTGAGAAGCTGGGCCTCACCACGAAGTACATCACCTACGACGTCTCCCACCAGGTGGACCAGCTGGCCCGCCTGCACGGGGTGTTCGACTCCGGGGCCGCGGCGGGCCGACCGGTGATCAACACCGACGCGCGGATGGCCGAGGCCATCCTCCTCTTCTCCGGCACCACCAACGGGGAGCTGGCCGTGCAGGGCTTCGAGACCCTCGAGAAGCGCACCGGGGTGGAGCTCGCAGACCTCGCCCGCGGCTCCGAGGAGAAGCGCATCACCTTCGCCGACACCCAGGCCGGCCCGGTCCCGGTGATCACCTCCCCGGAGTGGTCCGGCTCCGAGACCGGCGGGCGGCGCTACGCCCCGTTCACCATCAACATCGAACGCCTCAAGCCCTTCCACACCCTCACCGGACGGATGCACTTCTTCCTGGACCACGACTGGCTCAAGGACATGGGTGAGTCCCTGCCGATCTACCGCCCGCCCCTGGACATGCACCGCCTGTTCGGGGAACCCAAGCTCGGGCAGCGCGGGGAGCTGTCGATCGCCGTGCGGTATCTGACCCCGCACAACAAGTGGTCGATCCACTCGGAGTACCAGGACAACCTGTTCATGCTCTCCCTGGCCCGCGGGGGCACCACGGTGTGGATGAGCCCCCAGGACGCCGCACTCATCGAGGTCGCCGACAACGACTGGGTCGAGTGCCTCAACACCAACGGCGTCTACATCGGCCGGGCCATCGTCTCCCACCGGATGCCGGCCGGAGTGGTCTACGTCCACCACGCCCAGGAGCGCCTGATCGACGTCCCGAAGTCCGAGGCGACCGGGCGCCGCGGCGGGATCCACAACTCGGTCACCCGCATCCTCGTCAAACCCACCCACATGATCGGCGGCTACGCGCAGCTGTCCTGGGCCTTCAACTACCTCGGGCCCACCGGCAACCAGCGCGACATCGTCTCCGTGGTCCGCAAGCGCTCCCAGGAGGTCCAGTACTGATGCGAGTCATGGCCCAGGTCGCCATGGTGATGGCCCTCGACAAGTGCATCGGGTGCCACACCTGTTCGGTGACGTGCAAGCAGGCGTGGACGAACCGCGCCGGCACGGAGTACGTGTGGTTCAACAACGTGGAGACCCGTCCCGGGCAGGGCTATCCCCGCCGGTACGAGGACCAGGAGAAGTGGAAGGGCGGCTGGGAGCTCAACCGCCGCGGCAACCTCAAGCTCAAATCCGGCGGGCGCTGGGCGAAGCTGGCCGGCTTGTTCGCCAGCCCCGTCCAGCCCGAGCTCAACGACTACTACGAGCCGTGGACCTACGACTACGAGACCCTCACCAACGCCCCCGCCGGCACCGACTTCCCCGTCGCCCGCCCGAAGTCCCTGATCACCGGCGAGGACATGAAGATCTCCTGGTCGGCCAACTGGGACGACAACCTCGGCGGCGTCACCGAGGCCGGCCACCTGGACCCGATCGTGGAGAAGGTCCGGAAGGAGTCGGAGGAGAAGATCAAGTTCGAGTTCGAGCAGACCTTCGCCTTCTACCTCCCCCGGATCTGCGAGCACTGCCTGAACCCCTCCTGCATGGCCTCCTGTCCCTCGGGGGCGATCTACAAGCGCACCGAGGACGGCATCGTACTGGTCGACCAGGACAAGTGCCGCGGCTGGCGCCAGTGCGTCACCGGCTGCCCGTACAAGAAGATGTACTACAACCACAAGTCCGGCAAGGCCGAGAAGTGCACCTTCTGCTACCCCCGCATCGAGGTCGGGATCCCCACGGTGTGCGCCGAGACCTGCGTGGGCCGGCTGCGCTACATCGGCATCTTCCTCTACGACGCGGACCGGGTCACCGAGGCCGCCGCGACCCCGGACGAACAAGACCTCTACGAGGCCCAGCTGGACCTGATGCTCGACCCGCACGACCCGGGGGTGGTCGCCGCGGCCCGCGCCGAGGGCGTCCCGGAGGACTGGCTCGACGCCGCGCGCCGGTCCCCCGTCTACACCCTGGCCAAGGAGCTGCGGGTGGCCCTGCCCCTGCACCCCGAGTACCGCACGATGCCCATGGTCTGGTACGTCCCGCCGCTGTCGCCGGTCGTGGACCTGCTCAAGGACCAGGGCCACGACGGCGAGGACGCCGCCAACCTCTTCGGGGCGATCGACTCCCTGCGCATCCCGGTCGAGTACCTGGCCGAGCTGTTCACCGCCGGGGACACCGAGAAGATCCGGGAGGTGCTCAACAAACTGGCAGCCATGCGCTCCTACATGCGCGACATCGCCCTGGGCGAGGAAGCGGACGAGGCGATCGCCGAAGCCGTCGGGATGACCGGGACCGAGATCCAGAAAATGTACCGGCTCATGGCGATCGCCAAGTACGAGGAGCGCTACGTCATCCCCTCCGCGCACCTGGAGGACGCGCACAACCTCGAGGAGATCGGCTGCTCCCTCGACGTGGACGGTGGGCCCGGCATGGGCCAGACCGGGGTGTTCGGCGAAGCCTCCGGAACGCCGATGCCGGTCGCGGCCGAGAACTTCGCGGCCCTGCAGGCACGGCAGCGCGGGACCGACCCCACCGGAAACGAGGAACTGGGAGGGCGGGTCAACCTGCTCAACTGGGACGGGCGGGGCAAGCCCCAGGGCCTGTTCCCGCCCCAGGACGGGAACGGGGCGCGCTGATGGGGCTGCTGGAGAAGCTGCTCGGCAAGGCCGGGCCGGGCACCCTCGACCCGGGCGCCTACGCCGACCCGGACCCCCGGCGCAGCGCGGTGACCCGGCAGGCCGCCGCAGTGCTGCTGGGCTACCCGGACCCGGCGATGCTCGAGGTGCTCCCGCTGCTGCACGGGGCGCTCACAGAGGTAGAGGCCCCCGTGGAGGAGGTCGAGGAGCTGTTCGAGTGGTTCACGGCTCGCCCCTTGGATGAGGTGCAGGCCGACTACGTCCAGGAGTTTGACCTGTCCCGGCGGCACAGCCTGCACCTGACCTACTGGACCGACGGGGACACCCGACGCCGTGGGGAGGCACTGGCGGCCTTCAAAGAGATCTACCGCTCCCACGGGGCGCAGCTGGACGAGTCCGAGCTGCCGGACTACCTGCCACTGGTGCTGGAGTTCACCGCGAAGGTCTCCCCCGAGGACGGCTACGAACTGCTGCAGCGCTACCGCCCGTCCCTGGAGCTGCTGCGGCTGTCCCTGCGCGACGACGGCCTGCCGCACCGCGGCGCCCTCGCCCTGGTGTGCTCCACCCTGCCCGGGGTCTCCCCGGAGGACCGCGACGCGGTGATGCGGATGGCCGGCTACGGCCCGCCCACCGAATCCGTGGGCCTGGACCCCTACGACCCCCGGCTGCTGCCCGTCACCGAAAGGAACAGCCCATGATCCCCACCGCTCCGCCTCCCGAGACCGTCGAGATCGGGGTGGGGGACGTCCTGTTGTGGGGTGCCCTGCCCTACGTCGTGCTGGCGCTGATCATCGGCGGCTCGATCTGGCGCTACAAGTACGACCAGTTCGGTTGGACCACCCGCTCCTCCCAGCTCTACGAGTCCCGCATCCTGCGCATCGCCTCCCCGCTGTTCCACTTCGGCATCCTCGCAGTGCTGGCCGGGCACGTCATGGGGCTGGTGATCCCCCGCACCTGGACCGACGCCGTCGGGATCAACGAGCACCTGTACCACATCATGGCCCTGGGCATCGGCACGATCGCCGGGGTGGGCACCCTGGTCGGGATCGTGCTGCTCATCTGGCGCCGGCGCACCACCGGGCCGGTGTTCATGGCCACCACCAAGAACGACAAGCTCATGTACGTCATGCTCGTCGGCGCGCTGCTCACGGGCCTGGGCACCACGGTGCTGTCCCTGTTCGACACCACCGTGGTCGACTACCGCCAGACCGTCTCCCCGTGGTTCCGCTCCATCTGGATCTTCCAACCCGACGTCGCCGCCATGGCCGCGGCCGGCCCCGGCTTCAAGGTGCACGCCCTGTGGGCGATGGCGCTCTTCGCGCTGTGGCCCTTCACCCGCCTGGTGCACGCCTTCACCGCACCGGTGCACTACCTGTTCCGCCCCTACATCGTCTACCGCTCCCGTGACCGCGCCTCCGGAACGAACCTGGCCCCGGTGCGCCGGGGTTGGGAGCCCGTGGGCACCCGGGACCGGGCCCGTGGCACCACGAAAGCACCCACGGGCCGCAACCGCGCCGGTCGCCACTGACGTCTCGCCCTGCCCACCGAACGCACGAGGACAGCCATGTCATCCACCTCCCCCGCGACCTCTTCCGGCACCACTGCCCCTGACCTCAAGGCCGGGCAGCTGCGCAACCTGCTCCTGGCCACCCTGGCGTCCGCAGTCGGCTTCTGGGCCTGGACGATCGTGGGGCCGCTGGCCAAGCGCTATGCCCAGCAGATGGACCTCGACGCCACCCAGACCTCGGTGCTGGTGGCCATGCCGATCCTCGTCGGCGCCGTCTGCCGGGTGCCCGTTGGCGCGTTGACCGACCGCTACGGCGGGCGGGTGATGTTCACCGTCATCCTGGGCATCACCGCTCCCCTGGTGCTCGTCACCGGGCTCGTCGGGCAGCTGGGCAGCTTCGGACTGCTCGTGGCCGTGGCGTTCTTCCTCGGCATCGCCGGTACCGTCTTCGCCGTGGGCGTCCCGTTCTGCTCGGGGTGGTACGAATCCCACCGCAAGGGCTTCGCCACCGGGGTCTTCGGCGCCGGTATGGTCGGCACCGCCGTCTCCGCGTTCCTCACCCCCCGCCTGGTGACCGGGATCGGATACCTGGGCGCCCACGTCCTGATCGCGGTGATCGTGGGAGTCATGGCTGTGCTGTGCTGGGCGCTGCTACGGGACTCTCCCGTGCACGGGGCCAAGGCCCCCGAGCCGGTCCTACCGAAGATCAAACACGCGTTCACGCTGAAAGTCACCTGGCAACTGTGCTTCCTCTACGGGGTCGTCTTCGGGGCGTTCGTCGCGTTCTCCAACTACCTGCCGACCTACCTCGACAACGTCTACGACTTCGACGCCACCGCCGCCGGCACCCGCACCGCCGGCTTCGCCCTGGCCGCCGTCATCGCCCGACCCATCGGCGGGATCCTGGCCGACAAGATCGGGCCGAAGACGGTGACCCTGACCGCTCTGTCCGGCACCGCCGTGCTCGCCATGGTCGTAGCCTTCCAACCCGGTCAGGAACGCGTCTACGGCCCCACCTTCCTGCTCATGGCACTCTTCCTCGGCCTGGGCACCGGCGGTGTCTTCGGCTGGGTCGGCCGAGCCGCCCCGGCCAAGGACGTCGGCACCATCGGCGGCATCATCGCCGCCGCCGGCGGCCTGGGCGGATACTTCCCGCCGCTGGTCATGGGCGCCACCTACAACGCCGAGCACAACAGCTACTTCGTGGGCCTGACCCTGCTGGCCGGCTTCGCGATCCTGTCCCTGCTGCTCGCCCTCACCGTACGCAACGGCGGGAAAGTCGACGAACGAACCCACCCCTGAACACCACCACCAACTGCCCCCACCGCCGGCGCGGAGGTCCCCGCGCACCGCGCTGACGGCCACCCACGACAGGACACACATGACAGGCCATCCCTCGGCCGATGACGCCATCCCCCACGCACCCCCGCTGGCCGGACCCGCCACGGCACCGGGACCGGCCACGGATCCCGTCCGGTCCGATTGGAACCCGCGGGGCCCGCAGTTCCGTCGCGATCCTGTGGCCGCCTACGACAAGCTGCGCTCACGCTGTCCCGTGGCCCGCGATGCCAGTGGTGCTTGGACGTTGTTCACCCACGCTGACGTCACTGCCGCCGCGCTGGACCACGAGAGCTTCTCCAACGCAGTCTCCCGCTACCTCCAGGTGCCCAACGGTCTTGACGGCCCTACCCACACGGCCTTCCGCGCCCTCGTGGAGCGGTTCTTCACCCCTGAGCGGATGAGCGCCCTGGAGCCGGTGGTGCAGCGGGTCGCCACCGACCTGGTGGGCCAGCTCGAGGTCCCCGGCCCGATCGACGCCGTGGCGGTCGGCTCCCGCTTCGCCGTGCGCGCACAGACGGCCTGGCTGGGGTGGCCTGCAGGCCTGGAGGAGGATCTGCTGCAGTGGATGCAGGACAACCATGCCGCCACCCGCTCCCGGGACCGTTCCCGCACCACTGAGGTCGCCCAGCGCTTCGACGCCATCATCCGATCCTTGACCGACGTCCGCCGCGAGGCCGGCGACGGTGCGCCCGATGACGTGACCACTGAGCTTGTGCGTGCCCAGGTTGATGGGCGGGAGCTCAGCGACGATGAGATCGTCTCGATCCTGCGCAACTGGACCGGCGGTGACTTGGGGTCGATGGCGTTGTGCACCGGCGTGGTACTGACTTATCTGGCCGATCAACCCGAGTTGCAGGCCCGGCTGCGCTCGGGGGTGTCCGACCGGGAGTTCGACGCGATCCTCGATGAGATCCTGCGGATCGATGACCCGTTCGTCGCCAACCGCCGCATCACGACGGAACCCGTCACAGTCGGTGGTCGAGAGCTGGCCGCCGGCGACCGGGTGCTCCTGAACTGGACCGCCGCCAACCGCGACCCGCGGATCTTCGCTGACCCGGACGCGTTCGACCCGGTCGGCAACGCCCCGTACAACCTGGTGTACGGGATCGGCAAGCACGTGTGCCCTGGCAGGCCGCTGGCGACCCTCGAGCTGCGAGTACTGACCCGCGCCGCCCTGGCGGCGACGGCCGTGATCGAGCCCGATCCGGACCGGCCCCGGGAACGCGAGTTGCCGCCCGTGGGTGGGTTCGCCACCGCTCCGCTGCGCCTGCGGTGACACCCACCGCTCCGGCGGGAACACCGACCCCGTGTCGGGGTGGAGGAATCAGCCTCTCCCCGGCCGGGGCCGAGCACGCGTCGCTTGTCGGGACGCCCGAGCAGCCAACCCCTGGGGTTTAGTAGTTCTGGGGCGGGTCGGAGGCGGGGAAGGAATCGAGTCCCCACTGCTCGATCTTCGCTTCGTTCCGTTCGTACTGGGCGGCGGCTGTTTCCGCGTTCTTGATCAGCTGCTGGAGCTGGACGGTTTCGACGCTGGTGCGCGTCGCCGTGGCGATGCGGGGGCTCGTGGTCGGACTGGTCTTCTGGCACATGGGATGTTCCTTCTGTGGGCTGGATCCGCTCTCTCGCGCCCCGCCTCAAGATGAGTCGACAGGTGCCGGTGTGACGGCCCCCGTCAATGGGCTGGGGCCGCCACACCGGCGCCCTTGTTCTCACCGCATGAGGCTCCGGGCGTGCCCATGATCAGCACACGGGGGTGGGTTCGATGACGATCTTGCCGGTGGCGTGACCGGCCTCGACCTCGGCGATCGCCCGTCCTGCTTCTGCCAGGGGATAGCAGGCGGTGACGTGGGGATCGACGAGTCCGTATTCGATGACCTCGGTGATCTTTTCCATCGCCTCCTCGGTGCGTTCCAGTGCCGCCCCGCCCAGTTCTGTGGCGGTCGTGGCGTCGGCCGCCGAGATGATCCTGGCCGGATCGGTAACCAGGCCGGCGACCTCGCCCAGGGCCTCACCCCCGACGAGGTCGACGACAAGGTCCACCCCCTCGGGGGCGACCTCGCGGACGCGGTCAGCAGCTCCTTCCCCGGAGGGGACGAAGGTCGCCCCGGTGCATTCGACGATCTTGCGCTTGGACTGGCTGGCGACGCCGATGACGGTGAACTGGTGGACGCGCCCAATTTGGGCGGCCATCAGTCCCACCCCGCCGCCGGCGCCAAGAATCAGCAATCTCTGGCCGGGTTCGAGTTCGAACTGGTGGGTGGCGTCATAGGCGGTGGCCGCAGCCACCGGGATGGTGGCGGCGTCGGCGAAGGAGATCTCCTCGGGCTTGGCGACCGCCTCGGCCGCCCGCACGAGGGTGTGCTCGGCGAACCCGCCGTGACCCGGAGCGACGGGGCCGAGGATCTCGTCGCCGACCGCGAAACCCTTTACGCCTTCCCCGAGATCGGTCACGACGCCGGAGACCTCCCGGCCCATCGGGGCCGGCAACTCCCGGTCCCGCCCCAGTACCCCGGAGCGGATCTTCCAGTCGACAGGATTCACCCCGGCGGCCCGAACCTCCACGGCCAGCTCGCCCGGGCCAGGCTGCGGGGCGGGCCGATCGAGGAGCTGTTGGGTCTCAGGACCGCCGAAATCGGTGAACACGTAGACCGTGGACATCGTCTTCCTCGTTTCTTCTCTAGAGGGTGTGGATGAGTGCGGGCTCAACCGGTCGGGGGTTCGTCCCGGCCGGTGGCCTCGGCCGCGTCCGCCTCCTCCTTGGTGGCGTAGGCGGCCTCGGCGGCGTGCTCGGGCGGGCTGTAGACGGTGTAGAGCACCAGGGGCTCATCCCCGGTGTTGCGGAAGTTGTGCCGGGCCCCGGCCGGGACCGCGCACTGGTCACCGGCCTCGATCGGATGCGTGTGCCCGTTCAGGTCGGCTTCCCCGGTGCCGGCGACGAAGGTGAGGATCTGATCGGTGTGCTCGTGGACCTCCTCGCCGATCTCACCACCGGTAGGGATGGTCATGACAACGATCTGAGCGTGTTGGCCGGTCCACAGCACCTGGCGGAAGTCGGGGTTGCTGCCAGCGATGTCGGCGATGGTGAAGTGCTCAATGTTGCCCTCGATGATGAAGTGCTCTTGCGCGCTCATGATGCTCCTCCTGCAGTGATGGTGGTCTCTCCGCCCGGGGCCGGGCAGGACTGGTGGTGCGTTCCGCCCCGTGGCGGGCGGTCCTGGTGTGGGGCCGCCCGCCACGGTGGTGTCCTAGGACCGGGATGTCACCCGGTCTGTGGCCGGGGCGGCCGGTGTGGTGCCCGTCGCGGGGGTGGTGTCCTGGGCGCGGCGCAGCAGCCGCATGGCGTTGGCGATCACGACGAGCACAGAAGCCTCGTGGACGAGCATCCCGATCGACATCGTGACCCCGCCGGCGAAGACCCCGGCCAACAACAGCACCACGGTGATCAGGGCGACGGTGATGTTCTGATGCATCACGGCCACGGTGCGCTTGGCCAGCCCGATCGCTTCGGGCAGCTTCAGCAGGTTGTCGCCCATCAGCGCGATGTCGGCGGTCTCCACGGCCACAGCCGAGCCGGCCGCGCCCATGGCCGCGCCGATGTCCGCGGTGGCCAGGGCGGGGGCGTCATTGACGCCATCGCCGACCATCACCACCAAGTGGCCCTCCCGCTGCAGCGCCGCGACCGCCTCGAGCTTGTCCTCGGGCAGCAACCCGGCGCGGATCTCGTCCACCCCGGTGACCTTCCCGATGGCCTGAGCCACCAACGGGGCGTCACCGGTGAGCATGACGACCTTCTCCACCCCGGCCTCGTGGAGCCGGGACACCATCTCGGCCGCGTCGGCCCTCACCTGGTCGGCCACGGCGATGACACCGATCACGGCATTGTCGACGGCCACGATCATGGGTGTCCGCCCAGCCGCGGCGAGCTTCTGGGCCGCAGCTGCAGCCTTCGGGTCGGTGATGCCGTACTGCTCCAGCAACGCGGCGTTGCCGATCAGCACCCGCACCCCGTCAGTGGTCGACACGATGCCCTTGCCCGGCACTGGGTCGACCGCCTCGGGGACCACGGAGGCGCCCACGCCCTCGGCCGCAGCGGCGTCGAGGATCGGGCGGGCCAGGGGGTGCTCGGAGCCGGCCTCCGCGGCCGCGGCCCAGCCCAGCACGTCCGCGCGGTCCAGCGCCGGGTCCAAGACGACCACGTCGGTCAGCTGCGGGCGGCCCTCGGTGAGCGTGCCGGTCTTGTCCACGGCGACGGCGGTGATCCTCGCGGAGGTCTCCAGGAACTCCCCACCTTTGATCAGGATGCCATTGCGGGCCGCACGGCCGATGCCGGCCACGATGGCGACCGGGATGGAGATCACCAGGGCTCCGGGACAGCCGATGACCAGCAGGGTCAGGGCGAGCACCACGTCCCCGGTGATCAAGCCACCGACCAGTGCCAGGACCATGATTGCGGGGGTGTACCAGGTGGAGAAGCGGTCGATGAATGCCTGGGTGGCCGCCTTGGCGTCCTGGGCCTCCTCCACCCGGTGGATGATGCGGGCCAGCGTGGTGTCGGCGCCGATGCCGGTGGCCAGCACCTGAAGAAACCCGCCGCGGGAGACGGTCCCGGCGAAGACCTGGTCGCTCTTGGCCTTCTCCACCGGGATGGACTCCCCGGTGATGGAAGCCTCGTCCACGGCACCGGTGCCGGCCACGACCTGGCCGTCGACGGGAACCTTGGCGCCGTTCTTGACCAGCACGACCTCGCCCATCGCCACGTCCGCGGCCGGAACCTCGACCTGCTCCCCGTCACGCAGGACCACGGCGGTGTCCGGGGCGACCGCGACGAGCTCGGCCAGCGCCGAGCGGGTCTTGTTGAGGGTGGCCGACTCCAGGGCGTGGCCGACCGCGAAGAGGAAGGTCACCGCGGCGGCCTCCCAGTAGTTGCCGATGATGACCGCCCCGATGGCGGCGACCGCCACCAGCAGGTCGATCCCGACCATGCGGGCGACCATCGCCCGGACGGCCTTGACCACGATCTGATTGCCGGCGACGACGGCGGCGGCGAGCATGAGCACATCCGCCCACAGGACCGAGCCGACGACCTCGGAGGCGACGAACGAGGCGAGGATCAGCACCCCCGCAACCGCGGGGATCGCCCACCGGCCGTAAATCCACCTCTGCACCCTGTTCATGATGTCCGTCCTTCCTGGTAACCGTTCTCGCCCCTGATGGGGGCTTGTTCACGACGCTACGCACAGCCCACGGACCCGAACATGTCGGGGATCAATCAACCGCACGATCGCAGGAAGGGCCAATGAGCGCCGGCTCGGCGGGCAACGAAGAGCGCCGCTGCCGTGACCTCCTGGGGAGGTCCCGGCAGCGGCGCGGGCTGTGGGTGCGGCGGGTCAGAAGGCGGCGGGGCGGGCGGTGTAGCCGACCTTGGCAACAGCGGCGACGATGTCCTCCACACTCACGAGGGCAGGGTCGTGGTCGACCTCGATGCGGGCCGAGGCGAAGTGGACCTTCACCGCGTCGACGCCCTTCAGACGCCCGACGCGCTTCTCGATCTTGGCCACGCAGGAGGGGCAGGAGAAGCCCTCGGCGCGCAGGACCGTGTGAGTGGTGGTGGCTGTGGTGGTGGTCATGGTGGTGGTTCCTCTCCCTGTTGTGGAGTACTCACCTCATCGGGTGTGTCTCCAACCTACGAAGGACCGGGTCCTCGGACCATGACGGGCGTCAATCAACCGCGAAGCTCGGGGGTCAGGCCTCCGCTCCGGCGATCTCCGCCAGCCGGCGCGGGTCACGCACGGCAGTCCAGCGGCGGCCGGCGTCGATGACACCGTCCTTGCGCCACCGGCTCATCACCCGGGAGACGGACTCCGGGGTCGACCCGGTCATCCCCGCCAGATCCGCCCGCGACAGCGGCAGCTCGATCAAGGTCCCGCCCTCGCGGGCGGGCTCCCCGAACTTCTCCGCCAGGCGCAGCAGGACCGCCGCCAGTCGCTCGGCCACGGTGGCCGTGGACTGCCGGGTGACGTCGGTGCGGGCCTGGGCGAGCAGCGCTGTGGTGTCCTCGAGCACCCGCAGCCCCACCTCTGGGTGCTCGCCGAGGATCTGGCGGAACGCGTCGTCGCCGATCCGCAGGGCGCACACGGTGGTCAAAGCCTCGACAGTCTCGGCGTAGGCTTCCTGGCCGAGGGTGCGCAGCCCGCCGAACAGGTCTCCCGGCCCCAGTAGCTCCACCACGACCTCTTGCCCATTCGGGGCGGTCCGGTAAGCCTTGGCCCGTCCCGCGGCTACGAGGTAGAGGTGCTCAGCCGGTGCGCCCTCGACGTGGAGCGCGTCCCCCTCAGCCCAGGACAGGGAGGTCATCCTCCGGTCGATGTCCGCCAGCTGCTCCTCGACCAGCCCGGCGAACATCGGTGTCCGGGACAGCACCCGCATCCGCACCGGCGCCGGACAGACGTGGGGCTGCGCGCAGGTCGACCGCAACGGGATCCGCCGCCGAGAAGACACCGGGCTAGCATCCGGGGACATCCGCGCCGGCGACCCCTGCAGGCCCTCGGCGTGCGAGGAGGTGCTCATGCTGTTCCCTTCAGGCCAGGTAGGGGAAACGGCACCAGGTACGGGGCGCCCACCTGGTCACCGGATCGCGTCGTTCGAATTCCACCGTACTCCCACAGCATTCGGCCCCGGCCCCGCGTCCCGCTTTCACGGACCCCGGCCCGCATCAGCAACATGGCTTCTTCCCCCAGACCTTCTCCAATGGGGGTGCATCTCACAGACACCACCAGTGCGCGCAGAGCTTTCCCCGCTGACGTGTCGCTGGCGCCCGTTCGGCGTGGCGCGCGGGGAGTCCTGCAGCTTCCAGGAGGAGCGTGGACGCTGTGAACACCTCACGTCCCGAATCGACTCCTCCAGCCCATCAGCAGCGGAAGCCGCCCCGGGACTTCGCCGCCGTCCTGCCGCTGTTGGTGGGCTCGGCTGTGGGCGCGGCCGGGGGCAGCACCTTCGTGCTGGCCAACGCCTCCGCACTGGTCCTACCGCGGCCCGGACTGACCCTGGTTGCCTGGGGCGTGCTCGCGCTCGGATGGTTGGCCGCGACACTGCTGCACCGGCACGACCCCGCCGTAGCACGGCCGCGCCGGCATGCCCTGACGATTTACGTGACGAGTGTGGTGGCGACGCTGGTGCTGATCCCACTCGCCACCACGGCCTTCGGCACCCTCGAGGCAGAGCCCCTGCGTCCCGCGGCCATCGCCGCGGCGGTGGGTCTTTTCGTCACTCCCACGGCAGGGCCCGCAGCCGCAGTGCTGGCCGGGTTGACGATGCTGGCCTCGATCACGCTCTACAACCTCCGTCACTAGCCAGCACTCCACGGCCCGGAAAGCAACCCACAGTGCATCAGACCCGCCGGGTTCGGCGTGAGGTCGTTGCACGGAGGCTGGACTATGGACGAGGAGGTTCAGGAGGTGTCTCCGTCGACGGGTTCGACCTTAGGGTCCGTTGCCGGGGTGCAGCGAGTATGTGGGGGCAGTGCTGCGCTCAGGTGCGGGGCGATGTGTGCCAGGTGGGCGAGATAGCCGTGGGCGTCCAGCTCGGTCAACGCGAGGCGAACCTGGGCCTTGGCCGTGCTGGCGCGGGCGGCGAGCTCGGCCAGCGCCAGGGTGTGCTCGGGGCGGGTGCGGGCCACCGCGCGCAGCACCCGACGGGCCTCCGGGCTCAGCCGGGAGTCGGCGCTTGCCTGGTGGATCAGGGCCTCCAGGGCCGGGCGCAGGGCGGCAAAGGCCGCCGCCCGGGACAGCGGATCGGCCACGGGAGTCGCCCAGTTGGCGTGCGCTGCGGCAGGGTGGGCATCGTTCATGCGGGCCTCCTCAACCGGGGCAGCTACCTGCGATTGGACGATGTGCTGCCACAGGGACGGAGGGACGGTCATGAGTGCCGTAAGGGGCCGCCGGCCCGGCGGCAGAAGCGTCGCCCCCCCGGCGACGGAGCCCAAGGCCCCAGCTCTTCTGCCGCCAGGACGGCGGCTATTCGACCGGTCTGGAATGGGCCAGCCCCCCGGCTGCGCCCTCTGACACGGTCCACACTAGGTGGCCCAGCCCCCCGACTGAGCACCGTGCGCGATACCCCAACCGTACCGACCGGTAAGGAAAAGATCGACTTTCATAATGTCCCCACTTCCGCCGGTGGGACGCCCCGCCGTGCTGACGAGGCGGTCCGGGGCCGGGTTGTCCGCCCAGAGGCGGTTTCCGCCGGCGCGTACGGCAGGCTGGAATTGCTGGGCCCCCCGGTCCTGCGGACACCGACTCCGACCGCATCGGCTAAGCCTTCCCCTGGGGATGCCGTCTGCGTGGTGCTGGCCCGGTGCCTGTTATGGGTTCCAGGCCATGACGCCATCGGCTGCACGTCCGGGGACGTCGACGAAGCCCTCCGCCGCATAGAGCTTCTTGGCGTAGTTGTCGGCCTCCACCGACAGGCTGAGCCGGGGCACCCCTCGAGCTCGCGCGTCGTCCTGCACCCGGCGCAGGAGCGCCCTGCCCACTCCCCGGCCACGCCAGTCGCCCCGCACCCACAGGCTCACCTCCGGGGTGTCCTCGGCGAGGAATCCGTAACCAGGATCATCCGGGGGCAGGAATTGGGCCCAGACAACGCCGATGGCGCCCTTCCCGACTTCGGCCACCCAACCGAAGTCGCCGCGCTGGGGATCAACGACCGTGTAGTGGGCGAACTCCGACCGCGTGCGCACATCGGCCGCTATGAACCGCTGCCCGCACCAGTTGAGGTTCCCGAGCGTGGCCGCGGCCAGCAACGCGTTCTCCGCTGCCATCAACGGTCGCAAGGAGAAGTCATGGAGCACGGGGTCATCGTAGGGCCGCAACCAGATGCCGAACCTCAACTGCATCATCATTCCCGCGGGCAATGTCCGGTAGCACCGCAGCCACCCTGATGCTCACCGAAGGCTGGGACGTGAAGGTCGTTGCCCAGCTGCTGGGTCACGCTTCGGTGACCACCACCTCCAAGTACCTCGACGAACGGGACTGCCGCACGAATAGGTGACAGGTTGACCTGACCTACGGTTTGGTTTCCAGTGGCGGTCGCTAGTCGAAGGCCTTCATGGAAGGCTCACCGCTATGCCCCGCCCCTACCCTCCTGAGTTCCGTGCACGAGCGATCGCTCTCGTGCGTGAGGGCCGCCAGGTCAAGCAGACCGCGGCTGATCTTGGTATCCACCCTGTCACGCTCCATTCCTGGTTGCGCCAGGACGACATCGATCAGGGCCGCCGGCCCGGGCGCAGCACCCAGGAATCGGCTGAGCTCCGGGCGGCCCGGGGCCGGATCCGCCAGCTTGAGCAGGAGCTCGCGATCATCCGCCACGCGGCCACCTGGCTCGATGAGGAGGGCGGAGTCCCCCCAAAAGGGCGCACCCGGTGATCGATCGTCTCGTCGACGCCGGGGCCCCGGTCCACACCTGTTGCCGCATCCTGGGCGTCTCCCGCCAGGGCTACTACCGGTACCGCAAGCGTCCGACCAGCTCCACGGAACTGCGCCGACGCTGGCTCACCGGGCTGATCCGCGAGATTCACGTGGCCTCTCGGGGCACCTACGGCTACCGCCGCATCCACGCGGAACTCACCATTGGCATGGGCATCCCCTGCTCGAGCCGGCTCATCTCCGCGCTGATGACGCGCGCCAGCATCGGCGGACTGCCCGGCCCGGCGCGCATCAAGCGGCTTCGAGGCGTGGCGACCGCAGACGACCTCGTCAACCGGAAATTCCACCTCCTGGCGCTGAACGAACTGTGGGTCACGGACATCACCGAGCATCCCACCCCTTGGATTCCAGCGGTCGTCGCAACACCCTGACTGATAGGGAATGACGACGATGGGTGCTTCGTCACCACGGAAGCGAAGTCGGCAGTACAAGGCGGCCGAGAGGGCAGAGTTTTTCCGGCGTCTGGACCGAGGTGGCACGATCCGGGCGGTCGCAGCCGAGCTGGGGCTGAGCCCGGACACTTGTTACCGGTGGCGCCACGAGTCGGGGACCTCCACCGCCCGCGGGATTCCTCGGACGTACACGGCCCAGGACAAGGCGGAGTTCTTCCGCCGGCTGGCGCTGAATCCGAACGTCTCTGCGGTGGCCCGGGAACTCGGCTTCGTGCGCGTGACCTGCTACAAGTGGGCCCACCAGGCCGGGATCTTCACCGGCAAGGACGTCACCGCCCAGCGTGAGGAATTCCTGCGCCTGCGCGCCGAAGGCCTCAGTCGCGCCCAGGCCGCGGCCCGCGTCGGCGTGGACAAGCGCCGCGCCCAGGACTGGGATAAGGGCATCCGGCAGTTCTACGGCGGCCGGGTCTATCCCGACGGTCGGGTGGTGCGGTACGGGCAGGCCGGAATACTGGCAAACGTGAAGACACCGCGCACCGCGTACACGCGAGGAGTCCCGGATGACCTGCAACGGCTCGAGCGCCCAATCAGTGACCGGTATCTCAGCCTCGAAGAGCGGGAGCAGATCCACGACCTGCACGTGCGCGGGGACTCGGTCCGGGCCATCGCCCGGGTTCTGAATCGGGCGCCGTCGACGATCGGGCGGGAGTTGACCCGCAACACCGCCACCGCCGCCGGGTACCTGCCCTACGCCGCGCACCGTCTGGCCGTGGCCCGCCGGCCGCGGCCACGACAAGGAAAGCTGCAGGTCCTGGCGGTGCTGCGCGGCTACGTTGCCACGGGACTGGACCAGAAGTGGTCGCCGGAGCAGATCAGTCACCGGATGGTCATCGACTTCCCGGCCGATCCCCGGATGCGAGTCTGCACGGAGACGATCTACCAAGCGATCTACGCCCCCGACCGCACCGGGCTGACGCGTGCTGCGGCGCCGGTGCTACGTTGCCGGCGCGCCGCCCGCAGGCCACGGCGCGACCCGGCCCGACGCAGAAGCCGGTTCGTGGAACCGATGGTCCCGATCACCGACCGCCCCGCCGAAGCCGAGGACCGCACCGTGCCCGGGCACTGGGAGGGCGATCTCATCCTCGGCACACTGAGCGGATCCGCGATCGGCACCCTGGTGGAGCGCGCCACCCGCTACGTCACTCTCGTGCACCTGGCCCACGACCACACCGCCGAGACAGTCCGGGACGGGCTCATCGCCACGGTCAACCAGTGGCCACCCGGGCTGCGCCGTTCCCTGACCTGGGACCAAGGGGCGGAGATGTCCCACCACGCCAGCCTCCGCCGCGCCACCGGCATCGACGTGTTCTTCTGCGACGCCGCCAGTCCCTGGCAGCGCGGATCGAACGAGAACATGAACGGTCTGCTCAGGCAGTACTTCCCGAAAAGCACCAACCTGTCGGCGCACACCGTCGAAGATCTCCACAACGTCGCCCGGGAGCTCAACAGCCGCCCTCGGAAATCCCTCGGATGGGCCACCCCGACCGAACGACTCCGTGCTCTACTGGAACCTGGCTGAACGGCATGTGTTGCGACGACCGCTGGAATCCAAGCCCGCGAGGGCAAGGTCTACTGCGCGGCGGTGCTCGACGCCTGCAGCCGCAAAATCATCGGCTGGGCCATCGACTCCAAGCAGGACTCCACCCTGGTCATCAATGCCCTAGACATGGCCCTCCGCGCCCGAAAGCCCGGTGCCGGCGGAATCGTCCACGCCGACCACGGGGTCCAATTCACCTCGTGGGTGTTCACGCAGAAGATCCGCTCGGCCGGACTGCTGCCCTCGTTCGGCACCGTCGGCGACGGCCTCGACAATGCCATGATGGAATCCTTCTGGTCGACGATGCAGATCGAACTGCTGAACCGTCGGAAGTGGAAGACCCGGATCGAGCTGGCGAACGCGATCTTTGAGTACATCGAAGTGTTCTACAACCGACGCCGCCGACACTCCGCACTCGAGTACGCCACCCCGCACGAATACGACCTCGCTCGAACGCCGCAGGCACTCACCACCGCTGGAAGCTAGCGACCACGACTGGCAACCAAACCATAGGTCAGGTCAACCTGACACCTTCCGGTGCGGCGGTCCCGCTGTGCCGTCGCGCGTCGAGGTAGTCCGATGGCTGACCGCGAACCGACCGTGCCGTGGCTCGGGTACGGCTACGGCTTCTGCGGACGGGTGCGCGGGTGATCGTTGTCCTCAGGCCAGGTTCGACACGCCCGTGTAGGTCGCGTAGGCCGGGAGCCCGGTCCGTTCGTAGACCTGGAGGGCGAGCCCGCCCGGGGTGGTCTGATTGCTGACCAGCTGCAGGCGCGCTGGCGCGCCACCGTCGGGGAAGAGGCGGCGCCCGTGGCCGAGGACGACCGGGGCCACCACGAGCCGGAGTGCGTCGATCAGTCCTGCGGCCAGCAGAGACTGGGCCAGTCGAGCGCTTCCGTGGATCTGAAGCTCGGCCCCGGGCTGCTGTTTGAGTTCTGCGATCTGGGCCGCAACGTCGCCGGAGAGGACCGTGGTCGGCTTCCACGGGCCGGTGGTCAAGGTGTGCGAGGCGACGTACTTCGGCAGGCTGTTCATGAGCTCGGTGAAGGGATCGTTCGGGTCGGTGATCTTCGGCCAGTCCCTGGCGAAGGCGTCGTAGGTGCGCCGGCCCAGCAGCAGTGCCTCGGCCTGGCCCAACCACTGCGCGGCGCGGTTGATGAACGCCTCGTCCAGGTAGGGGACCAGCCATCCCCCCCTGGGTGAACCCACCGCTGGTGTCCTCCTCGGGTGATCCCGGGCCCTGGGACACCCCGTCGAGACTCACGAACTCGGTGACGGTCAGCTTCATCGTCTTCTCCCTTCTGTGGGCGTGGGTCTAGGTCCGTGGCTCGACGAGCTCGGGCGGCAGTCTGGTGACGGTGCCCCAGCCCTCGTGGAAGCCCAGCCGTTCGTGCCGATCACGATCGGGTCTGCTGGCTTCGCCCGGTTCCTGTCGGAGGCCGGCACAACAGCCCGGTGATGATTCACGGCAGGAGTCCGGAGTCGCGCTGACCGGCCCCCCACCGCTTGTCGGACTGTCGCGCGACAGTTCCCATTGTCTGGCAACTTTCGCGCCCCGGGGCCCTTCGCTCGCGCAAAACAGGTCGCCGTGTCTGTTCACTATCGATTGACTCGGGTCGGGGCCTTGTTCCAGGCTGGACGAGTTCCCGGGCGGAGACGATTTCGCCCTGACCGATCGAGGAAGGAGTCACCATGGTGGATCTCGGAGGCTTTGCGGACAAGGCCAAGAATTTCGCCAGCGAGAACCCGGACAAGGTGGAGCAGGGCATCCAGGGCGGCGGCGACATGGTCGATGAGCACACCGGCAACAAGTTCCAGGACCAGGTGGACCAGGCCCAGGAACACGCCGGAGGTCTGGTCGGCGAGCAGAACCCTGAGGATCAGCAGAACTGATCCGCACGTGTTGTCGCGGGCCTCGGACCCCATGTGGGCCCGAGGCCCGCGTCGTGACGTCGACCTTCAGTTCGAGGAGCCGGTTTCCCTTCCCGGCACGGGATGCGGCGCCCAGGTGTCCGACCGGCCCACTCGTGCGCACCCCTCGAGGCGGCCGCCACCGAGCACTCGACCGACCAGCCCCCTGCCCCTTGCGGGCCTCCACAACGGGTCGTTCCCACACGACTCCAGCACTGCCCGCCCCCAGGCGGTGGGCACAAGGCACCCAGGGGCAGGCGGCGCTGAGCATTCGGACCGATGTGCCGCTAGCAGCGTCTAAAAGGACATCGATACGGTCTCAATAGGTTAGGGCGGCGGGGTTCTCGGTGGGCTCAGCGCCGATAGTCTGGGCGCATGCTTAGAGGATTCAAAGAATTCATCATGAAGGGCAACGTCCTGGACCTCGCCGTCGCCGTGATCATCGGTGCCGCCTTCGCCCAGGTCGTCAACGCCCTCGTCGAGTCCGTGCTCATGCCCGCCATCTCGGCGCTGGTGGGCTCACCCAACTTCGACTCGTTCGCGATGATCACACTCAACGGCAACGACATCCGGTTCGGGGTGCTGCTCACCGCCCTGGTCAACTTCCTGCTCGTGGCCGCCGCCGTGTACTTCGCGATCGTGTTGCCCATGAACAAGATGATCGAGGCCCGCAACCGCCGCCTGGGCATCGCCCCCGCCGACGAGGAGGCCGACCCCCAGGTGCAACTCCTCACCGAGATCCGGGACGCCCTCAAACAGCGCTCCTGACCCTCTCCGCCCGCCAGGGCCCGTCCCGGATCTCGGGACGGGCCCTGCTCCTTTCCTCCCCATCCATACGAGAAGACGTCTCGGAAAACGAACCCCGGGTTCTTGCGGTGGTTGCAACACTGAGCGTTGGGGGTGGTGTTGTGGGTGGGTACTCGATCTTGATCAGGCCGGATCTGCTCCAGGTGTTTTGGGAGCGGATGCAGGCCGGGGAGTTCATCACCGGGGCGGTGGCAGCTATCCGTACAAGCCGGCGCACCGGGGCCCGGGTCCTGGAGGAGGCCGGTGGGGTGCGGCCACGCCGCGGACGCGACCTCAAGGGCCGGTGCCTGAGCTTCGCCGAGCGGGAGGAGATCGCCCTGTTGCGCGTTCAGGGACAGTCTTTGCGGCAGATCGGGGCGGCGATCGGCCGATCACCGTCGACGATCTCTCGAGAGCTGCGACGTAACGCCACCGCCCAAGGCGGCTATCGGGCCACGACAGCGCACGTGCTGGCCTATGAAAGAGCAGCGCGCCCGAAGCCAGCGAAGCTGCACACCCATCCCGAGGTGCGTGCGATCGTCGTGAGAGACCTCGCCAAGAAGTATTCGCCGGAGCAGATCGCTGGGCGCCTGCGACGAGAATTCCCCGACAAGCCGGAGATGTGGGTGTCGACCGAGACGATCTACCAGTCCCTCTACGTGCAGTCCCGTGGGGCCCTGAAACAGGAGCTGACCCGATACCTGCGCACCGGACGAGCTGTGCGCCGGCCCTGCCGCAAGGCCGGGCAACGCAAGAACCGGGTCCCGGACATGATCAACATCAGCGACCGGCCCGCTGAGGCCAAGGACCGCGCAGTGCCGGGCCATTGGGAGGGTGACCTGATCATTGGCAAGAACAATCAGAGCGCCATCGGAACCCTGGTGGAACGCACCACCAACTACACGATGCTTGTTCACCTGCCCGAGGGTTACAAACCCGAACAGGTCCGTGACGGGCTGGCCGCGAAGATCAAGACACTGCCGGAGGCGCTGCGACGGTCGCTGACCTGGGATCAAGGCACGGAAATGCGCGACTGGAAGCAGGTGCGGGTGGACGCCGGGATCGAGATCTTCTTCTGCGACCCACACTCGCCCTGGCAACGCGGTATCAACGAGAACACCAACGGCCTTTTGCGCCAATACTTCCCGAAAGGCGCCGACCTCTCAGCGTTCACTGCCGCAGAGCTCGACGCGGTCGCCGAGGAGCTCAACGACCGTCCCCGCAAACGCCTAGAGTTCCAGAAACCGATCGAAGTGATCGGCGACCTGCTGTTGCAATGACCACCAGAATCCGCCGAACCTCTACCGCAGCACGGTCCGCCGCTAACCGGCCATATGTAAAGCAACGTGGGATTGCCGCATGAACAGGTGACCTGTTCGTGCGGCAGTCGGGACTGTCGCTCTAACGGTGTAAGAGGCGTTTCCATGGTTAGTGGTTCTCCGCCGCCGGCATCCGGTCGGCGAAGGTGATGGCAAAGGCGTTCAGCGCCGGCTTCCACCGTGTGACCCATCGTGTCTGCCCGGTGCCCTTCGGGTCCAGGGATCGCACGACCAGGTACAGGGTCTTCATCGCGGACTGCTCGTTCGGGAAGTGCCCACGGGCCCGCACCGCCCTCCGGAACCGGGCGTTGAGGGACTCGATGGCATTCGTCGAGCAGATCACCCGGCGGATCTCCACGTCGTAGAGCCTGTTGCAGAATCGGCCTGCAGGGGCTGGTCCGAGGCTGATCCGAGGCGATGAGGACGAGGGACCGGCCCAGGACCGTGCCGGGGATAGGGGTCCAAGGACCCAGGCCTTCAGGCTGTGGGGGTTGCTCGGTGGATCTTGAGGATGTTGAACGCTGTGGCGGCCAGGTGTAGCTCGTTGGTGGCGTGCTCGAGGCCGCGGCGGGAGAACCGGTCGATGATCTTCTTCAGGTTGCCGATGCCGGGTTCCACCGTCGCGCCCCGACGCTTGTAGAGATCACGGCCTTCACGGGTGCGTAGCCGGTGGGCGTTGGCCTCACGCGGGGTCGCCTCCGCTGAGGGCGGCCCGTGTGCCGGTTCCTGAGCTGCGGCGCGCTGGTCGTCGCGCCGCTTGCCCAAGGCGATCAACCGGTCCGGCCCTGCAGCGGTGAGGTTGGCATCACTGTTGTACCCGGCGTCGGCCAGCACGGTGCCCACCAGATGATCGGGGTTGCCGGTGTGGGCGTGCATCCGGGTAGCCGCGCACTGGGCGGCGTCCATCATGGGAGCGAAGCAGGCTTGGTCGTTCGGGGTCTGTCCCACTTGCACCGCGACGATGAGTTGATCGCTGGTGACCGCGACCTGGGCGTTGTATCCCTGCAGGAATCCTCGGCGGGTCGGCATGATCCGCGACTGCGGGTCGGTGGTGTTCGCCACGACCTTCGGCAGCCCCTTCCCGTCCGGGACCGGCTCCACTGCGGCCTCGGCGTTGGCCACGACGCGCCGGGCCCGCGCCACCCTCGTGCTGTCGGCCATCGCCACCGGCGGACGCCCCATCGGTTTCCTCCCGGCCGCGATCAGGGCGGCGTACCGGTCCAGTTTCGCCTGATGGGAGGTGATCTCCCGGTCCAGGTGCGCCCGTGCCTCGGCCAGCCGGTGCGGCCCGTTCGGGATCCGGCCGACCACCGGCTGCCCCTGCTCCGAGCGGCGGCGCCTCGCCAACGCGGCGGCCTCGTGCTCGGCCTGGGCCCTCGTGCGTCGTTGCTGCTGGACTTTGAGCTCTTCGGCGGCCTGCTGGATCCTCTCCTGCCGCCGGGTGCGATCCCCCAAGGCCGCGGGCACCCGATCCGGGCGCTCATCGCCATCCCCATCACCCGCTGCAGCGTCCTCGGCCCGGTCCGCCGCCTCGGCCTCGGCGACCACGCCCGCCACGTGCCGGTCGAACCAGTCCTGGCCACGGTTGGCATCGATCGAGGCGTTAGCTGCGATCTTGGTGCCGTCGATTGCGACCGTGCCGAACCGGCCCAGCCCGGCTCGGGCGGCGATCATCAAGACCTGCGCGAACAACTCCGTGAACACGTTCTGAGAATCGGCGCGGAACCTGGCGATCGTGGTGTGGTCCGGGCCGTCCTGGGCGCACAACACCCTAAACGCCACGTCAGTGAGACACATCCGTTCGATCTGCCTCGAGGACCGCACCCCTTGGCAGTACGCGAAGACCAACAGTCCCAGCAGCATCTGCGGGTCGTAGCCGGCAGCGCCGGGCCCGCCACGACGCCGGGTGCGTTCCAGAGCAGTGATATCGAGAGCCTCGACGGTCTCCAGCACGAACCAGACCAGGTGATCCTGCGGAAGCCACTCCCGCATGTCCACCGGCAACAGCATCGGCTGGTCCCGGAGCACCGGGCGATACGACTTGGCCATGCCACATCATCCCCCGCCCACCACCGACAAACCACGCCCGGCCAACTCCCGATTCTGCAACAGGCTCCGTAGTCCAGGAACGGCACGAACTCGGTCCAGGCATTGCGCCACAGCCGGCTGATCGCCGGGTACCGGGCGCCCCACTTGTCCTCCACCTCCTCCAGGGCGGCCTCGGCGGCAGCGGCGGTCGGGGCGGTGTAGACGGGCTTGAGGTCCTTGGCGAGCTCGTCCCAGTACTTCCTTGAGGCGTAGCGGAAGGTCCCGCGGATCAGATGGATGATGCAGGTCTGCACCGTGGCCAGTGGGAACACCGCGTTCACCGAGTCGGGCAGGCCCTTCAGCCCGTCGCAGACCACGAAGAACACGTCGCGCACCCCGCGTGACTTCAGGTCGTTGAGGACCGCGTACCAGAACTTCGCCGACTCCCCGTCGCCGTCCCCGGCCCACATCCCCAGGATGTCCTTATGCCCGCCCAGGTCCACCCCGATCGCGGCGTACACGGGCCGGTTGCGGACCTGCCCGTCGCGGACCTTGACCATGATGGCGTCGATGAAGATCGCCGCGTAGACCTGCTCCAGCGGCCGGGCCCACCAGGCCTGCATCTCCTCGATCACCCGGTCGGTGATACGGGTGACGGTGTCCTTGCTGACGTCGGCGCCGTAGACCTCGCCCAGGTGCGCGCTGATCTCTCCGGTGGTCAGGCCCTTGGCCGAGAGCGAGAGCACGACCTGGTCCAGGTCCGTCAGCCGCCGCTGGCGCTTGCGCACGATCACCGGCTCGAAGCTGGCCTGCCGGTCCCGGGGGACCTCGATCTCCACGGGGCCGGCGTTGTCGGTGATCACCGTCTTGACCCGCCTCCCGTTGCGCGAGTTGCCCCGGTTACGCCCTTGCGGGTCACCGGGTTCATAGCCGAGGTGTTCGTTCATCTCCTCATCCAGGGCGGCCTCGACGACCATCTTGGTCAGCTGCTTCAACAGCCCGCCCGGGCCGGTCAACGCCGCCCCGCTGGCGCGGGCGGCACGGACCAGCTCCCGGACCGTGTCCTGCTCAGCCGCGCTCAGCTGCGCGTTCTCTTCCGGCTCGTCACCGGGCTTCGGTGGGCTCACGTCCACCAGTGTCTCGATCTTCTCGCTCATGTCGACCCTCCAACCCCGAACGGGGTGATTGGGCCTCTTACACCGTTACTGCGATAGTCCCCGGCAGTCCCGTCAGCTCAGTCGGCCGTCACGCATGGTCACGGCTCGGTCAGCCAACGGGACGAACTCGGTGTCGTGGGTGACTACCACGGTGGCCGTGTCGAAGCGCCGAGTCACCTCCACGAGCAGCTCCATGATCTGTTGGGACCGGTTGTGGTCCAGTGCCGCGGTGGGTTCGTCCACGAGCATCACCTGGGGTCGGTTCATCAGTGCTCGGGCGATGTTGACTCGTTGGCGCTGGCCCCCGGAGAGCTGGTGCGGGCGGCGGTCGGCGGAGCCGGACATGCCGACGAGTTCGAGCAGATCGCCTGCTTCGGCCGCGGCGTTCTTCAGTTCTGCTCCGCGGGCACCGCGCAGGTGAGCGGTGAGCACGAGCTGTTCCCGTGCGGTGAGGGAGGGCAGCAGGTTGGGTTGCTGGAAGATCATCCCGATCTCGGATCGGCGCACCTGGGCCAGCTCCTTCTCGGGCAGGTGCGTGAGATCGCGGTCGGCCAAGCACACCCTCCCTGAGCTCGGCCGGATCAGGGTTGCTGCTACGGCCAGCAGTGAGGACTTGCCGGATCCGGACGGCCCCACCAGAGCGGTGATGGTTCCGGTCTCGGCCGAGAAGTCCACGGTATCCAGGGCGCGGACTGTGCGGGGGCTGCCGTCCTCGTGGGTGCCATCGGCGTATGCCAGGGTGACGCGCTCCAGCCGCAGCGCAGCGATGGCAGGAGCAGCCCGGCGCTGGGCAGATGTGGCGGGGTCGGTGACGTGGGCGGATTTCATGGTCAGTTGCCTCCGAGGGCGAGCAGGGGATCGACGGACGAGACGCGACGGACGGCGAGGAGGGAGCCTGCCACTCCGAGGGCGAACACGCCGAGGGCGGGCAGCAGGGCCGTGGTCGGTGACAGTGTGAATGGGACGACGGTGCTGGCCGCAGCACCGATGCCGGCACCCACCAGTCCGCCGGCGAGGACGCCGGCCAGGAGCACCACAGCGGCTTGGCCCAGAGAGTCGCGCACGAGGTAGGCCCGGGACGCGCCCAGGGCGCGCAGGACGGCGATGTCGCGGGTGCGCTGGATGGTCCACACGGTCAGGAAGGACACCACGACCAGGGCGGAGATCCCGTAGAGGAACCCCTGCATCATCAGCAGCGACCCGCGCTCGGACTGGTAAGCGGGCAGGGCGGCGAAGGCGCCGCGGGTGTCGGTGGTCACGGTCCCTGTCCCGGCGCCGGCGTTGGCAGCAGGGGTGTCCGCGGTCAGGGCCAGTGTGGTGGCTTCGACGTCCTGGTCGAGGTGGGCGATGTCGGGGTAGTCGGCCATGGCGGCCCACACGACGGGGATGTGGCTGTAGTACTCGTCCTGAGTGATCCCGGTGACGGTCAGCTCGGTCGTGGATAGCTCGATGGTGTCTCCCACGGCCGCACCGAGGTTCTCGGCCACGCTCTGGCTGAGCACCGCTTCCCCGGGGCCCGGGTGTGTCGCCCCGTCGAGGGCGCGGAGGTCGGGGGCCAGTGCGGTGCCGGCCTCGAGTCCGAGTACGGCCACGCTGGTCGCACCGGTGTTGGGGCCGGCTTGGGCCCGTGTCTGGGTCAACCCGATCCGCTCCACGTCGGTGTCGCCGACAGCGTCTTGCCAGCCTTGGAACTGGTCGCCGGTGATCTGGGACTCGGTGAAGGTGGGCTGGCCGGAGTCGTCGGCGGGAGCGCTGAAGACGAAGCGTTGGGCCCCGAGGCGTTCCAGGGCAGAGATGTTCTGGTGGCCCAGACCGTTGGTCAGGCCGGTGAGCAGGACCAATAGGAGAGTGATCAAGGCCACGACAGCACCGATGAGGGCGAACCGCCCTCTGGCAAAGGTGATGTCGCGAAGGGACAGGTACATGGGGAGGCTCCTGTGCGTGCTGGTAGCGGAGGCATGGCGTGCTTCCCAGCATCGCGAGAACGGGTCGGCTCGGGATCGCCCCGCCGGCCGATCCGTGGGCACCGATCCACGGATAGAGGGATCAACCATCTGGTGGACCCGCACGACCCTTCCGCTCCGTAGCATGGCCACAGACCGCCTCGATCACTTCCTGGCCATCGGGCGGTTCCACGGCCGGACGGTGGCCCAGGACGAGGGAGACAAGTGCACGAGGACACCTCGACCCCCGCTGTCCTGGGCGCCCTGAGGATCACCCTGCACGTGAGTTTCGCGGCTCTGCTGCTGCTGGGGGCCGGGCGGGCCGTGCTCCAGGCGCACGCCTCCGGAACAGGGGCCCGGCCGCTGGTTCTGCTCCTGGGTCTGGCGGCGCTGTTGGCTGCGGTCTACCTGGTGGGGACGGTCGCGGAGAACAGGGCCGCCCGGCGTCAGGCGGGGTGGGACCCGCGGCCTTTGGCCCTTCCTTGGCTCATGGTGGTCACGGTGCTGTGGGGCACGCTGACACTGCTGAGCTCGGACTTCTCCTGGGTGGTGTTCCCGCTCTTCTTCGTCTACCTCGTGCTCTTGCCTCGCGCCGTGGCTGTGGGGTGCATCGTGGTGCTGACGGCCGTGGTGATCGTGGCGCAGTTCTTGCACACCGGACCCGACGGGTTCCGCGCCGCCATGGTTGTGGGACCCGTCGTGGGGGCGGTGTTCGCCGTCGTCGTCGGCCACGGATACCGCAGGCTGTACCGCGACGCCCAGCGGCACCGGCGGGTCATCCGTGAACTGGAGGCCGCCCGGACGGAACTGGCCCACCGAGAACGTGAGGCCGGGCGCTCAGCGGAGCGCGAGAGGCTGTCCCGGGAGATCCACGACACCCTTGCCCAGGGCCTGTCCTCCATCGTGCTGATGTCCCGGGCCGCCCGGCAGTCCCTCGAGCACGCCGACCCCGCCCGGGCCGGGGAGCGGATCGCCATCATCGAGACCACCGCGGTGGAAAACCTCGCAGAGGCGCGACGCTTCGTGCGCGATTTGAGCTCTCCGGCACTGGACTCGAGTCTCCTCACGGCCCTGCGGGAGGTGTGCGCGCACACCGAGCAACGGGTCCGAGCCTCCGGCGCCGATCTGACCTGCAAATTCCGCTGCGAGGGCGAAGTCCCCGACCTGCCGTCCGAGTACCAGTCCCTGCTGCTGCGTGCTGCCCAATCGTCCCTGGCCAATGTGGCCGCCCACTCCCGGGCCCGGACCGCGGTGGTCACCCTGGCCGGCTGGGACGACGCCGTCTCGCTGGACGTCTTCGACGACGGGATCGGGTTCGTGCCAGACGCGGCAGACCGGGACACCGACGAGGAGCACTACGGGCTGACCAAGCTGCAGCACCGGGTGCGCGAACTGGGCGGGACGTTCACCCTGGAATCCGAGCCCGGCAACGGCACCGTCATCAGCATCCGCCTGCCCTTGACGCGCCCGACCGCCGCACCGACCCACCCCGGCCCCGGGAACGCCGTCGAGGAGAACCGATGAACGCTGAAGACATCCGCGTGCTGCTGGTGGACGACCACCCCGTGGTCCGCGCGGGACTGCGCGCCGTCCTGGAAGGCTTCAACAACATCACCGTCACCGCCGAAGCCGCCGACGGACAGAAAGCCCTCGCGACCCTGGCGGATCCGGCGGTGTCCGTGGATGTGGTGGTCATGGATCTGCAAATGGGATCCGGAATGGGCGGCATCGAAGCGACCCGCCGGATCAAGACGCTCAACGGCCCCCCAGTGCTGGTCCTAACCACCTACGACACCCAAGCGGACATCGTGGCCGCACTCGAGGCCGGCGCCACCGGCTACCTGTTGAAGGACGCCCCACCAGGCAGCATCAGCCAAGCCGTCCAGGACGCCGCCGCGGGACGACCGGTCCTCTCCCCCACGGTCACTGCGCAACTGATGAAACGCGTCACCGCCCCTGCCACGGCCCTGAGCGCCCGAGAGATCGAGATCCTCCAGCACCTGGCCACCGGAGCCACCAACCGGCAACTGGCCCAAGCCCTGTTCATCTCCGAAGCCACGGTCAAGACCCACCTGATCCACATCTACGACAAACTCGGCGTGGACAACCGCACCGCTGCCATCGACCGAGCCCGGACCAACCGCATCATCTGACCTACGACAGTTCCTCGCAGTCGGCCGCCGACCGGCCATATGCAAAGCCGGGCGTGCATATCTCATCTCCGGTACTACCGGACTTACTTGGCCCGGGGTTTCACACCCCGCCCTGAGCGCGACCATGGCCGACGGGCCTACACCACAGGTGAGTTGCCGGTGAGCGAGGCGGTACTCAGTGGGCCGCAAGCCTCGAGCAGTTGCATTTAATGCGACTACGTTGCAGATAATTGACTCTATGGAGTTCCTTGGGGGTCTGATTCGTAGTCATCATCACGAAACGTGGTGCATTCTTGGCAACCCCATTGACCGGACCGTGTGACCCAGCTTACCTTGGTGCAACCAGGTTGCGTCTCCTGCAACCTCTCACCCTTGGGGGATCCATGACGCACGAAGCCGGTGCGGGAGCGCCACCCACCATGCAGAATTCACCTGATCCTGTGGCCGCGGTGACCGCCTCCACACGACGCCGGGTCATCTCGGCCAGCTTCATCGGCAACTTCGTCGAATGGTTCGACTACGCGATCTACGGGTACCTGGCCGCCACCATCGCGGTGGTCTTCTTCCCCGAGTCGGACCCGCAGACCGCACTGCTGGCGACCTTCGCCCTGTTCGCCATCTCGTTCTTCGTCCGGCCCTTGGGAGGATTCGTCTGGGGGCACATCGGCGACAAGCTCGGCCGGCGCACCGCACTGTCCCTGTCGATCCTGATCATGTCGGTGGCCACGTTCTGCATCGCCCTGATTCCGGGCTACGCCACCATCGGGGTCTTCGCTCCGATACTTCTGCTGGTGGTGCGCATCGTGCAGGGCTTCTCTGCGGCCGGGGAGTACGCCGGGGCCTCGGCCTTCCTGGTGGAGTACGCCCCCGCCAACCGGCGCGGGCTCTACGCCGCAGTCGTGCCGGCCTCCACGGCCGCCGGCCTGCTCTTCGGGTCCCTGTTCGTCGCCGGTCTCACCGCGGTGCTCTCCGACGACCAGCTGAACACCTGGGGCTGGCGCATCCCGTTCCTGCTCGCGGCACCGATGGGCCTGATCGGCCGCTACATCCGTACCAAGCTCGAGGACACCCCGGTCTTCCAGGAACTGGCCCAGGAGGACGAGGTCATCCAGGCCCCGGTCCGCGACATGTTCCGCAACCACTGGGCCACCCTGCTGCGCGCCTGTGGGGCCGTGCTGCTCAACGCCGTGGGCTTCTACATCCTGCTCAGCTACATGCCGACCTACCTCTCCGAAGAGGTCGGCTTCGGCAAGACCGAGTCCTTCCTCGCCACCTCCTTCGCCTTGCTGTCCTACATCGGGTTCATCTTCCTCACCGGACTGGCCTCTGACCGGTTTGGGCGCAAGAAGATGCTCATGACCGCCTCCGTGAGCTTCCTCTTCCTGACGGTGCCGCTGTTCATGCTCCTGGACACCGGGTCCTTCCTGGTCGTGCTGCTCGTCCAGGTCGTCCTCGGCGCCATGCTGACCCTCAACGACGGCACCCTCCCGAGCTTCCTCGCCGAACAGTTCCCCACTCGCATCCGCTACAGCGGCTTCGCCGTGAGCTTCAACCTGTCCAACGCCGTCTTCGGCGGCACCGCCCCGTTCATGGCCACTCTGCTGATCTCCGTCTTCGCCACGAACCTCGCCCCGGCCTGGTACCTCATGGCCGCCGCAGCGGTGTCCTTCGTCGCCGTCGCCCTCTCCCGGGAGACGTGCAACAAGCCACTGACACGCTGAAGCACCTCGATTCCCCTCCCACCGGTGGCGCCCACCGGCGCCACCCCACCATCCGTCTCGATACATCGCCTGTGAAAGGACGACCATGACCACCTCGCCCACCACCACCGCCCCCGCCGCCTCCGTCGCCGAGCTCGAGCGCCTGAAGGTCCTGCACAACGGGGTCAAGCAGCAGCTGACCTTCTCCGACGCCGAGTTCGAGCGCCGCCTCACCGGCCTGCGCCGGATCATGGCCGCCAAGGACCTCGACGCCGTGATCCTGACCAGCTACCACGGCATCAAGTACTACTCGGACTTCCTCTACACCACGTTCGGGCGCAACTACGCCCTGGTCGTCACCGCCGACGACTCCGTCACGGTCACCGCCAACATCGACGCCGGCATGCCGTGGCGCACCAGCTACGGCGAGAACATCGTCTACACCGACTGGCAGCGCGACAACTTCTACTACGGCCTCCAGGAAGCCCTGCGCCGGCGCGGCGTCACCGCCCGCCGGATCGGCGTCGAGGACGACGCCCTGCCGCTGCTGACCCGCCGGCGCATCCAGGCCGCGTTCGAGGGCGCCGAGCTCACCGACGTCTCCCAGGACGCCATGCGCCAGCGCATGCTCAAGTCCGCCGAGGAGATCGAGGTCATCAAGCACGGCGCCCGCATCGGCGACCTCGGCGGCGAGGCCATCCGCAACGCGATCCGCGAGGGCGTCACCGAGTACGAAGTCGCCCTGGCCGGCACCGAGGCGATGGTCCACGAGATCGCCCGCACCTTCCCGCACCGCGAGGTCCGCGACACCTGGGTGTGGTTCCAGTCCGGGATCAACACCGACGGCGCCCACAACTGGGCCACCACCCGCAAGCTCCGGCGCGGGGACATCCTGTCCCTGAACTGCTTCCCGATGACCTCCGGGTACTACACCGCCCTGGAGCGCACCCTGTTCCTCGGCGAGCCGGACGCCCGCTCGCGCGAGCTGTGGGAGATCAACGTCCAGGTGCACGAGCGCGGCCTGGAGCTGATCAAGCCCGGGGCGGTGTGCAAGGACATCGCCGCGGAGCTCAACGAGATCTTCATCTCCCACGGCCTGCTCGCCAACCGCACCTTCGGCTACGGCCACTCCTTCGGCGTGCTCAGCCACTACTACGGCCGCGAGGCCGGCCTGGAGCTGCGCGAGGACATCGACACGGTCCTGGAGCCGGGCATGGTCGTGTCCATGGAGCCCATGATCACGGTCGCCGACGGCGAGCCGGGCGCCGGCGGCTACCGCGAGCACGACATCCTCGTCATCGGTGAGGACGGGGCGGAGAACATCACGAAGTTCCCGTACGGCCCCGAGCACAACATCGTGTCCGCCTAGTTCGCACGGCAGGCGGCGTCGCCCACGCGGCGCCGCCTGCCGGCGTCCCCGACGAGGACCAGTGCCACGACAGCGCAACCCCGGACGCCTTCCCTGACTCGTCCCTCGAGCACGGAGCCGCGCTCGACAGCCATGAAGGCGAAGGGCGCCAGAAACGCCCTGCGCGAGGATGAGGTCATCGGAGTCCGGATCACCGCCCGGCTGTGTGCAGCCAGTCCAGAGGGCGCCATGCACCGGAGGGCGTCACCGTCGATATCGGGGCCGTGGGGTTCATCGCATGGAGAATAAGGAACCCTATGACTTCATCATCTGACAACACCTCGTCCACCGCGGAAGCTCGCACGGCCTCGGTCGTCTCCAACGCCATCGGCGTGCTGCGCTGCTTCTCAGCACAGGAACCTCAGCTGGGCGTCACCGAGATCGCCGGCCGGGTCGGGTTGCACAAGAGCACGGTCTCGCGCATCCTCGCCACCCTCGAGCAGGAGAACCTGGTCGAGCGCGACCCGCAGACCCGGCTCTTCCGCCTGGGGCTGGGCCTGATCACCATGACCGGGCCCCTGCTGGCCGACCTCGACGAACGCCGCGTGGCCTACCCCGTGCTCCAGGAACTCACCGAGCAGACCGGGGAGACCAGCGCACTCATGGTCTGGAACGGCAACGAGGCCGTCTGCGTGGAACAAATCCCCAGCCCCCAGCAGATCAAGCACACCACCCCGCTGGGCACCCGGTACAACACCGCCCTCAGCGCCTCCGTGCAAACCTTCCTCGCCGCTCAACCCCCCGAACGAGTCCGCGCCCTCCTCCTGTCGGGCACCATCAACCACTTCACCGCCACCGACACCGGCATCGACACCTATCAGCAACTCCTGCGCGAAGTCAGCGCAGAAGGCGTGGCCGTCAACTACGGCAAAACCTCCGTGGACGAAGTAGGCGTAGCCACCCCCGTCCTCGACCACCGTGACGAACTTGTCGCCACCGTGATGATCGCAGCACCGCGCTACCGGGTCACCGAGGAACAGGTCACCCACCTCGTGGCCGCCTGCAAAGCCGCCTCCGAAAAAGTGTCCCAACGACTCGGATGCGCTGCACGGACTCAGTGATCCACTCGTCATTCCCGAACGTCTTCATACGTGGAATTCCTCGACCCACGAGGATGGTGAAGAGAACACAACGGAAGCCTTCGCACCACGTGGCAACTCGCCGCAAAGTTCGGCGGCAACCGTCGCGGGCGCTGGGTCACCGAGTCGGGGATGCGAAAACTCCCGTGAGTTGCGGACCGCTAACCGGGCCATATGTAAAGCGGGTTCTAATCCCCCGGTCGGGCGTCCTCTAAGGTGTGGCCATGGCCGAGCCCACCCGTCCCAGTGTCTTGGCAGATGCCCGCGCGATCGCCGCTGCCGACCCCGCCGGGCAAGGTACTGTCGCGACGCTGCTGAGCTATCCGGGCCTGCACGCGGTGGCCGCCCACCGCATCGCCCACCGGCTGTGGTCCACCCGGTGGAGTAGACCCGCAGCCCAGGCCATCGCCACTGCCGCGGCGAAGGTCACCGGTATCACCATTCACCCCGGTGCGGTGATCGGGCACCGGTTGTTCATCGACCACGGCAGCGAGGTCATCATCGGGGAGACCAGTGTGATCGGCGACGACGTGACCATCTATCAGGGTGCGAGCTTCGTCGGCGACGGCTCCCCGGGCCGGCGCCACGCCGTCGTCGGGGACCGGGCGCTCCTCGGTTCCGGGGCGAAAGTCATCGGCCCGGTCACGCTCGGGGCCGGGTCGAAAATTGGCGCCGGCGCAGTGGTTACCCATGACGTTGAGGCCGACACCACGGTCTTGGGCATCAACGAGTGATGAGCCCGCTTCGAACCCCTATCGCGATGGGGAACCGAGGAGAACGATGCCACGAGGTCACGTGCGCGGGGAGTTGAGCCCCCGATAGTGGTGTAGCGCGGTGGCCCTGCTCGTCGTTGCGGACGAGGGCGCGGCCACCGTGAGATCTTTCGAGTTCACCTCTCACAGCACCCTCGAAAGGACATCATCACGATGACCGCTCCTCACATTGTCGACCCCACCGGCCTGCTCGGTGAAGCCCTGTCCGAAGCCTCGCCGGATCTGATGCGCAACCTGCTGCAGACGGTGATCAACGCGCTGCTCTCCGCCGACGCGGACGCGGTGGTCGGCGCCGAGTGGGGCCGACCCGCTCCCGAGCGGGTAACCCAGCGCAACGGCTACCGCCACCGCGACCTCGACACCCGCGTGGGCACGATCGACGTAGCCGTCCCGAAACTGCGGGCCGGCACCTACTTCCCGGAGTGGTTGCTGGAGCGCCGCAAGCGGGCCGAGTCCGCGCTGATCACCGTGGTCGCCGACTGCTACCTCGCCGGGGTCTCGACCCGCCGGATGGACAAGCTGGTGAAGACCCTTGGGATCAACGCCCTGTCGAAGTCCCAGGTCTCAAGGATGGCCGGTGACCTCGACGAGCACGTGGAGTCCTTCCGCCACCGGCCCCTCGGGGACGTCGGGCCGTTCACCTTCGTCGCCGCCGACGCACTGACGATGAAAGTCCGCGAGGGCGGGCGCGTGGTGAACGCGGTCGTGCTCCTGGCCACCGGGGTCAACGGTGACGGCCACCGTGAGGTCCTGGGCATGCGGGTGGCCACGGCCGAGACCGGGGCGGCCTGGAACGAGTTCTTCGCCGATCTGGTGGCCCGCGGCCTGGGCGGGGTCCGCCTGGTCACCAGTGACGCCCACGCCGGGCTCAAGGACGCGATCGCGGCGAACCTGCCCGGGGCGTCCTGGCAGAGGTGCCGCACCCACTACGCGGCCAATCTCATGTCGATTTGCCCGAAGTCCATGTGGCCGGCCGTCAAAGCCATGCTCCACAGCGTCTACGACCAGCCCGACGCGACAGCCGTGAACGCCCAGTTCGACCGGTTGCTGGACTACGTCGCCGAGAAGCTGCCCGCGGTGGCTGAATACCTGGCCGATGCCCGTGAGGACATCCTCGCGTTCACGAACTTCCCCAAGGACGTCTGGGCCCAGATCTGGTCCAACAACCCAGCTGAGCGGCTGAACCGGGAGATCCGGCGCCGGACCGACGCGGTCGGGATCTTCCCCAACCGGCAAGCCATCGTCCGCCTCGTGGGAGCCGTGCTGGCCGAGCAGACCGACGAGTGGGCCGAAGGCCGCCGCTATCTCGGCCTCGAGGTCCTCACCCGCTGCCGGCTCACCACCGTCGCGGACACCGGAAGCGAGGTGACCACCGACCCCCTGACCGCGCTCACAGCCTGACCCTTACACGAAAGATCGCTACACCACTCCAGGGGGCTTGACCGCGCGGGGCGGGGTTCAGCCGGACCCGCACGGCCAGGCCGGCGCAGAGGATGACGGCCAGGCCCCCGACGATGGTGGTGGGCGTGAGGTGCTCGCCGAGCATCAGCCCGGCCCAGAGGATGCTCAGCACGGGTTGGGCGAGCTGGATCTGACTGACCTGGGCCATGGGACCCAGCCCCAGGCCGCGGTACCAGGCGAAGAAGCCCAGGAACATGCTGATCACCCCGAGGTAGGCAAACGCGGCCCACTGCACCGGGGTGCCCACGGGGGGCTGCTGGTACACCGAGGCCAGGGTCAGGGCGACCATCACCGGGAAGGCGAGCACCAGGGCCCAGGAGATGGTCTGCCAGGCGCCGAGCTCTCGGGCCAGCAGCCCGCCCTCGGCGTAACCGATGGCCGCGGCGGCGACCGCGCCCAGCAGCAGCACGTCGGCCCCGTGCAGCTGCCCGAGGCCACCCGAGGACACCGAGGCGAAGACGATCGCCACCACCGCCCCGATCCCGGTGATCACCCAGAACGCGCGGGCGGGGCGCTCACGGGTGCGCAGCACGGCCATCACCGCCGTGGCGGCCGGCAGCAGGGCGATCACCACCGCACCATGGCTGGCCGGAGTCGTAGTCAGGGCGTAGGAGGTCAGCAACGGGAACCCGGCCACCACCCCACCGGCGACCACGGCCAGCCGCACCCACTGGGACCCGCGCGGAAGTCGTTGGCGGGTCAGCACCAGCGCGGCGGCGGCCAGCACCGAGGCCACGACCGCCCGGGCGGCGCCGATGAACAACGGGTCCAGGCCCTCGACCGCCACCCGGGTGAAAGGCACCGTGAAGGAGAACGCGGTGACACCCAGCAACCCCCACCACACCCCCGTGACGGGTCGAGGCGATATCGGCCCAGACAGACTGACAGTAGCGCTACTCTTAGCTCTCATGGACAACGATAACAGTTCCCGGATTCTCGAGGGGCTCCGGGCGTGGATCGCCGGCGCGGCCCCGGGGGCGCGCCTGCCCTCCACCCGGGCGCTGGTGGCCCAGTACCAGGCCAGCCCGGTCACCGTGCAGAAAGTACTGCGGGCCCTGGCCACCCAGGGGGTGGTCGAGACCCGGCCCGGGGTCGGGACCTTCGTGCGCGCGGTCCGCGCCACCCGCCCGGCCGACTACAGCTGGCAGACCGGCGCGTTGCGGGCCCCCCAGGCGCCGGCCCGGTCGGTGTCCGCCGCGCTGCGCAGCACCCCCAACGATGTCATCGCCTTCCACTCCGGCTACCCCGACCGGGAGCTGCTGCCGGAACGGCTGGTGCGGGCCGCGCTGAGCCGGGCAGCACGCACGGAAGCTGCCCTGTCCCGCCCACCGGTCGCGGGTCTGCCCGAGCTGCAGTCCTGGTTCGCCCACGAACTTCGCGCCTCCACCCCGGACGGGGTCAGCCCGCCCACACCGCGGGATGTGATCGTGCTGCCGGGCACCCAGAGCGGGTTGAGCTCGATCTTCCGCGCCCTGGCCGGGGCGGGGCACCCGGTGCTGCTGGAATCGCCCACCTACTGGGGGGCCATCCAGGCCGCCACCCAGGCCGGGGTGCGTATCGTGCCGGTTCCGACCGGGCCCACCGGGCCGGATCCGGCCGAGCTCGCCCGCGCTTTCGCCGAGACCGGCGCCCGGGTCTTCTACGCCCAACCCCACTACGCCAACCCCACCGGCGCCCACTGGTCACCAGCGGTGGGCGAGCAGGTGCTTCAGGTGGTGACCGAGCACGGGGCCTTCCTGATCGAGGACGACTGGGCCCACGACTTCGGCATCACCACCACCCCGGTGCCCCTGGCCGCCGGGGAGGACTCCGGGCACGTCGTCTACCTCCGGTCGTTGACCAAAAGCGTCTCCCCCGCCCTGCGCGTCGGAGCGGTCATCGCCCGCGGCCCCGCCCACGAACGCATCCTCGCCGACCGCGCCGCCGAATCCATCTACGTCTCCGAGCTGCTCCAGGCCGCCGCCCTGGACGTCGTCACCCACCCCGGGTGGCAGACCCACCTGCGCGGGCTCCGCCATCAGCTCCAGGGACGCCGGGACCTGCTGCTGACCAGCCTCACCGAGCACGCCCCCCAGGCCCACATCGAGCACGTCCCCACCGGCGGGCTGAACCTCTGGGCCCGCCTGCCCGACGACACCGACCTCCCCCGGCTGATCCGCGACTGCGAAACCGGCGGAGTCATCATCGCCGCCGGCACCGAATGGTTCCCCGCCGAACCCACCGGCCCCTACATCCGGCTCAACTACGCCGGACCCAACCCCGCAGCCTTCCCCGACGGGACCCGCCGCCTCGGCCAGGCCATCGAAACCAACCACGATTAAGGGAACCTCTGCTACTCCACACCGGCTGTAGGTCCAGGCGCTGCAGCGCGCCTCGCAGGTGCTGCACGACGACTGTCGGGAACCTGCCGGCGTCCCGCGAGCAAGCCAGGGACCGTCGATTCACCACCCGAAGGCAGGCGACGCGCCAGGTGGACAGCGCAGTGTGAGAGGCTGGCCGGCGTGGGAACCCAACCCGGTTACGACGCACTGGCAGAACAGTACGAGCTCACCTTCCCGAACCCGTTCCAGACACCTTTGGAACGACATGCAGTCGCCGCCTTCGCGGACAAGGTCCTGGAGCACCACAGCGAGGGCACCGTGATGGACATCGGATGCGGGACCGGGCACGTCACCGCCGAACTCGCCCACCGCGGCCTTCACGTCATGGGCATCGATCCCTCAGACGCCATGCTGGACATCGCCCGCAGGTCTCACCCCGAGGTGGCGTTCCGGCGCGGTGGGGCAAACCTGAACGACTCCCTGGGACCGACCGATCAGTTGGCTCCGCTGCGGGGTGTGCTGGCCCGGTTCAGCCTGATCCACATCGATCCCCACCGGATCGGTGGCGTGCTTGATTCCTGGGCCCAGCGCATGCCGGCTGGCGGCGTGGTGCTCCTGGTCTTCCAAAGCATCGATGGCGAGAGGCAACCGGCGGTGCCGTTCGATCACGCGGTGGCACCGGCCTGGCGCTGGCACCCCGAAGAGATAAGCGCACGGCTTGCCCGGGCCGGGTTCGACGAGGTCTGGCGCACGATGAGCCGACCTGACCCACTGCACCGCTTTCCCGAGTGCCACCTGGCCGCCATACGGCGCCCTTGACAGGAACCTCCTCGGGTTCCGGGAAGAGAAAAGCATCAATGCTCAGTTGCCCCTCGACTTGCGTCCTTTTACGGGCTCGAATCGTGGGGACATCTTCTGCATGGGATCGGGAATCTCCCCACACACTACCCAGCCCGGACGAAATTCCGGCAGAGATGTCGACAATAAACGGTCCTCGTTACTGAGCTTTAACCTCATGTTCCGGCTTGAACTCGCGAAATTGAAGCCAGTGCTCCCATATGCACCAACTAGCTGTGATTGTTGCTGCTAATTCCGGCGCCCAGTCAACCAATCGGGAGTATACGCGCGTAAGGGTAGGCCAGCCATCTGGCTCATCCCCGCGCCTGTCAGCGAAAGACAGCACTCGCTCGGGACTGTGGGGCACGGCCGTAATGATTGCAGATTGAGATGGCCCACGGCCTTTGATGGCCAACAAAGAATATTCTTCAGGATAACGTGAAGGGACCAGCAAGTACTCTAAATTCGCATTTCCACCGATGCCTCCGCTCCAAGTGATTCTTTGCCAAAGTTCTCTAAATGCCATAGGAGCAACAACTACATGAGGAAGACCCGACAGTGGGTTACCGGGAAAATCGAGCCCGTCAAAATCATAACCAAGACTTCCGACGGTAATTAGTGTTCGTTTAGGGTCTAGTTTTTGCACCAGGGAGCGAAAATCACTGACCGACAATTTGTAACCATTAGCAACCCCAGCACTGACATTATAAACACTGACGAACATCAGTTCCGGCTCTAGCGCGCCCGCGCGATCCTGTGGGTGCCCAAAGTCGAGCATGCTCGAATGACGCTGCACTTGCAGAATCATTTTAGATTTCAGTTTGTCGAGCAACGCAACTGCGGTGGGACTTGGTGCTTCCATATATTTTTCTGGTTGCAGCACAGTGACTTGCGGGTAAGGATCCAAAGATGGTATGAAACCCCCAAGAAATCTATGCATGGATTTTTCATGATCCGAATAACTACGAAAGGGATCTAAAAAATTAGGATCCAAGTGTGTCAATAATAAGTCCCATATTTTTCCTTCATCTAACGGCGGTTGAGCCACATCAATTGGAGCTACTGCAAATAATTCGCCACGATTCGCCCGATAAATCAGATCCTCAACTGTAGGTGACCGGATTTCGGTGGCCCAATTCATTAAACTTTCAAACCGTATCCTTGGATTTTGCTTTGGGTCGGCGACTAGAATCTCTACCATGTCTTTCAAATCGCCGCTATCGTCTAAATTGACGCCTGCAAGATAAGATTGCACAATCGGTGGGCTGAGCGCCCAAATCGCCATAAATTGTGCTAAATGTGTGAAATTCATCGGATGAACTATTGGAGGTATGGATCCGTCAGAATTTTGTTCTCTCATTCCAGCGATGAGGTATATGTGCTGCAACTTTGAAATGTCTTGCACATACTGAGCAGGAGCCTGAGGAATACGAACTTGTGGAAATTTCCCGTTGAACCGATGGAGGCGTGGTTCCATCAAACGCATTGTATCCGTCAGGTACCAAGCAGCAACCTCATGTACGTGACTGGACAGGGTCACAATATTTTTTCGCTTTCTTTCTAACGCCTTATGAGTACTCCAATCCTGCCGAGCGGCTGAGGCAACGGCAGCAAATCTTAATGCTCGCTCCACAAAACCAAGCGAGCTCATATCTGTGATTTTTGCATGCACTAACTCGTGCTTAATAACCGCATCAACTGAAAACCCATGTCCAGGTGTATAAATTATAGAAGACGTCGCATCAAAAAATCCATAGGATTTTTCGGATCCCCGTGCCCAATATACGGACATGAAATCATCATTCCTTTATGCGCCAAGTTGCCGATACGGTGACATGGCAATTCGCAGTCCCCTTGACAATCACGGGAAGGCCCGCTTCAGCTTCCAGTTCTACTCCGAATTCGACAGTCACCTCTGCAGGATCCGACATGCAACTTTTAAGCTCGTTGCCGAATTCATCGACCCGTTTGCGTATTTCCGCAGCTACACCCGAAAATTTGGCTACTACTTGCACAGGGTCCATGTCCATGTTGTAGCCACCCCCGGAAGTCACCTCATCTACAGCTACGAGGACGCCGTCGCTATATCGCAGTAGTTCCATACTGACCCCTAAGAAGAAGATACGAGAGTTTGCACCATACAGCGACTTGCACCTTTGTGGCAATAGTTTTCGGTTAGCAAAATATACTTCTGAGAAAAGTATCAAGACTGGGGTTTTATATTGATAATGGCTTTTGGAGTGCTACACCAACTTCGCTCACTGCCGTACTGACGATCGGGGAGGAAGCCTGGCATCAATTCTCGCCTTCCGTCGGCTTGCATATTGACTGCATAGAAGTTTTCTTGCGGCGGCGCTCCGGCTTCCGCAGCGCCGGAAGTAAGGGTCGAAAGCACAGGACGTGCCACAGTTACAGAACCGGAAGGTCCCGTGCCAACTGGCGCTGAGCTTGCCTAGCTGCGGACAGCGCCTGGTGGAACACACCTTCCTTGTTCTGGCCTAAGTTGAGCGGCAGGGCGAGCTCCGAATCGAGTTTCGCCTCAATCAGCCAAGGCTCCGGATCGATGTACCAGCAGACCCGCGCGTGGTCGGCCATCCACTCGAACAGTGCAGATTCGCCTTCGCCGAACCCCTGCTGCAACGCGGCAGGTCAAGGAGTCAAGCGAACCCTGGGCAGTCCCTCATGCCGTCGCGGGTCCGCTAGGCCAGGGTGGCGTCCTTATGCGAGGGCTGACCACAGCAGCAACAGCACACCGGCCGGAGCGAAAATGCCAGCTAGAGCCAGGGGAATGCGAGAGAACCTTTGATACTCCTGGACATAGAAGGCTTCTAGTTTCTCACTGTAGGTGCCCTCCGAACGCCGGATGACCGTCTCCAAAACCGAGCCGACGAAAACACGAGTGACGCACAAGTAGAGGACCAGTTCGATCCCGGCACCCAGCAGCAATCCATAGGCCAGGAAGTCGGGAAACTCTTGGACTTCCTCATAAGCCATCCGGGTCGCCACGAACACAGCAAAAATTGCTACGAACAGGGTCGGGCCCCAGATCATCACTCGGGCTCCCTCGATGGGGCGATCCACCGCCACCTCAGGGTCCCGGCTGTGCCCGGCCCGTGGAGCAGTAGGTCTGGCCCAGCTCTTGAAGATGATGGTCAGCACGAACACGAACATCAGGCCGGTGACAACGATGTCGAGTACTTCCACGACGTCCTTTCGTCGCCCTCCAGAGAATCTGAGGGCATCCTCCATTCTTACCGCGAGGTAGAAATATCAGGCCCCTCGAGCTGTCCATACTTTTGCAGGAAGAGTGCTCACGCCATCAGTCCCTTCCCGTTCCCCGGCCAGTTAGCTCCCTAACCCCCGAAGCGCAGGAAGGAACCCCTATCGCACCCTGCGAGCTATGAGTGGCATGGGAATTTCTTGCCCTTACGTCGTGACGATCGCCCACATCTGATCAAGCGGGCCACTGATTTTTGGCCATTTGGGCACCCCACTCTTCATCCGTCTGAGACGCGCGGATTCGCCAAAAATCAAAGGCTGTTTGGGTCAAGTTCGACACCGTCAAGGCATCTGCCAGGAAGCGCCCGCCATCCGGTCGCCAGTTCGCCTGGAAACGACCGGGAGCAAACTCCCTGGCCTCTTGGAGCTCACCCTTGAGTCCGTTTTGCCATGTCCAGCCGTGAGCATCAGCTGAGTAGACGACCCATCCACGCACCATCAGGTCCCGGATGAAGTCTCCGTCCGCTCCCCGAGCATGCACCTCAACGCCCAGTTCCCGCGCCACGGTCCGGATGACTGTTGTCTCATGAGGCGGACCACCACCAAGCCACTGCTCGAGGACAGTGAGAACCTGTTGAGTCTGCTCCAGGCTCTGCACACGCTCCTGCTCCCCAGCGGGTCCGAGCATGGACGACAACCCGCTGAGCGTCTTCATAGAGTCAACCGCCGCCCGTAACTCCGCGGTGCGGGCCTGGACGGCTCGCCGCACCCGTAAGGTCCGATCGTCCGGGTGCAGAATCGACAGTGCCCGAGTGGCTGGCAGCAGCGCGGCTCGGATCGCTGGTCCTAAGGTGTTCCCGGCAGTCGGGCGTTGCCCGATAACCATGCCCAGCACCAAGGAGTTCACGCTCAACATGGCACCCGCGGCCGCAATCACGCTGGCATGGGCCGTCTCCGACGTCAGATGCTTCAGTGGGGAGATGCCATCATCGACGTCGATCTGGGACTGGTCCTTGATCGCCGGCTCTGAGTCGAGGAACTCCACCCAGGCAGCTTCGCGGTCCAGCATCAGACCTATAGCGTCAGCGTCCGTCTCGACATCTTGTCCCTGAGTCATGCCCCATGCATAGCAAGGCACGAGCTCCTCACGCCTTCAACATGCAGAGCCCGGGCAGTAATCCATTAGGTCGTCCGCGGCCCTGGTACCGAGGTGATGTCATTAGTGCCGAAGCGAGACAGCAAGGGCATCAACGAGTTCCGCTGCCCTCGTCCTGTGCGTTCTTCTTCCGGCGCGTTCCGTCGTTATCCCACCAAATAATCATTGGCGACATAAGCGCGGTGAACACAACGGCCCATACAACTGTTCCCCAGCTGAACTTGCCATCCAGCGCCCAGTCGACGATGAGCGAGACCACGAAGAGACAGCCGATGAAGAGCAACTTCATGTTCTTCGTCAGCTTCCTCGGTTGTCTTGGCATGGCCCCTCACGTGTCATCGGTCCCGAGCGCCATCTGATCATCGCCCTGCTATGCAGATCGTCTCACCCCGCTTCTGCAGCCCTCAGTCCCCACTTCTGCGCTCATAGGTCGGTGGGCGACCACATTCGCCTGACGGTGTACTGACCTGCCCTCCGCAAGTGGAACCTCTAGAGCACTTCGCCGGCCCTCCCCCCAGGATGGGGGTCCTGGGCGGCTGACTGCCTCCCCTACTGTGTCCCTATGGGGAATTTGCAAATGCTCACAGGTGCGGGTTGGTGCACTACTTCACCAGTAGATGCCGACTCGAAGTCGCTCCGTATGGCAGGAAACTCGGCCATCGAGGTACAGCACGGTACCACGCAATGAGCGACACAATGGAGATCTGGGTCATCCTCGGCGGCGGACTGGCCCTGAGCCTCTTTTTCCTGGTCGGCACACTAGGACACCGTCGACTCACGAGCGTGATTGCCGGAGGCTCCCCGGACTTCGCCCGCCGCTCCGTGGAGCTGGTCGCGATTGTGGGAATCACCTACATCGTCCTGCTCATTACCGGTGTGGTCCTCTTGGTCTTTGTGAGCGCGGACTTGCCGGGATACGAGCGAAACGTCGTGGTCTTCTCCTGCATGGGCATCGCGGGGGCCGTGGCCTACGGTGTGCTCACGCGCCGCTTCAACAAAAACTTGAGTCAACGGATGTATCGCTTGTCTCGAGGCCGCCACCACCCCGATGAAAACGTGGCCATGTACTCCGAGGCTTTCGCCCGTTGGTCATGGCTGTCCTATCTCGGCGCCATTCCACCAGTGATTATCCTGACTCTCCACCTGCTGTAAGCAACAAGGCTCCGTGGCTGGCTCACCAGCTGGCCATGCACTCCGAGCAACCGCTGTCGCACCGTTAACAGTCCGGCCAGCGTCCGGTGCAATCAATGCGGACCTGATGCCACCGCGAATGTGTGGCTGGTATCTGACCGTGTGCCTTGGTACACCGGGTATGGATGCCGCGGGATAGGGAGCGCCTCAGCGGCCACGACCACCAGGGGACCGATAGTCCTGCTTTCGGTCAATCGTGACGTGTTGCATTGACCGGAAACGCCAAGCTCACTATCCCGCTCTACGATTCAAAAAGACAAACCGATAGGAGGCCTCGTGGCCACTGGAAAAGCTCAGATGAGCGGAGGATTAGCAATCACCTCTGGTGTTCTAGCTCTGGTCATCCTGGTCATCGCAATTCTTGGTGGACTTTCCTGGTACACGGTGGTGATTGCTTTCAGCGCCTTCGCGATGCTTGTCCTCATCTGGCGAGGTGCGAAGAAGCAGGATCGGGAGTACCAAGAGCGCATGGAACGTCTTGAGGAGCGGTTGGGAAAGGAATAGGAGCGCCCCGTGAGTGGGTAGATACCGCTGCGCCCTGGATACGCTCGAGATCTGGCGCTGGCCTGGAGAGACCCTGGTCGTCCCCTGGCCATGTCTGGAGCATGTCCGGCAGTGGAACCCCAACTGCAACGCCGCAGGCTGGTGGTAATGGAAACTGCAACAGTCCCATGGTCGTGCAGAGGGGGAACTCAGCGCCGGAGCTACTACCGCTAATCGGGCGGGTCCTCCAGGGAGGACTCCTTCTCCAAGGTGTGCTCGGATGCCGAGCCGTACTGCCGGGCGTCCGGGCCCTCGCCGGCCAGGTGGGCCTGATGGCGGGCGACTTGATCGTCATTGTGCCGTGCCGCCTCGAGGGCGACATCGCTGCGGCCACGGGCGATCAACTTCCACCCCAGCACCCCCAACGCCACGCCCAGGATGGTGATGGCCCCACCCAACCAGAACGGATCCACCGTGTGGAACTTGAAGGAGTTGAACACCGTTACGACGCCTAAGGTCCCTACCAGGGTCCCGACCGTCTGTTTCGTTGTGCCCTTCATGGTCGTTGCCTTCCGCCGCTGGATTTCAGCGTCCAGTCCATCACGGGATGTGCATTCAGGAACGCCCCAATTGTGCGGTGCGCACTACGACAGGCCGGCCTTTTCTAGATGCATGGTGCGGGGACTGCAACACCTTCCGACTCGCGCGCCGGAGGCGGGTCTAGCTCCGGCGATCGCGCTGCACACCGGCAACCCCAGCTGCAACGTCGTTCCCGTGGGCAGTGTCCGGTAGCCGGGCCATATGCAAAGAGGGCGGTCTTCGTGGTCCTGAGGCTGATGGCCACCGTCCCTGTGCTCGCCTCACGGATCCGAGCGAGGGCAAGCGGGCTCGCTGAGTTCCTGTGCTACTCCCGCACGGCACCAAGGACGCGGTGCAGGAGTGAAGGACTGGATCGGGTCACAGGTTCTTGGGTCGGAGAAGCGTCGATCTTCTCCGGAAGGCCGGCTTGCCGGGGAAGGGCTGGCCTCCACGGTCCGTGGTCATGATCTGGCCCCTCGTAGTGCGTGTTCTACCAGGTCACCGTGCCGGGTCACGGAGAACTCTTCCAGATCCAGACCCATACTCACCCGGAACCGCACGCCCTCCGGAGGACAGGCCTGGACGCGCAAGGTCCCGATGCCGCGCAACGGATAGGTCACCTGGTCGCGCGTGAAGCATCCCAGCTCCCGGCGGACCAGCAGCAGCCGTGAGGTCGTGACCACGACCAGGGTCCGCTGGCACCGCCACCACCCCGGTGCCAGCACCTGGACGGTCTCAGCCGGATCCAGCAACACCTCGGCCCGGCGCAGCTGCTCACGCAGCACGACCCGCTGGATCACGCCCAAGAGCCTGCAGGCAGCCGTCAGGTCTTCGCGCATGATCAAGCCCTTTCACCTGGCATCGAGCGGGTCGGAGCACCGCCTGGATCTCCGACTGCTGCCCCAGCCAGGTCTCCTCGGAGCGATCGACAGACCGATCCCGAGAAAAGCTCCCATCACTATGGAGAAAGTGAGTGGCAGTTGTAAAGATGCCTCCGATCAGGCCCGCCACGCCGTGCAGCGAGCACGATAGAGGGTCTCCCCACGGGATCCGGCTCACGCCACGCCCCCGGTGGTGGAGACGAACAAACACCACCTTCACCGGAAGACAGTGGCGCAAATTTCTCTATGCAATGGCATGCAGTCATGCTTAGGGTCAGCCGTAGGCCGTGGTGTGCCATCGAGGAGCTGGTGGCCGGTGCTCGGCTGCCGCACCCAGGCCCGGGCCATCCCCCACGGAGAGGAATCCCGATGCAGTTCACCACGGAGCACCGTCGCGGCTACACAGTGGTCGGGCTCACCGGCCGCTTGGATCTGGCCGAGGCGCCGCAGGTGCGGGAGGTGGTGGCGGAGATCGTCGCCGGTGGCGTCCGCCGCGTGGTGCTTGATCTGGGCGGGATCGCGTTCATGGACTCCTCCGGGCTGGGGGCGCTGATCGGGTGCCTGAAGATCGCCCGCCACGCCGGCGGGGACCTGCGGATCGCCCGGGCGGGCCCGCGGCTGCAGATGGTGCTGGAACTGACCAGCATGCACCGGGTGCTGCCCCCGTACGAGAGCCCCGAGAAAGCCTTCGACGATGACTGAGCCCAGCGTGCACCGGGCCCGTCGAGGACCCGCGACCCCGCAGACCCTCGAGGCCGTCCATGACGATCTGGAGAACCTGTGGGCCGAGATCGCTTTCGTGCCGGAGCCGGATCGGATGGCCTTCACCCTGGCCGTGGTCGAGGCGGTCACCAATAGCATCGTGCACGCCCTCCCGCTCAATGGACAGGCCCTGGAACTGGCCCTGGAAATCACCGTGACCCCCACGCGGCTCGTGGCGCGGATCTACGAGATCAACGCCGCCCCGGCCCAGATCAGCCCCGACGGGTCTGCACTCAAGGACGGGCTGGCTGAATCCGGGCGCGGCCTGGGGCTCATCCAGGCCCTGGTCAGCACCGCAACCTTCGACCACCGCGACGGAACCAACGTGTGGACCCTCCACCGGGACACCACCCCGGACCACCCCTAGACCTAGAGCATCCCCCGGTCCCACCACGCCGCGCGCCTTCTCCCCCGACTTCTGCACCACCTCCGGCAGACGCCAGGCAGATGTCGGGCATCTCGCCCCCCTTGGGGCGGCACAGAGCAGAGGCAGGGCCCCAATAGTCGGTCTGCTCGCGGCTGCCGTCAGCCGCTCATCGAGCCATCTGCCAGGCCCGGTGTCTTCGACATCCCCCTCCTGCCACCGGAGGCGGCACCCGGAAAAGTCGATGGATCGGCTCTCGAGCCCCTACGCCCTGAGGCGTCCAGTCGGCGGTAGGAGGCTCTTCGACACGGGTTCTCCGGGGCAGGCCTTGCAGGCGCGTGCCGCCGAGTGACCGCGGTGCATCCCGGGCAGCGCTCCGCACACTTCAGGGATGTCATCACCGGTGCAGGGGACAGGAGAAGACGTCCGCGCCGGTGCGGGTCCTACCTGCCGGTTGGAGAAATATGGGGCCCAACCAGAACAATCCGTTGCCGGTCCGGCGGCCGATTCCCTACCGTGGGAAAAGGCCCGGGAAGGGGCCCGAGGTTCCCAGCATGCGATGAAGGATGCTCCCCCATGGACCACAAGCTTTCCGTACTCGTCCAGATCGACCTCCACGGCGCCTACGTGCGCCTGATCGTCACCGGGTGCGTGACCGAGGCCAACCAGCACGCCCTGCATCCCCTCGTGGCCCGGGCCCGGACGCTGATCCCACCGGTGGCCGTCACCGTCGACCTCACCACCGCCGAGCACGTGGAGGCAGGAGCCGTGGACCTGCTGCGCTGGGCTCTCGAACACAACGACACCGCAACCGGCCCAGTAGAGGTGCTCACCAAGGTCGACCTTCCCACCCATCAGCCCGCCCACCGCCCCGTAACCGCCCTGGCGAACCATCGGGCCAGGGCCGGGGCCCTGAGGCTGCTACCGAGGTCGGCATGAGCGCCGGAGCACGCCGGTCACCGGCTCGCCCGTGATCCCGCCGCCCTGGAGAACAGTCTCGGGAAGGGCCGCAGCACAAAAGCCGCAGCACGTCGTGAACGTCCTGCTCAGGCCATGAGCGCGTGCCGGCTGCCCGGCGGATCCTCAGTGTCTCGGCGACGAAGAACTCACCCCGATCGAGTCCCACAGCCCGGCAGAAGCGGGGCCCGTCAACAGGGATGGCGTGGACACTGACGTGCGCGGTGCGCTGGAGTTGCTTCACCTCGATGCCGACACGGCCGATGACCTCGCACAGCAGGCGCACCTGCTCCGCCCCGCGGACCGCCGCGGCGCAGCGCACTGCACCACTGACGAGGCTCCCACGACAGGTCGTCGTGGAGGTGATGGCCGAGCTGATCGAACACGCGAAGGACACCACCTCCACATCACGAAAGTGCCCCACCCGACAGGGGTGGGGCACTCCGGGGCCCGACCGGGGAGATCGGGAACCTGCCCCTCGGGCTAGGGGCGCATAGAGACTACCAAGCCACTGACGGAGCAGGAACAGCACGACCCACCACAGCGCCCACCTGCTGCCTTGGCACCGTTGACCCACCGGGGCCATCGTTGGGTACAGTCCCGCTCCCGGGCTGGCTCCCACGGCAGCGTCAGCATTGTCGATCGACCAGTGCTCCGGCAACTGTGCCAGCATCATCCGCACGGCCCGTTCCGTGACGGCGGGATCGAAGGTTTGCGGCATGACGACATCCCTCCTGACCGGAAACAATGCGGCATCAAACCTGCAGGAACTCAGTGTCCGGTAGCCGGGCCATATGCAAAGGGAGGCCAAGGCTGCTCTTGGCTCCACCACCCAGGAGTCCATCAGCAATTGCCCGGCTATCTCACGGCCGACGTTGGGTGGGCCTCACCGCGCATAAGCCGCAGGGGGTCCAGATGCAACGGGGCGAGGCGCGGGTGGATGTGAAGAGGACGTCAAGATTCGCGCCGGTGGCATTAGCCCCGCATTAAGAACCGTCCTGTTGATGGGGGTCCGGGCGTGAACTGTTCAGTAGTGCCGGGGGTGGTCCTCGGCGCCGTGACAGGCAACGCGATCATGGGCAGGGGGGCGGGGCGGTGTTCCGGACGACCGGTTCTCCCCGAGTATCCCCCGGGAGATCGCCGAAGATCCCTGGGCGGCTGAAAAAGGCGTTCCTAGACAACCCGGTCCGCTTGGTCCCGGTAGGGTTTCTGGCCACGATCATGGTGGGTGCGGTGCTGCTGATGCTGCCGGTCTCCCGGGCCGATCATGAGGCGGCGGTGTTCATGCCGGCGCTGTTCACCGCTGTCTCGGCGGTGTGCGTGACGGGGCTGATCACGGTGGACACCCCGACGTTCTGGACCCCGTTCGGGCAGATGGTGATCCTGGGCCTGATCCAGGTCGGCGGGTTCGGGATCATGACCCTGGGCACCCTGTTGGCCCTGCTGGTGCGCAAGCGACTGGGGCTGTGGAACCAGCTGGTCGCCGCCTCAGAGACGCACACGGTGAACCTGGGAGATGTGCGCCGAGTGCTGCTGCGGGTCGCCCAGATCATGCTCACCATCGAAGCGGTGGTAGCCGTAATCCTGACCGCGCGATTCTGGATCGCCTACGACCACGAGCCGGGCCCGGCGCTATGGCACGGGGTGTTCCACGCGATCTCGGCGTTCAACAACGCCGGGTTCTCGGTGTTCAGCGACAGCCTCATCGGTTTCGTCGACGACCCGTGGATCATCGTGCCCATCTGCGTGGCGGTGATCCTGGGTGGATTGGGGTTCCCGGTGATCATCGAATTGCTGCGGGACTCCACGATGACAAAGGCCTGGACGGTACACGTGCGGCTGACCGTCTACGGCACGCTGCTGCTGCTGGTGGTGGGGTTCGTGGTCCTCGCGGCCTTCGAGTGGGACCGCCCCGAAACCCTCGGAGCCCTCACCCCGGGCGGCAAGGTGCTGGGCGCCCTGGGGCTGAGCGTGTTCCCCCGCACGGCCGGGTTCAACAGCATCGACTACGGGGCGGCCGCCTCGGAATCCCTGTTGGTCACCAATGTGCTGATGTTCATCGGCGGGGGCAGCGCCGGCACGGCCGGCGGGATCAAGATCACCACCTTCCTCGTGCTCGCCTACGCGATCTGGAACGAGGTCCGCGGCCACGCCCAGGTCACCATCGGGCCGCGCTCGATCAGTTCCTCTGTGCAACGCCAGGCGCTGTCGGTGGCGCTGCTCGGGGTCGCCGCGGTCGTGCTGGGCACGGTGGCCCTGCTCGTGCTCACCGACCACGGCCTGGAGACCGCCTTGTTCGAAAGCGCCTCCGCCTTCGCCACCGTGGGGCTGTCCATGGGCATCACCGGGGACCTGCCCACCAGCGCCGAGCTGGTGCTCATCGCCTTGATGTTCATGGGGCGTGTGGGGACCATCACCATCGCCACGTCCCTGGCCCTACGCACCCAACGCCGTCTCTACCGGCTGCCCGAAGAACGCCCCATCATCGGGTGACCGGCCCCCGCGTCCCGCCTGGGCCACAGCTCACCCCAGGAGAACAAGGGGCGCTGCCAGGTCTCGGGTGGAGGCAGAAAGGTGGTGGGGCCAGCCGTGCGGACCAGGCGGCCTGTGGCCGGTGTGGTCGGGCCGGTACCCGGTGACTACGCTCGCTTCCGGGCCCTGACAGCGCTTCGTTGCCACCTGAGCCCATCCGGAGGAGGACACCGTGGTCACAGGCAGCCACACCCCACAGCCCAGCACCCGGGAAGCCACCGAAAAGCCCGGGGACGGGCTGGTTCGGCATGCCCGGGTGGTGGTGGCCGTGTCGGGGGGCTCGGAGTCCGAGGCGCTGATCGAGCGCGGCCTGTTGGTGGCCGCACGGATGCCCGGGGCCGAGGTGATGGCCGTGCACGTGGCCGGGGACGCCCGCCGAGGCGACCCCGGCGCCGGTGCTGAGCTGCTGTCCCGGTGGCGGCCGATGGTGGAGGCAGGCGGGGGCACCTGGCACACGGTGCTGGGCGAGGACGTGGCCGTGGCCCTCCTGGGCTTCGCCCGCAGCGTCCAGGCCACCCACGTGGTAGTCGGCACTGCTCGGCACCGCCCCCTCGACGGGCTCCTGCGCCCCAGTACGGCAGCCCGGGTCCTGGAAGCGGCCGATGACCTAGACGTGCTCCTGGTCCCCCACACCCCCGGCCGATCGCACGGGACCCATCGTCGACGCCTCGCCCCCCTGGGGCCCGCCCGCCGTGTCGCCGGCTGGGTCCTGGCCCTTCTCGGACCGACCGCACTGACCGCGGGGTTCCTCCGGGCCGGTACCGGAGCGGATGCGATCACCTTGAACTTCCTGTGCCACCTCACGGTGGTGGTGTTCGTCGCGATCCTGGGCGGATGGTGGCCGGCCGTGGCGACCGCGCTGGCCAGCACGATGGTGCTCAACTGGTTCTTCACCCCGCCGACGGGGCAGTGGATCATCCATGAGCCGCTCAACGTCGTGGCCCTGGGACTGTTCTTGCTCGTGGCCGCCGGGGTGGCCCGGGTCGTGGACATCGAGGCGAGGCGCACCACCGAAGCCGGGCGGGCCCGCCACCAGGCGGCCACCCTGTTTGAGTTGGCCGGAGGAGTGATCCGGGAGGGACTGAGCGTGCCGGCGTTGCTGGAGCGCCTGCACCGCACCTACGATCTGCAGGCTGTCGCCCTGGCCACCCACCGCACAGGCGCCGCGAACCCGAAGACGTGGGAGATTACCGCCGGCTCCGGGGAACCGGTTCCGGATCCGTCCAGCTGTGACAACACCGTCGTCGTCGACGACGACCACGTCCTGCTGATCGATGGGTTCCCGCAGGAGGCCTCGGACCAGGGCGTGCTGGAGGCCTTCGCCGGACGCATCGCGGCCGTGCTGCAGCAGCAGGAACTGGCCGAGGCACGGTTGCAGGCCCAGGAGCTGGCGGCCGGTAACGCGATGCGCACCGCGCTGCTGGCGGCGGTCTCCCATGACCTGCGCACACCCCTGGCCGGGATCAAGGCCTCGATCTCGAGCCTGCGACTGGACGACGTGGTGCTCAGCGCGGAGGACACCGCCGAGCTGCTGACCACCATCGAGGAGTCCACCGACCAGCTGACCGAGCGGATCGAGGACCTGCTGGACATGAGCCGCATCCAGGCCGGGAACCTGCTGGTGCACCGCACTGCGCTGGAGCTCGAGGACCTCGCCGCGGCCGCGGTGCACAGCCTCGGCGCTGCCACCGGTGAGCCCCGGGTGCGCATCGACATCCCTGCCGGCTGCCCGCCGGTGGCCGGAGATCACGGGCTGCTCGTGCGCGTGATCGCCAACCTCGTGGAGAACGCCCTGAAGCACAGCCGCAGCGGCCCCGTGCTCGTCCGTGCCGTGCCCGGGCCCGGAGTGGTGGACCTGCAGGTGATCGACCACGGCCCCGGCGTGCCGGACGCGGAGAAGGAAACGATCTTCCGCCCCTTCCAACGCCTGGGCGACCATAACACCACCACCGGGGTCGGACTCGGCCTGGCCGTGGCCCGGGGGCTGGCCGAGGGCATGGGCGGGCGCGTGCACGCCACCGACACCCCCGGTGGGGGGCTGACCATGGTCCTCACCCTCCCCGCAGCACCCACCGGCCGCGGTGCGGAGGCGGAGGACACCCTCGTCCACGACCCCGGCGGCAACGCGAACGACGAATCGGACCAGGAGGTCCCGACATGAGCCCCAGCGTGCTCGTCGTCGAGGACGACTCCCAGATCGCCCGGGCCCTGCTGGTCAACCTCAAAGCCCGCGGCTACCACACCCACCGGGCCGCCACCGGCCACCAAGCCCTGCAACTGGCCGCCGACGAGCACCCCGACGTGGTGCTTCTGGACCTGGGACTGCCCGACCTGGAGGGCCGAGAGGTCATCGACGGGATCCGGGGCTGGTCCACCGTACCGATCATCGTGGTCTCCGCCCGCGGGGAGTCCCACAGCAAGGTTGATGCCCTGGACCGTGGGGCCGATGACTACATCACCAAGCCCTTCGCCATGGACGAGCTGCTGGCCCGCCTGCGCGCCGCCCTGCGCCGGGCCCACCCCGACCCGGGCCAAGCCCAGGTGGAGACCTCCGACGGGCGGGTGCGCATCGACCTGGCCACCCGCACCGTCACCGTCGCCGGTGAACCCGTGCGTCTGACCAAGCTCGAGTGGCGCCTGCTCGAGACCTTCGCCCGCAATCCTGACCGGCTGATCGGCCGCACCGAGCTGCTCACCACCGTGTGGGGACCCGAGTACGGGGAGGAAACCAACTACCTGCGCGTCTACATGTCCCAGCTCCGGGCCAAGCTCGAACCCGACCCCTCCCACCCCCGCTACTTCCGCACCGAACTCGGCATGGGCTACCGCTTCACCCCCTGACCGCACCCGCCCGACACCGGCCACGACGACACCGACCCCGTTAGAGCTGCATTAAGAAACGCCCCGCCCGCCCGAGGCGGGTGTGTACTGGCAACGGGCCCTGGGGCCCGACCACCGGCGATGGGTGAAAGGACACGGCGTGGAACGACCCCCCGCAGGCCACTGTCCGCATCCACCTGGCACCACGCGACCGGGCGTCGCGTCCACGGCCACGAGCGGCACCGCCGGCAGGCCACGATCGGAGCACTGCCATGGATAGCATGGCGACACCCGAGCGAACCGGCGTGGTGCTGCACCATCCGGAGCGCCCCATTCCTTCCCGGCGGCAACTGCTGGTGTCGGCGGCCCCGGCGATGGCCGCCCTCGTCCTGACCGGGCTGATCACCACGTGGTGGGCCGGACGGAGTGAGAGCGGCCCGCAGTGGTTCTCTCTGGCCTGGATTCCCATCATGGGAATCGCCTGGCTCGTCCTGACCACCACACGGGCCCCACGACCGCTCCTGGCACACACCGGACAAGGCACCGACATCGCGGCCGCCCGGCACACTGCACTGCGAGCACATCGCTTGCCCAGCTCATCTTCAATGCACATCGGCGCAGCGGTCCGCTCCTGCGCCCAGCTCGAGAACATGGCGCTGCTGGCAACGGCCGGGGCGACCGCCGTGGCCGGGGCCGTGCTGCGCCCTGGACTGCCGTGGCTGCCCGTCCTCACCACCCTGGGTGTACTCACCGCCACCGCACTTCTCCCGGCCGGGCGATCCTGGGCGTATCTGCGACTACACGAACACCACGCCCACCGACCTGTTTCCTGACCCCGCGCTCAAAGAGCCGAAGCACCGCGTCACACCGCGGCACTGGAGCAGATCCCCCTTAGACCTGGTCTCAAAACTCGGTCTGTCGTTGCCCACTCGCTTCTGGGTGGTTCACAGTGCCTGCATGACGACGAGGACGCAGTCGTGGATGGTCGATGACCGTCTGTGGGAGCTGATCGCCCCGCTGATCCCGCCCCAGCCACCGCCTCGAGGCCCCGGGGGCCGACCCCGGATCGAGGACCGTGCCGCCCTGGAAGGCATCCTGTTCGTGCTCCACACCGGGTGCCGGTGGCGGGATCTGCCTCCGGCGCTGGGGTGCGGGTCCGGGCACACCGCCTGGCGCCGGCTCAGACACTGGCAAGAGGCCGGGGTATGGGAGAAGCTCCACCGGGCCGTGCTCGAGGAACTCTCCGAGCAGGAGATCCTCGACTGGTCCCGGGCCAGCATCGACGCGGTGTCCGTACGGGCGAAAAGGGGGGTGAGCTGACCGGCCCGAACCCCACCGACCGCGGGAAACCGGGCACGAAGTACCACCTGCTCACCGACCGGAACGGGCTGCCCCTGCACGTGCTGATCTCGGCGGCGAACACGCATGACAGCAAGCTCTTCGAGCCACTGCTGGAGACCAACCCGGCCGTGCACGGCCGGCGAGGGCGTCCGGGGCGGCCCCGTCGCAGGCCGGACAAGCTACATGCGGACAAGGGTTACGACTACCCGAGGTGCCGCCGGTACCTGCACCGGCGGGGCATCAAGGTGCGTATCGCCCGTCGCGGGATCGAGGCCAAGAACCACCTGGGCCGGCACCGCTGGGTGGTGGAGCGCACCATCTCCTGGGTGCTGCGGTTCAAGCGACTCGGGCTGCGCTACGACCGCACCGAAACCACGCTGCTGCCGTTGCTGATGCTCGCCGTCACGCTCATCAATCTCCGCCGACTGCGCCAGGCAACGGAGTTATGAGACCAGGTCTTAATGAATTTTGGGGCGGGTCAAGCAATGCCCGCGCCTCAGTGGCCGGTATCCCACCATATATAAAGCGGTGGTAGCGCTCTTCGGATTCATCGCTGTGTTCATCCATTTCTGAACATCAATGCTGACCTCAGAGGTAACTGCAGATTTGCTCGGCGTCGCACTGGGCGGGATCGCCTTGGGAGGCGGCCTGGTAGTGCGCGGCCACGGAGGCCCGCAGAGCGGTGAGCTCAGTGATGTGCTGGTCGAGGTCGGTGAGTTGCTGGGCGAGCTGGGCGGCTACGTGGGAACACGGGGCCTGTCCGGCGTCGCGGATCTGCAGGATGTTCCGGATCTCGGCCAAACTGAGTCCGGCGGCCTTGCTGCGGCGGATGAACTGCAGGCGGGCGAGGGCATCTGGTGGGTAGTCGCGGTATCCGTTGGGACCGCGGTGCACCGGGGGCAGCAGTCCTTGCTGTTCGTAGAACCGCAGGGCTTTGGTGGTCATGCCGGCGGCTGCGGCCGCTTCACCGATCCGCACGGTGCACCTCGATCCTGGACTGTTCTGTGGCCTTCCACGGTAGAGGAAGGCTCCGGGCAGGACACTGACCGGCCCGGAAGGATCGGTGGTCATCCGGGTTCGGTGCGGGCGCGGTCGGTCTCCACGGCCTGCCAACTCTTGCGGGCTGCGATCAGCACCGGGTCCCACACCGGGGAGAAGGGTGGGGCGTAGGAGAGGTCGATGTTCAGCAGCTCTTCCACCGGGGTCTCGTGCCACAGGGCGACGGAGAGCACGTCGATGCGTTTGGCGGCGCCTTCTTCTCCGACGATCTGGGCTCCGAGCAGTCGTCCGGTGCCGCGTTCGGCGATGAGTTTGGTGCGGATCGGTTTGGCTCCGGGGTAGTAGCCGGCCCGGGTGGTGGAGTCGATCACGGCGGTGATCGGGTCGAAGCCGGCCGCTTGCGCTTCGGCCTCGCCGAGGCCGGTGCGTCCGACTTCGATGTCGCAGATCTTGGTCACGGCGGTGCCGAGCACTCCGGGGAAGGTGGCGTAGCCGCCGCCGAGGTTGATCCCGGCGGTGCGGCCCTCCTTGTTCGCGTGGGTGCCCAGCGGGAGACTGACGTGGCGTCGGGAGACGCGGTGGAACTTCTCCACGCAGTCCCCGCCCGCCCACACGCCCTCGATCCCGGTGCGCAGCCTGCGGTCCACCGCGATCGCCCCGGTCTCTCCCAGCGGGATCCCGGCCCGGGCGGCCAGGGTGGTGTTCGGGGTCACCCCCAGCCCGAGGATCACCAGATCGGTGGGGATCGTGGCCTGATCGGTGACCACGGCGGTGACCTTCCCACCGGTGGTGGCGAAGCCGGTGACGGTCTCCTCCATCCGCACCTCCATCCCGAAGCTCTCCATCGCGGTGGCGATGAGCGCGCCCATGTCCGGGTCCAGGCCCGGCAGCGGGGCCGGGGGGCGCCCGATCACGGTGATGTCCACCCCCCAGGCGCACAGGGCCTCGGCCAGTTCCAGGCCGATGTAGCCGGCCCCGACCACCACCGCCCGGCCCGGCCGGTCCCGCTCCAGCACCGACCGCAGGGCCAGGCCGTCGTCGAGAGTCTGCACCCCGAAGATGCCCCGGGCCTGGATCCCGGGCAGTGGAGGGCGGGCCGGGGTGGCCCCGGTGGCGATCATGAGCTGGTCGAAGTCCTCCCAGGTTTCCCGGCCCCGGGCGAGGTCCCGCACCAGCACAGCGCGACGGTGCAGGTCGATCTCCAGAACCTCGTGACCGGTCCGGGCATCGATGCCGTGGCGGTCGCGGAACTGCTGCGGGGTGCGCGCGATCAACGCCGAAGCGTCGGCGACGTCCTTGCCGATGAAGTACGGGATCCCACAGGCCGAGTACGAGGTGTAGTGACCGCGCTCGAACGCCACGATCTCCAACTGATCCTGGGGCAGCTGGCGGCGGGCGGCCGAGGCCGCGCTCATCCCAGCGGCGTCCCCACCGATGACGACCAACCGTTGAGCCATGAGTACTTCTCCTCTTGACGGTGCTGATATCAGCCGTCCGGGGCCTCCACCGGATTGCCCTCGGCGGCTCTGGGCGGGGGTGGGTCGGTGTGCAGGTCCTAGGCTTCGAGCTGCTCCAGTGCGGCTTGGTAGGCCTCATGGTAGGTGGGGAACTGGGCGACCTGATCACGCAGGAGCTCCAGCGGCAGCTGCGCCCGGATCGCCAGGGAGGCGTGGTGAATCCATTCCCCGGCCTGCGGGCCGACCGCCCACGCCCCGATCAGCACCCCTCGCTCGGCATCGGCCAGCAGCCCCAGGTGCCCGCGCGGGTCCTGCTCGTAGGTCCACGGGCGGGCAATGGCCTGGGCCAGATCCAGCTCGGTGGCGGTGGTGCGGATCCCGCGGTGCTGAGCCTGCGCGGTGGTGAGTCCGGCCGCGGCGATCTCCGGGTCGGCGAACACCACCCGCGGGATCCCCACATAGCCGGCCGGGCGCGGGCGGCCGAGGATCGCGTCAGCGGCGATCCGCCCCTGATACTTCGCCACATGGGTGAAGGGCATCACCGCGGTGACGTCACCGATCGCCCACAGATTCGCCCCGGCCCGGGCGTGCTCGTCGATCAGCACCTCGCCGTGTTCGCCCAGACGTGCCCGGGCCGCCTCCAAGCCCAGACCCTGGGTGCGGGGTGTACGGCCGGTGCCGAAGACCACCACGTCGGCGGCCACCTCGGTCCCGTCCTCGAGCTCGATGACGCTGTCGGCGCCGTTGCGGTGGGCCCGGGCGGCCGAGGAGCCCAGGCGGATGTCGACCCCGGCCTCGGCCAGGTAGTCGTGCACGAGCTCTCCCACCCGGGGTTCCTCCCGGCCCAACAGCCGGTCCCCGCGGTGGATGAGGGTGACCTGCACCCCGAAGCGGGCCAAAAACGTGGCGGTTTCCACCCCGACAGCGCTGCCACCGACGACCACAGCGCGTTCGGGCAAATCGTGGGTGGTGTAAGTTTCCCGGTTGGTCCAGGCCGTGATCTCCTCGATCCCTTCGATCGGGGGAATCACCGCCTCGGAGCCGGTGGCGATGATGATGTGCTCGGCGGTGATCTCCCGGTCCCCGACCCGGATCCGGCCCGGGCCGGTGAGGCCGGCCTCGCCCCGGATCACGGTCGCGCCCTGACCGGTGTAGCCCTCGGCCTGGGCGGAGTCGTCGAGGTCACGGATCATGTAGTCGCGGTATTCCCGGGTGGAGGCCCAGTCCACCTCGGCCCCGGACACCCCGGCGGCCTTGTGCACCTCGGTGCGTGCCTCGGCCGGGCGCAGCACCGTCTTGGAAGGGATACACGCCCAGTAGGCGCACTCCCCACCGATCAACTCCCGCTCGATCACGGCGACGTTCTTCCCCGCCGCCAGCAACCGGCCGGCGGCGACCTCGCCACCGGGTCCCATGCCCAACACGGCCACGTCGAAATGTTCGCTCATGATGTGTCTCCTTCAGATGCGGTGGATCTTTCGGGGCTACTCGTCGAGCTCATCGCGACGCCCCGGCCCATCACGGGGCAGGACGTGCGGTGCCAGCCGCCCGCCCGGTCGCCGGGGAGGTCGGCGGGGGCCTGGGCGAGCCGCTGCTCGGCCGTGCTGATAACCGGCCGGCCGGCGACCGTAGAGGCCTGGTGGCCGGTCACCGTCGTCCCTCCGGGGCTGGGGGCGCTGGTGGGGCCCGGGCCTCAGGCGGCGCAGCAGGACAGTTTCGAGACATCGGTGCGGAAGGACTGGGCGGCGATCTTCACACCCTCAGCCATCGTCAGATACGGGCACCACAAGGTCGCCACCTGGTCCACCGTCATCCCCGCGGACAAGATGTAGACCCCGGCCGCGGCCAGGTCCCCGGCCTCCTGGGCCACCGCGGTGATCCCCACGATCCGCCCGGTGTCGGCGTCGGCGACAATCTTGATGAACCCCCGGGTGTCGCGGTTCACCAGCGCCCGCGGCACGTACTCCAACGGCAGCACCCGGCACTCACACCGGATGCCCGCCTCCCGGGCCTGCTTATCCGTCATGCCCACCGCCCCCACCGCCGGAGAGGTGAAGGTCACCCGGGGCAGGTGGGTGTAGTCGACCCGCCGCCCGGTGTCGTTGAAGGCGTTCTCCACCGCGGTGACCCCGTGGGCGGAGGCCACGTAGACGAACTCCGGGTGCCCGGTGACATCCCCGGCCGCCCAGATCCGCGGGTGCGAACTCGCCAGGGTGTCCTCCACGAGGATCTCCCCCCGCTCCCCCGTAGCCACCCCCACCGTGCCCAGGCCCAGGCCCTCGGTCACCGCCCGGCGCCCGGTGGCCACCAGCAACCGGTCCGCGGTGAACTCCTGGCGCCCGGCCCGGGTGGTGGCGGCCACCACGACACCCCCGGTGGCCGGATCGGTGCCCACGGACTCGACCGCGGCCCGGCGCACCACCTGGATGCCCTCATCGGCGAAGACCCCCATAAGGGTCTTCGAGACCTCCGGTTCCTCCCCGGACAGCAGCCGGGAGCGGGCCAGCACCGTGACCTGCGAACCCAGCCGGGCGAAAAGCTGGGCCTGCTCCAAGGCCACATAGCCGCCGCCGAGCACGATCATCGACTCCGGGACCTCCGGCAGCTCCATCGCCGTCGTGGAGGTGAGGTAGTCGACCTCCTCCAGCCCGGGAATCGGCGGAGTCCACGGGGCCGAGCCGGTGGCCACCAGGTAGTGGCCGGCCCGCACCTCCTCCACCGCCCCGCCGCGGCCGGTGATCTCCAGCACCGGGTCCTGGGCCGTGCCGGTGAAGGCGGCGTCCCCGCGGCGCAGGTCCCACCCGTAGTCGGCGATCAGATCCACGTACTTCTCCGAACGCATCCCCTCCACCAGCCCGTTCTTGCCCGCCATCAGCCCCGGCATGTCCACCGGGCCCGCGGAGGCGGCGAGCCCGGGAAACCGGCCGGAGGCCTCCAGGGCCACATGCCGGGCGGCCGCAGCAGCCAGCAACGCCTTCGAGGGCACGCACCCGGTGTTCACACAGGTGCCCCCCACCGTGGACCGCTCCACCATCACCACCCGTTGGCCCAGGCTGGTCGCCCGGATCGCGGCGGCGAAAGCACCACCACCGGAACCGATGATGGCCAGGTCGGTCTCGATCACTGCCGTGTCAGCCATGACAACCTCCGCAAGTCGGTGAGGCACACTTCCACCGGAAACTTTCCGTGTGCCATTCTGCGACCCAGCCTGCACCCTCCCCCACAGGGGGAGGTCAAGGTGCCGCTGCGACAACAGCCCCCTGCCGGTGCCGGCTGAATACTGACCCTCGGGCGCCGGGCGGGTTCAACGGTGGGTTCACCCCAGGCTCATGGCCCCATCAGCATCAGCCTGGTCGACCCTGACGTGGCGATCCCGCCCAGAACGCAGGACGCCCACTGGGCCGTCCCGACCGCACTACTCAGCTCCTCAGGGGCCTCCTCAGGATGGCCGGCCGATGGTCAGCTGCCGTCGGTGGTGATCGTAGTGCTGAGTGCCGTAGTGGTAGATCTCGGCCAGGCTCATCCAGTCCCGGAAGTACGGGTCCCAGGACACGGGCATGTGCATCCCACGGACCAGTGCGGCCGCGGGCTCGGCGGCGAGCTGGGCCTGCAGGACGTCGACGGTGCGGTCGAACCACCGGATCAGCCGCGGACCGTGGATCACCCGCGCGGCCCCACGGTCGCTGAAGTAGTTGATCAGGTGGAAGAGCCGGGTGCCGGCCTCCAGCACCCGGGCGAAGGTGCGGCTGACCGGCTCGGGGAGACGGCCCATCAGGCGCACCAGGGGCAGCAGGCGCCGGACGATCAGGTAGCCGAAGAACATGTGGAACAGCAGCTGCCCGTTGGTCCACCGAGTGCCTGACGAGAGCCGGTGCACATCCGCAGGGGTCGCTTCAATGATCAGGGCGTGGAAGTCCGCGCGGACCCGCTCCAGCTCCTCATGGATGGTTCCGGGGGTGATGGGCGCGCTATTCATCGGCTGCTCCTGGAAGTGATGTCGCTGCCGGGAGCGTTCTGGGCATTGCCTGGCTTGTGGGCGATAAAACGTATGACCCGACCGCCGAAGGACAGCCGGAGGGCGAGTCGGGCAAGGCCGGCCTGGTCGAGGACTGGTCCGAAGGCTTCCGGTTCGATGAGCCGGTGCGGTGACCGGTCGGCACGGTGCACCAGGGATGCCATCGGTGAGGCCAGCAGGTCGTATCCCACGAAGGCCCCGCCCGGTCGCAGGACTCGGGCCGCCTCGGTCACCGCGTGTTCCCACTCGATGACGTGGTGGAGCATCAGAAAGCTCAGAATCGTGTCGAACGACTCGTCCTCGAAGGGCAGCCGAGTGGCATCGGCCTGACGCGCCTGGACCAAGGGGTGTCCGGCCAGGCGGTCCTGCGCGGCCTCGACCATCACCGGGTCGGCATCGGTCATGGTGAGCCGCACCCGGGGGTGGGCTCGGGCGATGGCCTCGGCCATCGCACCGCTGCCTCCACCGATCTCCAGCACGTCCCCGGTGACGGGGAACCCCTGGGTCGCCCAAGGAACCATCCGCCGGGCCACAAGGCCCCATGGCGCGCTGCGACAGAAAGAGGCCTCTAAGGCGGACATCCTCGGCATGGTTTCCACCTTTCGGCGTACGCATCGTGTGCGCCGAGCCTAGTTCCACGATCGACGGTAGTGAACCGTTTAGGCAAAGGATGGGGGCGACCTGGCCATTCACACCGCCCGGGGGCGGGCCCGAGGGAGCCGGGGTCCCGTCGTAGGGCTGAGCTCAGCAGGCGGATGGGTTAGAGGCCGAAGGCGCCGCCTTCGAGAAGGATGACCACGCCCAGGCCGATCAGCACGATCGGGAACAGGATGTGTTCCCATCGTTCCAGGACTTCGGCGATGGGTTTGCGGGTGGCCACGTACTTGGCGATAGCCACCAGCACCGCGACCATGGCCAAAAAGGCGATGCAGTAGGCCACCATCGCGGTGGGGCCCACGGTGACGAATACGGGCACATAGACCCCGATGTTGTCCCCGCCGTTGGCGAAGGTGACTGCGGCGACGGTCCAGATGCTGACCTGTTTGCCGGCGACCTTCCCCTCGTCATCGTCGTCGTCCTCGTCGCTGCGCCAGACCTTCCAGGCCGCGATGAGGCCGAGGATCAGGGGGATGAGGCCGAAGTAGGGAATGGCCTCGGGCGGCAGGAAGGTGCTGGCGCCCAGGGTCACCAGCACGGAGGCGACCAGGATGCCGCCGAAGCCCACGTACTGGCCGATCCCGATTTTGGCGGTGGTGCCACGGGCCCCGGCTCCGCGGGCGAAGAACAGGGAGAGCACGATGATGTCGTCGATGTTGGTGGCCGCGAACAGGCCGATCGCCTGCAGCACGGGGGAGATGAGTTCCATAACCTCTCTTTTCTTCAGTGGGGAGAACCGCCGACCGGGACCTGGCGTGCTGCGCTGGGTCGGGCGGCCGAGCGCAGCAGGCAGGGGAAGGCTGCCGGGAGCCGATGCCCCGGGCACCATCACCGGGGCACTGTCACCGGGTATGGGCCGCGGCGCCCGTCATGGGCACCCGAAGGCGCACCAGCACCCGCTTTCACCCTCAGGGCGTGGCCGGGCCCGGTGAGGGTGATGTATTTGTCAGTGTTCTTGGGTGGAGGTGCCGTAGGCGGGACACAGCGCGACCTGGGAACCGGTGGCTGCCAGCAGGGTCTCGGCGGCGGCGAGCACATCCATCAGCTCCGGGCGGGTCAGAGCGTAGAAGATCTGCCGCCCCTCGGTGCGTCCGGCCACCAGCCCGCACTCGCGCAGGCAGGCCACATGGGCCGAGACGGTGGATTGAGCCAGGCCCGTTTCCTCCACCAGGTCCCGCACTCGGGCTTCACCGCCGGCCAGGCGCCCCACGATGGCCAGGCGAGTGGGATCGGACAGGGAGTGGAATAGGGCCACGGCCGGGGCCAGGCCGGTCGTACAACTAGTGTTCGTCATGACCCGATCCTATCGCCTAAGTCCGATTGATTGGACGGGGTGGATCTGACGTTGCCCGCAAGGGACGGTGCAGGGCCTTTTGTCCAGGGAGTGGTGGGTCTCGGGCTGGAGACTGCCTCGACCCGAGCCTACCCGGCAGAGAAGCTGTTGTGGCCGCCGTGCAGGGGTCTGAGATAGTCATCGGCTCGGTGCGACGGGCGGCCCGGGGGCCTCGCCTGCGGTGGCTGTGGCCAAAGAGCGGCGGGCATGGGCGTGACGAGTAAAGGCCCGGGGCGGGACCCGTGGTGGCCTGGGCCAGGGCCGCCGAGGAGGTCTCGGCGGCCCTGACGTTACGCGATGAGCAGGTGGGGGCTATTCGGCGGAGATGTCCTGGGGGCGCGGAGCCAGCAGCGTACCCAGGATCAAGAGGCCGACCCCGGTGGTGACGAAGACATCGGCGAGATTGAAGGTGGGGAACCACCCGGTGTGCAGGTAGTCCACCACCCCTCCCCCGTCGAGGCGGTCCAGGAAGTTTCCGATAGCGCCCCCGAGCATCAGGGTCGCTCCGGTACGGGCCAGCCCGGTCAGGGTGGGTGCCGCAACGAGCAAATACCAGATCAGCCCGGCGATGATCGCCCCGGTCGCGGCGATGATGACCCAGGAGGGCAGGGCCGCCCCGAGGCTGAAGGCCACCCCGGTGTTGTGGTGCAGCTGCAGCGTGAGCGGCCCCAGATCTACCGTGGTCCCGTCGGTGAGACGGGCTGAGGTCACGGCTTTGAGAATCAGATCGACGGTGGCCAGCGCCGCTGCCCCGGCCAGCAAGAGGGTCCGGGACCGGCGAGCAGATCGGGACGAAGGGCCGACCTGCCCGGCGACGGGGGCGCTCATGCGGCCGGTTCCAGAGCCGGTGCGGGCTGGGCGGTGGGCAGCTGGGTGCGGCGGGAGATCCGCCCGGCGCGTACCCCGTTGGCGATGATCAGGATTTCGGCCACCTCGTGTACCAGCACCACCGCGGCCAACCCGAGGATCCCGAACAGGGCCAGGGGGATCAGCACCGCGATCAGCGCCAGGGACACCCCGACATTCTGCAGCATGATCGAGCGGGTCCGCCGGGCGTGCTCGAGGGCTTGGGGCAGGTGGTGGAGGTCCTCGCCCATCAAGGCGATGTCGGCGGTCTCGATGGCCACGTCGGTGCCCATTGCGCCCATGGCGATGCCGATGTCGGCGGTGGCCAGGGCGGGGGCGTCGTTGACGCCGTCACCGACCATCGCCGTGGGGCGCTGCGCCTTGAGGGTGCGGATGATCTCGGCTTTGTCCTCCGGGCGCAGGTCGGCGTGGACCTGGGTGATCCCGGCGGCTGCGGCCAGGGCATGGGCGGTGAGAGTGTTGTCCCCGGTGAGCATCGCGGTGGTGTACCCGGCGCGGTTGAGCCGGGTGATCACCTCCCGGGCCTCCGGGCGCAGCTCATCGCGCACCGCGATCGCCCCAAGAACCTTCCCGTCCTGCTCGATGAGCACGGCGGTGGCCCCGGAGCGCTGCATCCGCTCGATCTCGGCGGCCAGGGGCCCCGGGTCGATCCACCCGGGCCGGCCCAGGCGCAGGCGGGCGCCGTCCAGGGTGCCGTAGAGCCCGGCCCCGGGCACGGTGTCCACCTGGGTCACCTCGGCCCGCTCAGGTGTGGCGGCGAGGATGGCCCGGGCCAGGGGGTGTTCGCTGCGGGCCTCCAACCCGGCGGCCAGCCCCAGCACCTGCTGCCGGTCCACCCCGCCAGCGGTGGCGACCTCGATGACGGCCGGGGCGTTGCGGGTGAGGGTGCCGGTCTTGTCCAAGGCGATGGTGCCGATCTTGCCCAGGGTCTCCACCGCGGCCCCGCCCTTGATCAGCACCCCGATGCGGCTGGCGGCTCCGACCGAGGCCACCACGGTGACGGGCACCGAGATCGCCAGGGCGCACGGGGAAGCGGCGACCAGCACGACCAGGGCGCGTTCGAACCACAGGACCGGCTCCCCCACGATGAACCCGTAGGCGATGATCAGGGCGGCGACGATGAGGATGCCCGGCACCAGGCGTTTGGCGATCGCATCGGCCAGTCGCTGGCCGGGGCCTTTGCGGGACTGCTCGGTCTCGACGATGTGCACGATCTTCGCCAAGGAATTGTCCTCGGCGGTGCTGGTGACTTCCACCTCCAGCGGGCCGGTGCCGTTGATGGACCCGGCGTAGACCTCCGCGCCGGGGCCGGCCTCCACGGGCACGGACTCCCCGGTCAGCGCCGAAGTGTCCAGGGAGGTGCGCCCGGTGAGGATCCGCCCATCGGTGGCCACCCGCTCCCCGGGCCGCACCACCATCCGGTCCCCCAGTACCAGCTCAGCCGGGGGCACGGTGACCTGCACCCCGGCCCGGAGCACCGTGGCCTGATCCGGGACCAGCTCCAGCAGCGCGCGCAGCCCGCGCCGGGTGCGCGCCACCGAGTACTCCTCCAGGGCCTCGGCGATGGCGTAGAGGAAGGCCAGCATCGCCGCTTCCTCGATCTGCCCCAGGGCGACCGCTCCGACGGCGGCGATGGTCATCAGGGTCCCGACCCCGATCTTGCCCCGGGCCAGCCGGCGCAGCGTGGAGGGCACGAACGTCCATCCGGCCGCCAGCAGCGCGCCCGTCTCCAGGCTCAGCGCCACCCACAGAGGAACCCCGGCCAGCGACAGGATCCAGCCGGCCAGCAGCAGCACCCCGGCCGCGGCGGCGAACCGGACCTCGCGCACCTGCCAGAAGCCCTCGGCCTCCTCCCCGGCCTCACCGGTTTCGTTCTTCTCGTCGCTGCATCCGCAGGCATCGCTCATCGGGTGATCTCCTGAATCTGGGGGGTGTCACGGGCATCCAGCCCGTAGTTCGGGCACAGACTCACGGCGTTGCCGGTGGCCGCCAGCAGCACCTCAGTGGCGGCCAGCACGTCCATCAGCTCCGGGCGGGTCAGCGAGTAGTACACGCTGCGCCCCTGCGCCCGACCCTGCACCAGCCCGCAACCACGCAAGCACGCCACATGGCCGGACACGGTCGACTGGGCCAGCCCCAGCTCGCTGGTGAGATCACGCACCCGCACCTCCCCGGAAGCCAAGCGCTGCACAATCGCCAGCCGGGTCGGGTCACTGAGGGAGTGGAACAACGCCGCCGCCGGATCCAACACCTCACAAGGGGCATCCGGAACATACTCTGAAATCGTCATGGACCGATGATAACCGTGTTTTGGGCTGACAGTGGTCATGTGCGGTAGTCTCAGGGCGCCCCCTGGCCCGAGGAGATGGTGATGACGATTGGCGGCTACTTCGCCGAGACGGTGAACTCCGGGGCCCTGCTCATCGCCGTGCCCTTGGCGGTGATCGCCGGGATCGTCTCTTTCATCTCCCCGTGCATCCTGCCGTTGGTGCCCGGCTACCTCGGCTACGTCTCCGGGCTGACCGATCCGACCCGGGCCGACAACCGGCGGCGGGTGCTGGCCGGGGTGGGGCTGTTCATCCTGGGTTTCGCGGCCGTGTTCACTGTCTACGGGGCGGCCTTCGGCGCCATCGGGGGCTGGTTGGTGCGGTGGCAGGATCCGCTGATGCGGGTGTTGGGGGTGTTCGTGGCGCTCATGGGCCTGGTGCTGGTCGGGAAGTTCCCCTTCCTGCAGCAGACCAAGAAGCTGTCCTTCCAACCCCGCACCGGCATCGCCGGCGCCCCGCTGCTCGGGGTGGTCTTCGGCCTGGGTTGGACCCCCTGCATGGGCCCGACCCTGAGTGCGGTGCTGGCGCTGAGCACCACCACCGGCGGGGCCTGGCGCGGAGCCCTGCTGGGCTTCACCTACTGCCTGGGCCTGGGCCTTCCTTTCGTCCTGGTCGCGGCCGGGCTCAACTGGGTCACCACGACCCTGAGCTACATCCGCCGCAACATCCGCACCTTCAACATCGCCGGCGGCTCCGTACTGATCGCCGTGGGGCTGCTGATGGTGACCGGGATCTGGATGCAGTGGATCTATCAGCTCCAAAGCCTCGCCGGCACCTTCATCACTCCTGTCTGAGCCCGGGAGAACATCCCCGGCTTGTGACGCACCGAATCCCAACACCCACCGATTCACCACACCACCACCCAGGAGCACACCATGGCGAAGATCTACCACGACGTCACCGAGATCGTGGGCAGCACCCCGCTCGTCCACCTCAACCGGCTCGACGAGGGCCTGCCCGGCAACGTCGCCGTGAAGCTGGAGTTCTACAACCCGGCGAACTCCGTCAAGGACCGCATCGGGGTCTCCATCGTCGACGCCGCCGAGAACTCCGGGAAGCTCAAGCCCGGCGGCACGATCGTCGAGGGCACCTCCGGCAACACCGGCATCGCCCTGGCCCTGGTCGGCGCCGCCCGCGGCTACAAGGTGATCCTCACCATGCCCGAGACCATGTCCACCGAGCGGCGGGTCATGCTCCGCGCCTACGGCGCCGAGATCGTCCTGACCCCCGGTGCCGAGGGGATGCGCGGAGCGGTCGAGAAGGCGCAGGAGATCGTCGGCTCCAGTGACAACGCCGTCCTCGCCAGCCAGTTCGCCAACGAGGCCAACCCCGCGATCCACTACCGGACCACGGGCCCCGAGATCTGGGAGGACACCGACGGCCAGGTCGACGTCTTCGTCTCCGGCGTGGGCACCGGCGGCACCATCACCGGCGCGGGCCGCTACCTGCGCGAGCAGAAGCCGGACATCCGCCTGGTCGTCGTCGAGCCGGCCGACTCACCCCTGCTCACCGAGGGCAAGGCCGGCCCGCACAAGATCCAGGGCCTCGGGGCGAACTTCGTCCCCGACAACCTCGACCGGGACATCTACGACGACGTCTACGACGTGAGCGTCGAGGACTCCGTGCGGGTCGCCCGGGAGCTGGGCACCAAGGAGGGCATCCTCGGCGGGATCTCCTCGGGCGCCATCGTGTGGGCCGCCCTGCAGGATGCCGCCAAGGAGGAGAACCGCGACAAGTTGATCGTGGCGGTTGTGTGCGACTACGGGGAGCGCTACATCTCCACCCTGCTCTACGAGGACATCCGCGGCTGAGGCCCTGCCAGGGTTGCCGACCCACATCACCGATCCGCAGCTGCCGCAAGCCACCACCAAGGCCGAGCTGATGGCCCGCGTGCTGGCCGAAAACGGCCTGGGGCACGTGGGTCTCGCCCTCGATCTGGAGTCCCCGTAGCTGTCCGCCGGAGGAGAACCGCGCGTGGTCATTCCCTGGAGTCCGCCCTAACCGCGGCACCTCCGTCTCGGGCCGCATCGCCATTGCCCGGAGAGCCAATGCCCCCGCAGCCGGTGGTCGCCGCCCCGACGGCAACGGTGATTCCCGTTGCTATGATCGACGTATAACGATCATCTCTGAGTGTGCCGGCGTGCGCCCCAGGCCCTCGACAACAGGCCCGCCGTGTTGCGCTCAGAGGCCTATCGGCTTCCCGGTTCATCGTTTCCGGGGTCAGCCCCTACCCGTCCCCGAGCCCGTTTCGACCCTGAGGTGAAATGCCCGTGCCCTCGAACTCTTCACTGCCCACCCACCCGTCCCGCCGCCGTGTGCTCTCCTTGGCCGGTGCAGGAGTCCTCGGGGTGGTCATGGCCGGCTGCGGTGCGGAGGAAGATCCCCTGGCCCAACAGGCCAACACGGGAGACGAGAAGGGCTACATCGCCGGGGACGGCACCGTCTCGGAGTACGCCCCGGATCAGCGGGGGGAGCCGGTGCAGTTCAGCGGCACCCTTTTCGATGGGACCGAGCTCTCGGCCGAGGACTTGCGGGGGAAGCCCGCGCTGCTGAACTTCTGGTACGCGGCCTGCCCTCCGTGCCGGGTGGAGGCCCCGGACCTCGCCGAACTCGCCCAGCAGTTCGAGGGGCAGATCGCCTTCTACGGGGTAAACCTGCGCGATGATCAGGCCACGGCCGAGGCCTTCGAGCGGACCTTCGGGATCCCGTACCCCTCCTTCGAAGACAAGGACGGGAAGGTGGTGATGGCCCTGAACGCCTATGTGCCCCCGCGGGCGGTGCCCACCACGCTGGTGCTCGACGCCCAAGGCCGGGTCGCAGCCCGCATCCTGGGGATCGCAGACCGGTCCATCCTCGAGACCCTCCTCGAGGACACGGTGGCCGAGACAGCATGACTTCCGGCACCCCCTCCGCCGTCCCCGCACAGGGAGCTGAAAGGTCACCATGAGCACCACTAGCAGCAGGCAGAGCACCCCTGAGGACACCCCCGGCAGGGACCCCCGAGGCTCTTCGCCCACCGGACCCGGCAAGAACCCCAGGGATGTCGAGCTGCCGGCGCTGGGGCCGGTCGGGATGGCCCGGTGGGCGTGGGCGCAGCTGACGAAGATGAACACCGCCCTGTTCCTGCTGCTGTTGCTGGCGGTGGCGGCGGTGCCCGGCTCGACCTTCCCGCAGCGGATCCAGGACACGGGTGCGGTGGCCGACTACATCGATGCCAACCCGACCCTGGGCCCGTGGCTGGACCGGCTGCAGTTCTTCGACGTGTTCTCCTCCGTGTGGTTCTCCGCGATCTACATCCTGCTGTTTGTCTCCTTGGTGGGGTGCGTACTGCCCCGGGCGGGCAAGCACTGGCGGGCCTGGCGGGCGCGGCCCCCGCGCACCCCTAAACGGCTGGAACGGCTGCCCGAGCACCGCCGCCTGGTCCTCGGTGGGCCCGCGGACGCCCCGGCCCCGGACGAGGTCGTGGCCCAGGCCGCCCGCCTGCTGGGCAAGCGCGGCTACCGGGTGGCCGTGCGCGACACAGGAGGACCGGCGCCGTCGGTGGCCGCCGAGCGGGGAATGTGGAAGGAGGTCGGCAACGTCGTCTTCCACCTGGCGCTGCTGGGCGTGCTGGTCTCCGTGGCCGTGGGGTCCCTGTTCGGCTTCAAGGGCCAGAAGATCCTCGTGGAGGGCGATTCGTTCGCCAACTCGTTGATCAACTACGACGCGTTCATCCCGGGCACCAACTTCGACGCCGACCAGCTGGAGCCGTTCTCCCTCACCCTGGAGAACTTCGAGGTCGAGTTTTACCGCGACACCGCCGTTCCCAGTCAGTACGGGACTCCGGTGGACTTCACCGCCGAGGTCACCGTCCAGCAACCCGGAGGACAGCCGCGGCAGGAGACCCTGAAGGTCAACGCCCCGGTCAACGTCGACGGGGTGAAGTCGTTCCTGATCGGCAACGGCTACGCCCCCCTGATCCGGGTGACCGACGGCAACGGCGACGTCGCCTTCGAGGGGCCGGTGGTGGGCATTCCTTCCGACGGGGTCTACACCTCCTCACTCGTGCTCAAGGTCCCCGACGCTGCCCCGGACCAGCTAGGCTTCACCGGCCTGCTGCTGCCCACCGCCGTCACCGGGGCCGATGGGCTCCCGCGGTCGGCGGATCCGGGACTGGCCAACCCGAAGCTGATCCTGTCCTCCTACTCCGGGGACCTCGGACTGGACTCCGGAGTCCCCCAGAACGTCTACGCGCTTGACGTCGAAGGGCTCACCGAGCTCAACGGCATGCTTACCCCCGATGGGCCGATCACCCTGGATGCCGCGGGCCCGGTCTACGAGCTGCCCCAGGGCAAGGGCAGCATCGAGTTCCTCGATGTGAAGCGCTACGTGGGCCTGGATATCGTCTACGACCCGGGACGGACGGGCGCCTTCGTGTCCTTCGTGCTGGCCTTCACGGGCCTGTTGATGTCGATGTTCATCGCCCGCCGCCGCCTCTGGGTGAGGGCCTCGAAAGGCGTCGACAAGGACGGGGCCCCAACCACAATCCTGGAGTACGGTCTGCTGGCTCGCGGGGAGGACCCCCGGCTGGCGGCCGAGGCGCAGCGGCTGGGCGAGCTGTTCACCCAGCAGTGGGGCACCGCGCCCCCGCCCGCTGACGCTGCCGCACACCCCAAAACGAGCAGGGCCCACAGCGGGCCGGCCCACAACTGAGAGGACACCACCGATGACCGTCAATGAGGACCTGGGCGCCTGGAGCCAGTTGTTCATGCTCCTGGCCGCCATGACCTACCTGGTGGCCTTTGTGGCCTTCGCCTGGGACATGGCCTCCCACTCCAAGATCCTGCGCAGGGCCCGACCCGAGCAACACAACAGATCGGAAGGGCAACTGGTCGGCGCGGCAACCACTGCCACGGTGAACACGGTGGAGGCCGATGATTCCCGGGCCGGGCTGGGCACCGGTGACCGCGGCCGCGGGTACCCGGCCTCCGCCCAGTCGGTGCTGGCCGAACACGTCGCTGACTCCTCCATGCGCTACACCGGGACCCGCCGCCCAGCGGCCCGGGCGGCCGTGACCGTCATGGTCCTGGCCTTCGCCCTGCACGCCGTGGCCGTGATGGCCCGGGCGGTGGCCGCCGGACGGGTGCCCTGGGGCAACATGTACGAGTTCGCCACCACCGGGGCACTCGTCGTGGCCGGGGTCTACCTGGGTGCGCTGCTGCTGAGGGACCTGCGCTTCGTGGGCACCCTTGTCACCGGGCTCGTGGTGATCATGCTCACCGCCGCCACCATCGGCTTCCCCACCCCGGTGGGCCCGCTGGTCCCCGCGCTGCAGTCCTGGTGGCTGGTCATCCACGTGTCCATCGCCGTGGCCGCCTCCGGGATCTTCACCATCACCTTCGCCATGGCCGTCCTCCAACTGCTGCAGGCCCGCCGGGAGAAAGCCATTCTGGCCGGTGAGGCCCCCGGCATGGGCTTCCTGGGCATGGTGCCCTCCGCCCAGGCGCTGGAGAACCTGTCCTTCCGGCTCAACGCGATCGGCTTCGCGTTCTGGACCTTCACCCTGGCCGCCGGCGCCATCTGGGCCGAGCAGTCCTGGGGCCGCTACTGGGGCTGGGACGTCAAAGAAGTCTGGACGTTCGTGATCTGGGTCGTCTACGCCGCCTATATGCACGCTCGCGCCACCCGCGGCTGGACCGGCACCCGCTCAGCCTGGCTGTCCATCGTCGGATACCTGTGCGTCATCTTCAACTTCGCCGTCGTCAACACGGTCTTCACCGGCCTGCACTCTTACTCCGGGCTGTAACCCCGGCGGCGTAGACCGCCAGCTACGGGGCGGGATTCGTCGTGATCCAGCAGGGAACGGATTGCAGAAACAGGCACGGAAAGAACCCATGGGCCGCTGCCCCGCGGCGCTGGGGCGCGCATCAGGGATACTCCCGGCGCCGCCCTGCGATGGCGTCCCGATCACGGCACCCCGCCCCAGCACTTCCTTGATTTCCGGGCCCGAGAAGGGCCCCTTTCGCAGCGCCCATCCAGGCACCACCACGGCCAGGCGGATATCTTCTTGGCGCATCGACCGGCCGGTGCCGGTGCCCGGTACTCAGACATCCAGCAAAGGTCACCCGTGAAGCGCTCTGCCACCATCACCGCCCTCGTCCTGGGGTGCGCTCTGGTGCTGCCCGGATATACCGGCAGCATCGAAGAAGCAGCCGAGGAGAAATCCTCCGGAACTCCCTTTGCTGCAAGCGGAGTCAGCGCCCTGGAGGCGGTTGGCATTCACCTAAGGCTTCCCCCCAGTAACATGCACGCGAACCACGTGCCGGAGTGAATCGCACCAGGTCCCGTGGAGGCTCTGTCCCAGGTTTCGCCCTATCAGCGGCCGCCGGCTCCGGCCAGGAAGAAGAGAACGGCGGCAGTGCACAGGAGATATGCGATCAGAGCCCCACCGAGCATGACGACATCGCGGAGGATGAACCCGTAGGAGTCGTGGCGTTCGCGGCGGTAGCTCAGAACGGCGAAGAGCACCGGCATGAGCGCAACGAAAGCCATGACGGTGAGCACGACCGGGTAGTTCTGCACCGGCACGGTCACGATCGCCAGAGGCAGCACCGCAAGCGTGAAGGTCATGGTGTGGTCGGCGAAGACGCTGGTGATCCCGCTGGTCACCTGCCCACTGCGGACCACGGACCAGGTGGTGAACACCTGCGGCAGAGCAGTCATGAACGCGGTGATGAACAGCCCGCTGACCAGCGGTGCCAGGCCAAGCGCTGAACCGATCTGCTGGGTTCCGGTGACGAGGACGTAGGAACCCACGGCAAGTGCGGCTACACCGCCGAGCGTCAGCAGGGTCTGTTTCCCCGACCACGAGACCTGACCACGTTCACCACCACGACCGCGGAAGAGGGCCTGCCCGAGGTAGATGACGTATGCGACCACGGCGATCAAGCCATCGATCGGCTGCAACCCTCGCCAGGCCGGAGGCAGGATGAGCACCGCGAACAGGGCGACGACGGCAAGGTAGGGCAGTGCATCGATGAGCACCGCGCCCTTCTCGATCCGCAGGCCCTCGCCCTGCTCGGCAGGTTTCTTGTCGCTGGTCGCCCGGTTCTTCCGAAACGCCGCGTAGCCGACCGCGACGGTGATCGGGATCGAGACCACGGTGGAGCCGAGCATGCTGCCCAGTCCGACCGCTCCGGCCCCGGTGGCCGCGCTGACGACGTTGATGCCGACATCGGGGCTGGCGCTGCCGAGAGCGACCAGTGGGCCGCCGGCGGCGCCGGTGAACCCGTACCGCTGCCGTACCGCCTTCAGGGGAGCGGCCAGCTGCTCAGCGCCCCAGCGGGTGGCGAATGCCGCCAAGACCAAGCCCACCACCCACACCCACGTCATCGCGGCCCTCCCCCCACCGTTGCGCTCGACGGTACGGAGCGCACGTCGGAGATCACGAATCCGCTGGATGGCAGGGTGGGCATGCGACGCAGGCTGATCCGCAGATCCTGGGACGGGACGTCATAGGTCATCTCCCGCGTCAGGATGGCCAGCGCCGCCTTCATCAGGGCGATGGTGATCCACTCCCCCGCGCACCGGTGGCCGATGTGGTGATCCCCGCCGCCTTGTGGGATGAGACCGTAGGCGCCGCCGTCCCAAGTGGTGAAGCGGTCCGGATCGAAGATCTCGGGGTTCTCCCACAGGTCGGGGTGGTGGTTGGTGCCGTACAGGTCCAGGAGCGTTCTACGCCCCTGGGGGAAGTGCACGCCCTGCCAATCGAAGGCAGTGCGCACCCGAGCACCGACCATCGGGAAGAAAGGATAGAAGCGGCGGACCTCCTGAACGAACAACTCGGCGTCGCGGTCACCGCCCTGGCGCAACCGGCTTCGCCACTGGGGGTGCTGGTGCAGGGCCAAGGCCGCGAAGATGATGAAGCGGTCGACCGCGACCGTGGGACGCACGAGGTTGAGCAGCTCGACCGCGGCAATCCGGCTGCCCAACAGCTGCCCACCAGGCTCGCGGTGAGTGGACACGACCTGCAAGGCGCTGCCCTCCGGGGCAGCGTGCTCCCCGCGGCGTACCCGATCCACCAGGTCCGCAATGGCTTGTTCGGCCCCGTGGCGGGCGCGCCGGCCCCGCCAGTGCCGGGGACCGACCGCAGCGGGAGCCTCGATCATGGCGTGCAAGGACTGGGTGCGGCCCCTGACCTGGGACTCGGTGACGGGGACACCGACCCAGCTACTGACCGCCTGGCACAGGATCTGCCCGACCTCCTCGTACAGCACGATGCGGTCAGCGGCTTCCCACCCGATAATCCGGGCTCTCCAGCCGTCGGCGACCAGGCCCGTCAAAGTACGGATGTCGTGCGGGGTCATGAGATCCATGAACATCTGCTTGCGCGCCCGGTGGGTCTGTCCGTCTAGGCCCTGCACGCCACCGACACCGAGCAGCGTCTTCTGCACCCGCATTGGGAAGGCACCTCGTCGCTGGAACCGGTCGGCGTCGTAGAAGACCTGCGCGGCCTCCGCACCGCGCAGACACACCGTCGGCTCCAGCAGCAGGCGGGTCTGGAACACATCGGTTCCGTACCGTTCACACCGCCGGGACACGAACTCATAGCCCTGCCAAGCCAAGGCCAGAGTGCTGTCCATACTGAGGTCGTACGCCATGCGTCCCATCAGGACTCCCTCTCACGGTGGACTCGCGGCATCGTGGCCTCGGACCTCGGACCTCGGACCTCGGACCTCGGACCTCGGACCTCGGAAAGCATGATCGCGACTGAAGGATGACATTACCCTGGCGAGGTACCAACGTCAGATGCCGATCGAAGCGCTACAGCGGTAATACCTTCCAAGACGGGATCCCGAGCCCCTGCGATGGCGACCTGATGCAACGCGTCCGACCGGACGCGGCCGGCGATCACCCGATGTCTGTCAGCGGAACATGGGCCACGGATGATGAGTCTGATGGGCAAGCTGGGTCTGACACCGTCGACGGTGTCGACCCCCGTGGGAGCACCGCGACCGGTGGGTGTCAGAGGCCGGTGAAGGCGGTGAAGAAGCGGAAGAACACCGAGGCGGCCACCGCGACGTAGGTGATGGCGACCAGGGTCCAGGCCCAGTCGGCGGCGAAGCGGGCCAGCCCGGGCGGGGCGGGGATGATGCCGTGGACCATGTTGCGGATGGTGAGCAGGATGGTCAGCGGGATCATCGCCGCCCACACGATCATGCAGTACAGGCACAGGATGTAGATGGAGAACAGCGCCTGGGACCACAACCAGATCGCGAACACCGCCCCGGCGGTGACCCCGACCTGCAGCCCGATCCAGTACCAGCGCCCGAACCGCGCCCCCGAGAGGGCCGCCATGGCGGTGGTAATGACCACGGCGAAGGCGACGATGCCGATCAGCGGGTTGGGGAAGCCGAACAGTTCCGACTGCCAGGTGCCCATGACCTGCCCGCAGGAGACCCAGGGGTTGATGTCGCAGCTGGTGACGTGGCCGGGGTCGCGGTAGAGGGCCAGGCGCTCGAGCACCAGGACACCGGAGGCGATCCAACCGATCACCCCGGTCACCAGCAGCAGGACCGCGAAGGGCCGGTACCGGGCGAAGCCGGGCAGGTGGGTCTCGGTGGCCGGGCCGGCGTCGGTGTGATGGGTGGTGCTGGTGGTGGGGTCAGCCATGGTGGGTGTCCTTGACGGTTCCGTTGTCGATGACAGGGGTGTCGGCCTGGGGTCTTCGGGCCAGGACGGCCAGGGCGGTGGCCAACAGGGGCAGGGCCCCGGCCAGGAGGATGGAGCTGGCCGCGGATTGCTGGTCCGCCAGCGGGGCGGGGCCCCAGTCCCTCCCCAGCCCGGAGAACCACTCCGGTTGGATCAGCGCTGGGGACAGGGCGGTGGCCCCCGCCCAGAGCCCCAGGGCGGTGGCTGTCCCGACCAGCGTCAGAGCTTGGGTGTGCACCGCAGCCCGGTCGCGTGGTGGGACCAGCACGGCGGCGGCGAAGATCAGGCCCAGGACCAGGGCGGTGGTATTCATCAGTTCGTGGCCGACGTGGGTGTGCAGGGCCAGGGCGAAGGCGGGGGTGTAGTAGAAGACACCGAGCCCGGCCAGGACCAGGACCGCGGCCGGGATCGGGTGGGCCATCAGCGCCCCGGTCCGGGAGGTGCGCCATGCGGTGGTGAGCTCGCGCGCCCCGGTGGAGCCGTCGGTGCGGGCCGGCACCAGGGCCGCGGCCAGAAGCCCGGGTCGTCCGGCGATCAGCAGCAACGGCACCGGGAAGGCCAGCAGCAGGTGGGCGGTGGTGTGGATGCTGAACAGGATCGGGGCGTAGACGGCCGGCAGCCCGCAGGTGACATAGACCAGCAGCACGAGTCCGGCCAGGAACGCCACCGTGCGCGCCACCGGCCACGGTGTCCTGGTGTAGCGCAGGCGTCGCGCCCCGGCCAGGTAGAGGCAGGCTGCGAGGATCGCCACGGCGATCCACAGCCAGTCCAGGCGCCACTGGGTGACCCACCCGGAGGCGCTCAGCGGTGGGGGCAGCAGGTAGCCGGTGAGGATCTCGGCGGCGGTGATGTCCGGTTCCCGTTCCAGGGGCACCGGGGTGGGGGTGCGCCCCAGGGCCACGCCCAGGGCCATCACCGCGCAGAGGATGAAGGCCTCCACGGTGATCAGCCGCCACACCCTGCCCCGGCTCGCAGGCCCGGCAGCAATGACCCGGCCGTTGAGGTACCCGAGCACCCCCAGGGCCACGGTGGCGATCGTCTTGGCGATCACCAGTGCCCCGTAGCCGGAGGCCAGCCCGTCCCACCCACCGATCCGGTAGACGGTGTTGATAACCCCGGAGACGGCCACCACGACGAAAGCCACCGCGGCCAGGGCGGAGAAACGCACCAGCACGCCGTGCGTGGCCTGCGGGGTGGTCAACAGCGGGACGAGCAGGGCGAGCACGATGATCCCGCCGGTCCAGATCCCGGCCCCGAGCAGGTGCAGGGCCAAAGCGTTGACGGCCCCGTTGTGGTCATCGACCCCGGCCACGTGCCCGAGCTGGGACAGCGGAATGACGGCGGCCAGGGCCACCACGGTGGTGGCGGTCACCGGCCCCGGGGAGCGGGCGAGCACGGCCAAGGTGGTGGTGAGCGCGGCCATCACCGCGGTCACCGCCCACGCCTGGCCGGGAATCAGGCGGGTCACGTAGTAGCCCAGCTGTCCGGTGAACTCGGTCGAGCCCGAGACGGGGGCACCGATGGTGTCGGCGTAGCTGAGCACGATGATCGCCACCGCGGCCAGCGTCCACACCGCCGCCGCCCCCGCGGCCACGTTCAGCACCCGGGCGAAGGCCGGGTGCTCGGCTCCGGGTGTTCTCGCGCCGTGGGCCGGGGTGGACCGGGGCACGACGGTGGTGGCGAAGACCAGCCCTGCCCAGGTGATGGACATGGCCAGATGGTGCACGGTCGTGGCCGCCGGCAGTCCCCAGCGCACCATCGCCCCGGGATCGAGCACCTCCCGGGCCGCGGTGGCCCCGGAGGAGCTCAGGGCCACCCACAGCACGGTGAGGGTCATCAGGCCGACAACGATGAGAGCAGCGGTGGCGACGCCCCGGCGCCGTCCAACCACTGCCAGGGCCGGCGCCGACGGGGCGGGCGGTGGTGTGGTGGTGGTGCGGGATGGACTGGTCATCGGGTCAGTCGGTGGCTGCGGTCTCGACAGCGGCCCGGAAGGCTTCCAGGGATTCGGGGTTGAGCACTTCTCCGTCGAGGTAGAACGTCGGGGTCCCGGCCACGCCCAGGGCTTCACCGTCAGCCACATCGAGCTTGATCCGCTCTTCGGTGGCCGGGTCGGCCACCGCGGCATCGAAGGCGGCCATGTCCAGGCCGAGGTCCTCGGCGAAGCCGCGGAAGAGTGCGCTCTGGTCCTCGGCCGATTCCCCCCATTCGGCCTGGGTCTCGAACATGCGCTGATACATGGCCTCGTACTGTCCCTGCTGGGCGGCGGCCTCCACGGCCACCGCGGCGTTGACGGAGTTGCGGTGACCCGGCAACGGGAAATAGCGGTGCACGAAGGTGACGGTGTCGCCGTACTCGGCCCGCAGGTCTTCGACGAAGGGGTAGGCGGCCCGGCAGGCCTCGCACTCGTAGTCCAGGAACTCCACCAGCACCGCCTGCTCATCCGGGGCCTTCGAGAGCACTCGGCTGTTCTCTCGCACCAGCTGCCCCACATCTTCGGGTACTTCAGGGGTGGAATTGGCACGGGCGATGAGGATCGGGATGGCCACGGCGGCCACGATGGCGACCAGGAGGATCCACACGAGGATCTTGGCCTTCGAGGGTTTCCGCTGGGGGGCGCTCGTACTGGCGGTAGTGCTCACAAGGGGTTTCCGTTCTGTCTCAGGCAGCAGGGCATACCGGGAGTGGAGGGGTTCTAGTGGCGGAGAGTCTCGTCCCCGCGGTGGGAGGCCGGTTCGATCTGGAAGGTGGAGTGCTCGATGGCCACGTCGAAGTCACGGGCCACACAGGCCTGCAGATCCGCCAGCACGACACCGGCGTGCTCGGCGCTCAGGCAGCCGTCGTGGACGGTGACGTGGGCCGAGAGCACCGGGGTGTCGGAGTCGATGCGTGAGGCGTGCAGGTCGTGCACCCCCACCACGTGGGGCAGGGACTCCAGGCGGGTGCGGACCTCATCCAGATCCAGACCCTTGGGAGTGGTTTCCATCAGGACCTCGATGGTGTCGCGCAGCAGAATCAGGGCCCGGGGCACGATCAGGGCGGCGATCAGCAGGGACACGATCGCATCCGCCTGGGTCCACCCAGTGGTGGCGATGACGATCGCGGAGACGATGACCGCCACCGAGCCCAGGGCGTCGTTGGCGACCTCCAGGAAGGCGGCCTTCATGTTCAGGTTCTCTCCCCGCCCCGAGGCCAGGATGATCAGCCCGATGATGTTGCCGACCAGCCCGATCACCCCGAACCACAGCATGGCCGAAGACTCGACCTCCGGGGGCTCCAGCAGCCGGCGGATACCTTCGACGGCAACGAACCCGCCCACGGCCAGCAGCACCGAGGCCTGGGCGGCCGCGGCGACGATCTCCGCCCGCTTGTACCCCCAGGTGCGTTTGTCCGTGGCCGGCTTCAGGGCCAGGGTCGCCGCGATCAGCGCGATCAGCAGCCCGGCGGAGTCGGTGAACATGTGCCCGGCATCGGCCAGCAGCGCCAGGCTGCCCGAGATCACCGCGCCGATGATCTCGGCGACCATGATCGTGGCGGTGATGGCGAAGACTACTGCCAGCTTTCCCCGCCGCCCGGTGGCACCGTGGGCGTGATCGTGCTCACCGCTCACGCCGGAACCTCTTGGGTGCTGGCCGCACCGGCGAGCTCCTCGGCGGCGCACTCCGGCGTGCCGCACTGGCACACCGCCTCGACGGTGAGAATCGTGCCCAGCAGGTCCTCCAGGGCGTGGGCCAGCTTCGGGTCCGAGAGCTCATAGCGCACATTGCGTCCGGCCGGCACGCCCACGACCAGCCCGCAGTCGCGCAGGCAGGCCAGGTGGTTGGACAGGATCTGCCGGCTCACCCCGATCTGGGCCGCCAGTTCCGAGGGCACCGCCGGGCCCTGCTGCAGCTGCAGCAGCACCGCGGCCCGGGTGGGATCGGCCAGTGCTTTGCCGAACCGGGACATCACCTCGACCGGGGACAAGATCCTCATGCCACAACCGTACAGCAGAATCTGTATCAAAGAGGGGCGGGGTCGAGCGAGGCTCGGGCAATGTCCAGCTTGTGTCCCTACGGTGTGGGCGGATGGGGGTGCCGTCCGCCACTGCGGCGCCCCCGTCCTCGAACCACCACGGCACCTCGTGCGGCCGTTGCCGCAATGCCCCTGCGGGGAGGGAAGGCGATTGTCTGCCTCCGGCAGGAGACGGGTGGAGCCCATGATCACTTTCTGCGCTGCTCCGCTGGGCAGCCCGCCCGTGCGCCGTTTCCCGACCGGGTGCAAGGCGGCCGGGCCGTGGCGACCGATCGACTCTGCGATCCAGGCACGAAGTACCCCAAATATGTCGCCGATGACGATCCTCTCGGAGCACTTCGCACCTGACGGAAGGCCTCCCGTCAACCGGCCACCACTGGTGGGGCGAAGCTCAGCGGTAGGTGTAGTACCCATCGAGGGGCATGGCGTTGACGGAGTGGACGAAGGTGCCCTGGGTCGGGTTCAGCGCAGAGACCATCTTGCCGCCACCGATGTAGATGCCGATGTGGTTGCCACCGTTCTGAGACACCAGGTCCCCGGGCTGCGGAGTGGAGGTCGGGGTGGCGGCTGCGATCTGCTGGAAACTGGTGCGGGGAATATCGATACCCTGCTGGGCGTAGACCCACCCGGTGAATCCAGAGCAGTCCCAGGCACCGAAGGAAGTGCCGCCCCAGACATAGCCGGTGCCCACACCCTGCATGGCCGTACCCACGATGCCGCCAGTGGCGGGGGCGATCTCGGTGATCGCGGTGGACTGCGGGCTCACGCTCGAAGCCGTCTGCGCCGCCACCGGGGCCGGGGTGACGTAGGAGCCCTGGCTCCCCAAAGAGGACGAAGCCGGGGCCCACGACGTGGCGGCCGGGGCAGCCGGGAGCTCCGCATAGGCCTGGGCCGGGGCCACGGATCCAAGGATTGCCACGCCAGCAGCAGCAGCGATGGTGGTGTTACGCGCCCGGCACGAGGGGGTCTCGGCGCGGTGACGAGCAGAAGTGTGCTTGAAGAATGCCATGGATGTACTCCTCCCTTTGCCTACGAGGTGAGCTGTCGGATGCGGGTGGGAGACACCCGGTCGCAGGGCGGGATGCTCTGGCGACTTAACCCCTAGGACCCGAATCATCGGGACCGCATGTGGTTCCCCCGCTTCTGCCAAGCAGTTTCTGTGTAATGAACCTCGGGCACCGGCAGAATTCGGCGATGTGCCCGAAGGCGCCGACAGGATCAGTGGCCGGCACGCATCGAAGAGTACAAGAAGATCACGAAACAATCACAATCCCATTCGGGAATGTATAGGAACTATAAAGAAAACAATCAAGATTTGATGAAGTTGTAAATTTTTCTCGACTTTTTCCTATTAATGTCCTGCAAATTATGGCGCCTCGTGGCGGGCGGCACATGCCTTTGTGGTGCGTGCGGACGGTACGGGGAGCCGTTGACCGCGCTGTGGCGGGGACGCGTGCCGCCCTAAAAGGCTCGGTGGCCGATGTCAGGGAAATTTCCACGGATGGCGGTACAAGAATCGTCCCCGAGCAGCTCCAGCTATGTGCGCTACGGTAATCGGCGTTTGAATACGTACGGCATTTGGGCCCGAGGAGACCGCATGGCTATTTATGATTACACCGCCGACCAGCTCCGAAGCACAGCCCACCCGACGGTCGTGCCGCGCTCCAAAGGCCGGATGGTGGTGCAGTGGTTGACCTCCACCGACCACAAGACGATCGGGTACATGTACCTGATCACCTCCTTCGCCTTCTTCTGCCTCGCCGGCGTCATGGCGCTGCTGATCCGCGCCGAGCTCTTCGCCCCGGGCATGCAGATCCTGGAGACCAAGGAGCAGTACAACCAGCTGTTCACCATGCACGGCACGCTGATGCTGCTGATGTTCGGCACCCCGCTGTTCGTCGGCTTCGCCAACGTCATCGTCCCCCTGCAGATCGGCGCCCCCGACGTCGCCTTCCCGCGGCTCAACGCCCTGGCGTTCTGGTTCTTCCTGTTCGGCTCGCTGATCGCGACCGCCGGCTTCCTCACCCCGCAGGGCGCGGCCTCCTTCGGCTGGTACGCCTACGCACCGCTGAGCAACGCTTCTTTCACCCCAGGCTCCGGTGGTGACCTGTGGGTGTTCGGCCTGATTTTGTCCGGTTTCGGCACGATCATGGGCGCGGTCAACTTCATCACCACGATCATCGCGATGCGCGCCCCCGGCATGACCGTGTGGCGGATGGGCCTGTTCACCTGGAACACGCTCATCACCTCGCTGCTCGTGATCATGGCGTTCCCGCCTTTCACCGCTGCACTGTTCGCCCTCGGCATGGACCGGACCCTGGGTGGGCACATCTTCGACCCGGCCAACGGCGGGGCGGTGCTGTGGCAGCACCTCTTCTGGTTCTTCGGCCACCCCGAGGTCTACATCCTGGCGCTGCCGTTCTTCGGCATCGTCTCCGAGATCATCCCGGTGTTCTCCCGCAAGCCGCTGTTCGGCTACAAGGGCCTCGTGTTCGCGACCATCACCATCGCCGCGCTGTCGGTGACCGTGTGGGCCCACCACATGTACGTGACCGGAGCCGTGTTCTTGAGCTTCTTCGCGTTCATGACCATGATGATCGCCGTACCCACCGGGGTGAAGTTCTTCAACTGGATCGGCACGATGTGGCAGGGCTCGATCACCTTCGAGACCCCCATGCTGTGGGTCCTGGGGTTCATGTTCACCTTCCTCTTCGGCGGCCTGACCGGGGTGATCCTCGCTGCCCCGCCGCTGGACTTCCACCTCAATGACTCCTACTTCGTGGTCGCCCACTTCCACTACGTCATCTTCGGCACCGTGGTGTTCGGCATGTTCGCCGGCTTCTACTTCTGGTGGCCCAAGTTCACCGGCAAGATGCTCAACGAGCGGATCGGCAAGATCCACTTCTGGCTGCTGTTCCTCGGCTTCCACATGACCTTCCTGATCCAGCACTGGCTCGGGGTCTCAGGGATGCCCCGGCGCTACGCGGACTACCTGCCGGAGGACAACTTCACCTGGATGAACCAGATCTCCACGGTCGGGGCGATGCTCCTCGGCGTCTCGATGATCCCGTGGTTCTGGAACGTCTACACCACCTGGCGCAACGGCACCAAGGTCGAGGTCGACGACCCCTGGGGCTTCGGCGGATCCCTGGAGTGGGCGACGTCCTGCCCGCCGCCGCGGCACAACTTCACCTCGCTGCCGCGCATCCGCTCCGAGCGGCCGGCGCTGGACCTGCACCACCCGGAGCTGGCCGCGGAGTCCCCGCAGCAGTCCCCGGTCGACGACGCCGCCATCGCCACGCGGAAGGAATAATTTTCTCGCTGCCAGGATCTTCATCGGTGCGGTGACGGCCAGGGAAACCCTCGTAGTGCTGCGGCACGGGAGGGGCGGATTGGCCCTGCAACCGAAAAGGGACGAGGCTCCTGCTGGTCGCCGACACACCACGGGGCTTCTCCGAAAAAGGGAGATGGCATGTCCGCTTCACCTCCCGGCCGAGTTCTACTGGTCGACGGCGAAACGAACCGGGCGCCACTCATCCAGGGACATCTGCCCAACGCCGGTGGTGAAGTTGCGCTACGGCACACCGGGACAGGGGCGAGATGTGGGCAAGGGTCACCACGCTTCCCCCCTAAAAGTACAGGTTTCCGTGTACTGTTAGGGGGTGGTTTGAGTATGCCTCCACGCCCCGCCAGGGCCAGCCCGGGGGCTGGAATGAGCCTGATCGAGGAGGACTATGATGGCCGCGGCTCTGGCGCTGAGCCTGTATCTGGCCGGCCTGGCGGTGGCCTTCGGTGCGCGGTCGTGGATCCATCGGCGCCGCACCGGGTCCACCGGTTTCCGCGGGTTGAGCGGGGCGCCTGGCTCTGCTGAGTGGTGGGGCGGAATACTTTTCGCGATCGCTCTGGTCCTCGGCGCAGCAGGGCCTGTCCTCGCCCTCACCGGCGCCGTGGCCGCGCCCCGACTACCAGCGGCTTTCACCTGGGCCGGGGCGTTCATCACCATCGTGGGGTTCTTCGGTGTACTGGCCGCCCAGGCCGGCATGGGCGCCTCCTGGCGGGTGGGCGTCGACGCCACCGAACGGACAGAACTGGTCACCACCGGGGCTTTCGCCGTGGTGCGCAACCCTATTTTCACGGCGATGCTCACCACCATGGCCGGCCTGGCCCTTCTGGTGCCCACCGCGGTCAGTGCAGCAGCCCTGCTGTGCCTGCTGGTGGCCGTCGAGCTACAGGTCCGTCTCGTCGAAGAGCCTTACCTGCTGCGCACCCACCGACAGGTATACGCCTCCTATGCCGCAGCCACCGGCCGGTTCGTGCCCGGCCTCGGCCGGCTCCGCCGCGCAACCCCGGGTAAGCCGAGATCCTGAGCGTGTCGTGCCACCGCCACTGGCCGGCAGTTCACCCGCCCGGGAAGCCCGCACCTCTGACGTTCCGCGCCACTGTGATCGGCCGTCGATGCCATCCACCTTTCGTGGAGGCGAAGCCCGGGAAATCATGAGCGTGCCCGGCAGTCAGGCTTCCGGTTCCCCGCAGCGAAAAGTTCGTATAGGTTAACTTTCTATGAGGATCGGGACGGGGCGCACCGGCTCCACGGGCGCTGCCGCCTCTTCCCCCGGGGAGCGGTGGGTGCGCCGGCAGCCGCTGCCGTGGTTACTGGGCCCGGCTTTTGTGGCCGCCGTGGCCTACGTGGATCCGGGCAACGTCGCGGCGAATCTCACTGCCGGCGCCCAGTACGGATATCTGCTGGTGTGGGTGCTGGTGGCCGCCAATGCCATGGCGGTCCTCATCCAGTACCTTTCGGCCAAGGTCGGGCTGGTCACCGGATCGAGTCTGCCCGAGTTGCTGGGTGACCGTCTGCCCCGGGGCCGGCGACTGGGGTACTGGGTCCAGGCCGAGCTGGTGGCCGCGGCCACGGATCTGGCCGAGGTGATCGGTGGGGCGATCGCCCTGCACATTCTCTTCGGGATCCCTCTGCTGGCCGGGGGCGTGATCGTCGGGGTGATCTCGATGCTGCTGCTGGTCCTCCAGACCCACCGCGGCCCCCGGTTCTTCGAGTTCGTCGTGACCGGATTGCTGGCGATCGTCACCGCGGGTTTCGTCACCGGCCTGTTTTTCGGCCCCGTGTCCTGGGGTGAGGCCGTCGCCGGGATCGTGCCGCGGTTCGAGGGCACCCCGACGGTGCTGCTGGCCGCGAGCATGCTCGGGGCCACGGTGATGCCCCACGCCATCTACGCCCACTCCGCCCTGGCGCGCGATCGCCACGGGCGCTCAGTGCCCACCGAGGCCTTGCCGCGGCTGCTGAGCGCCACCCGGTGGGACGTGCTGCTGTCCCTGCTCGTGGCCGGGTCGGTGAACATCGCGATGCTGTTACTGGCCGCGGGCAACCTCGCCGGGGTGCCCGGTACCGACAGCATCGAAGGAGCCCATGCGGCGATCACCGCCGCCCTCGGTCCGGCCGTCGGGATCGCCTTCGGCATCGGGTTGCTGGCCTCCGGGCTGGCCTCGACCTCGGTGGGCTCCTACGCCGGGTCGGCAATCATGGGCGGTTTGCTGCACCTGCGCATCCCGGTGTTCGTCCGTCGGCTGATCACCTTGATCCCCGCCTTGGTCATCATCGCGGTCGGAGTGGATCCGACCTGGGCGCTGGTGCTGTCCCAGGTGCTGCTGAGCCTGGGCATCCCTTTCGCTCTGATCCCGTTAGTGCGGCTGAGCAGCAGCCGCGCCCTGATGGGGGTCTTCGTGAACAAGGTGGCTCTGACCGTCGCCGCCTGGGTGGTGGTGGCCCTGATCGTGTCGTTGAACGTGGCGCTGATCATCCTGACCGTCGCCGGAGCCGATTGAATGGGCCCGGCAGCTGCGGTGCGGCACTCGGTAGCGTGGGTCCTATGGACTTGAGTGAGATCACCCCGGTCGCCCAGGACTATCTCAAGGCGATCTGGTCGGCCACCGAATGGGGCGACCCGCCGATCACCACCACAGCCTTGGCGGCACGGATGGGGACCTCTGCCCCCAACGTCACCGACACGGTCAAGCGATTGGCCGGCCAGGGGCTCGTCGAGTACCAGCCCTACAAGCCCGTCACCCTCACCCCTCAGGGGCGTGCGTACGCGGTGGCGATGGTGCGCCGGCACCGGCTGCTGGAGACCTTCCTGGCCACCACGCTGGGGTATCCGTGGGAGGAGGTTCATGATGAGGCCGAACGTCTTGAGCACGCCGCCTCCGACGCCATGATCGAACGCATCGACGCCCGGCTGGGTCGCCCCACGGTGGATCCACACGGGGACCCGATCCCCACCGCGCAGGGACGCACCCGCCGCCCGCTCAATACCACCCGACTCACCGAGGCGAAGCCGGGACGATACGAGATCATTCGTCTTTCCGATGCCGACCCACACCGCCTCACCCGGTTCCGCGACTGCGGCCTCGTGCCGGGTGGGGCTTTTCGTGTCATCGCTCAGGAAGCCAGCGGAACGACCGGTGTACCGGGGTATCACCACACCGCGATCGAGCTAGCACCGACGGAAGCCGAAGCCATCTGGGTGACACCCACCCTCAAGACTCACCGGAGCCTCTGAAAGCTGCGCCCACCGGGGAATGCCCCGGTGGGCGCCGCGCTCAGCCGGCGGAGAGAACCTCGACCATGCGCTCCGGGTGACGGGTTGAGGTCAACCAATACGGGGTGGGGTCCACGGGATCGGTGATCTGGATGCGCACCACCGGGCCCACGGAAACGCGGAAGTTCATGTAAGCGCGGGCGTCCAGTTCAGGGCCGCGCACTCTTTGGACGGCGCTGCCGCGAAACGCTTCAGCCTCACCCACGAATCGGCGCTCAATACGAGCGCGCCCCACTTGCAACGACTCCCCGGTGATCACGATTCCGGTGCTCGAGGCAATCAATGCCACGGCAGTGCCGCCGGCGACCACAGCCCCCACCGCCGCCCCGACCCACATGTTGATCGGAGCCAGGGCGATCAGACCCACCAGACCCGCGAAGAGCACGAGCAACCACATCCACCACGCGGCAGATAATCTCTCCTCGTACAAGACCGTTTTCGGGTCGACCTTCGCGGGAGGGTCCTCGACAAGTCTGTCCGGCGACGTCCCCTGGGCGCCGCGGGATTCATTGGGCGGGAAGGCGCCGAGCGTCGCAGGGTAGGACATGTTCCAATTCTCTCATGACAGCGATCCGGTGGACCGGCTGGTCTGCCATCACGGGGCGCAGACCCAGTGCATGCTGAGGCTCCTGGGCTGATCGGACAGTCCAACCGTGTGCTCCGTGGCACAGGCGATGGTCACCCCCCGGCATCCGTGGTTGGCAGAGTGGAGTACCTGATCTAGCACCTCGCCCAGGACGGCCTGGTCCTTGGGGACCGGCTGTGCAGAGGGGCCCGGCGGGGTGACCCCCTCCTGCCCCTCCATCTCGTGGGCTTCAGCCCTCACCCGTAACGGGGAAGCTTCCCTCCCTTCATCTTCGCGACGGCGCGAAGGACACCCTCTACGTGGGGGGACGGAACCGTGCCGCTGCCCACGGAGTTCGACCCCCGAGACCGGGACGGTTCAGTCATGGTTCCGTCGCCCCAGAACTAGTTTTCGCGAGTGGTGCAAGACGGGATGCTGCGGGGCGCCGTGATCCGCTACGGCGGTGTGCGGAGAAGGCCCTCGCCGCGGTCGAAGAGTGAGGGCCAGCCGCGAGCCGGCTGGCCCCCACCAGAGCCCGATCAGTGCCCGAGGCTGGTCTTGTGGCTCACATCCTTGTACCAGTCCGACCAGCCGTGACCGTCCCAGTAGCGGTACTTGACCACGTGGTACACCTTCTTGTCCTGGTGGTGATTGACGTGGCGCCAGTGTCCCCCGCCCCAGGTTTCACCGCCGTGGTGGTTGAAGCTGTACTGGTAGTAGTCGCTGCCGTGCTCGTGGGAATTACCGTGCTTGTCCTCGGCGTAGTAGTACTGCTTCACCTGCACCTTGGTGTAGCCCTTGTCGCACTTCACCTTGAAGGGGAACGCGGCGTAATGCTTCCCCTGATACTTCTTGTAATGCGGCTTGTAAGCATCCACCTCACAGCCCTTCTGCTGCTGTTGACCCTGGGTCTCCACCGCGGCGGATGGCACCTGGGTGGTCGGCGTGAGCGCGGCTTGGGCCGGTGCACCGAGGGTGGCGAGGCCGCCTGCGGCCAAGGTGAGCGAGGCCATGGACAAAATAGCCTTGGAGAAGTAACGCCGGCTGTTGAGATTGGCGGTAGGCGTGGACGATGCGGGAGTGGAAGACATTTTGATCTCCTGGCGAGATGCGGGGATTGAGTGTGCCAGAGTCCCTGCCCCCGATGTGGGGGCTAATTCTTGGTGGGCCGACATCTAAAGCATGTCGGCCAGGTCGTTGCGCAACGTCCACCCGGAGGTTGATTTCCCCGGTACACCCAGGGGTGCACACGAGCCAATCCGAAGGCCTGCCGTACGGCGCGACGAAACTTACTGACCCACCAGGTTGTCGACGCGGTGTGAGACCCGTGGGTCCGGTGTGGAGTTGTCCAGAACTCCGTCCGCCCAGACCTCCCCCTGGCGCAGGTCAAGCCCCGAGAAGTGGTGTAGCGATCTTTCGTAGGGGTCAGGCAGTGAGGGCGGTCAGGGGGTCGGGGATCACCTCGCTTCCGGTGCGGGCCACGGGGGTGAGCCGGCAACGGGTGAGGACCTCGAGTCCGAGGTAGCGGCGGCCCTCGGCCCACTCATCGGTCTGCTCGGCCAGCACCGCGCCCACGAGGCGAACGATGGCGGCTCGGTTGGGGAAGATCCCGACCGCGTCGGTGCGCCGGCGGATCTCCTTGTTCAGCCTCTCGGCGGGGTTGTTGGACCAGATCTGCATCCACACGTCTTTCGGGAAGCCGGTGAAGGCCAGCAGGTCCTCCCGGGCGTCGGCCAGGTGCTCAGCCACCTCGGGCAGCTTCTCGGCGACGTAGTCGATCAGCCGGTCGAACTGGGCGTTCACCGCGGCGGCATCGGGCTGGTCATAGACCGAGTGCAGCATCGCCTTCACGGCCGGCCACATGCTCTTCGGGCAGATCGACATGAGATTGGCCGCGTAGTGGGTGCGGCACCGCTGCCAGGACGCCCCGGGCAGGTGCGCGGCGATCGCGTCCTTGAGACCGGCGTGGGCGTCACTGGTGACCAGGCGGACTCCGCCCAGGCCCCGGGCCACCAGGTCGGCGAAGAACTCGTTCCACGCCGCCCCGGTCTCGGCCGTGGCCACCCGCATGCCCAGGACCTCCCGGTGGCCGTCGCCGTTGACCCCGGTGGCCAGCAGCACGACCGCGTTGACCACCCGCCCGCCCTCTCGGACTTTCATGGTCAGCGCGTCGGCGGCGACGAACGTGAAAGGGCCGGCCTCGTCCAGGGGCCGGTGGCGGAAGGACTCCACGTGCTCGTCGAGGTCGGTGGCCATGCGCGAGACCTGGGACTTCGACAGGGAGTTGATGCCCAGGGTCTTCACCAGCTTGTCCATCCGACGGGTCGAGACCCCGGCGAGGTAACAGTCGGCGACCACGGTGATCAGCGCGGACTCAGCCCGTTTGCGCCGCTCCAGCAACCACTCGGGGAAGTAGGTGCCGGTGCGCAGCTTCGGCACGGCGACGTCGATCGTGCCGATGCGGGTGTCGAGCTCACGGTGCCGGTAGCCGTTGCGCTGCGCAGACCGGGTCGGGGTGGGCTTGCCCCATTCGGCGCCGACCACCGCCTCGGCATCAGCAGACAAGAGAGCGTTGATCACCGTCTGCAACAAGCTGCGCATCAGATCCGGGGACGCGTCGGACAGGGCTTCGCCGAGCAGGCCAGCAGGGTCGACAATATGAGGAGCGGTCATCGTGATGATGTCCTTTCGAGGGTGCTGTGAGAGGTGAACTCGAAAGATCTCACGGTGGCCGCGCTCTCGTCGGCAACGACGAGCAAGACCACCGCGCTACACCACTATCGGGGGCTCAACTCTGGCGCAGCACCGGCAGGCGGTGGGTGGCCTGACGCTGGCGCAGGACGTCCTGCCGAGTCATGCGAGTCCCCTTGAGCTCGGAAGACCCGGGTGACACCAATCTTTGTCGGGTCTAGAACGAGCTGGTTCAAACCGTTAGGGGCTTGACCCTAGCTCGCGATCAGGAGGGAGAAGTAAAATAAGAGGGCAAGACTGGCGTTGGTCCCGCCAAGGACCGGGAAGTATCTAGATGGACATTGCTCCCCGCCTGGGGCGATGTCAGGAGCTCGGGGGCACTGCGGAAACCGCTGTGCGCAGTGCAGACTGTGCGCGGCGGAGAGCTCCGGGGCTGAGGGCGTGAACCATCCTTTCGTGGATGGGCACGCCCTTCTTGCGTGTCCAGTCCGTTATGGCCGACACCCGCCAACAACAGGCCAGGCCCACGGGCGGGTGGCTTTCGGTGTGGGGATGACCCTCGGTCTCGACCCAGCCGGTCCTGGCATGAATGAACGAGGACGACGGCCACGGTGGGCCGCGCAGGTCCATCCTGGCTGCCCCACCAAAAGTTGCGGCGATGCTGGGCAGCTCGCCAGCCTCGAGAACGCTGAGAGGGCAGAGGCCGGAAGACGGGACCTGTAGCTGATGACCCCCGCCACCAGGCCGGCCCCAGCGGGGCTGCCGCCATCCCGGGGTGCACGGAGGATCCAGCCGTGACGTCCTTGGCGTAGTCGATCGTCACCAGCCAGCCGCCCGAGATCCAGTACCTGGAAAAGTTGCTGGCCACCCACTGGCCCCCGAGCCACCCAGAGGCCGCGTATGAGGCGGTGAGATTCCCGGCGCAGCCCAGAAGGCCGTCGCTGAGACCTGCTGAGGGGCGGGGCCGATCCTGTGGGGCTGGGTGGGGTGCCCGGCAGGGACAATGGAGGCAACCCGCCTCCCCTTCTGCAGCGGCGGGTGAAGGAGATCAGCTCATGAGTACGAGAACGCCCGAGCACACCGGGCAGGCGCACCCCGGGCTGGGCAGGCTGGGCGGTCCCGGGGTGAGGCCGTGGCAGCTCGTTGTTGCCGTGGTGGTGGCCTTGGTGGTGTTGATTCTGGCGATGGTCTACAGCGGCTCGGGGGCCGCTCGTCTGGCGGCGGATCCGGGGGCGTTGGTGCGCTGGGGTCTGCCCGTGGTCGAGGTGGTGCACAACAGCGCCTTGGTCGTGGTGCTGGGTTCCCTGCTCTTCGCTCTGGGGGTCGTGCCGAAAACACGTGGTGGGTTCCGCCGCCGCGCAGACGGGCGCAACGGTGGCCAGGAGGCGGAGCACCCCCTGTTCACGGCCACGATGGGTCTGGCCGAGGTGGCGTCGGTGGTGTGGACGGTGGCTGCCGTGGTGGTGCTGGTGCTGTCTTATTCCGATGTGGCGGGGGTGCCGGTGGGCGGGGACGAGGCCTATGCGCAGCAGCTGTTGTACTACGCCACGGATCTTTCCCTGGGGCAGGCGCAGGCGGCGACCGTGGTGGTCGCTGCCGTGGTCACCACCTTGGTCTTCGGCGTCCGGGCCCTGATGGGGCTGTTGCTCACCTTCGGCCTGGCGTGCACGGCTTTGGTGGCGATGGCCCTGACCGGTCACTCCTCCGGAGGCACGGACCATATGGGTGCGGTGAACTCCTTGGGCCTGCACCTGCTGGGCGTGTGTCTGTGGACCGGTGGGCTGGTGGTGCTCGCCTGGCTCTCCCCGCAGCTGAGCGGATCGGCTGCCGGCACCGGCAGCCTGCCGGCAGGGGCCGGCCGCGGCGCTGGTGTGCGGCCTCAGGTGCCGATAGCCGCCGTGGTGCTGCGGCGCTTCTCCACGGTGGCCTTCGGTGCCTTCTTCTTGGTGTTTCTTTCCGGGACCATCAATGCGGCGGTGCGCATCGGATCCTGGGAACAGCTGTTCAGTCCTTACGGGCAGCTGGTGCTGCTCAAGGCCGCCCTGACCCTGGGGCTGGGTTTGGCGGGGGTGGCTCACCGCCGGTGGCTGATTCCGGCCCTGGAGGCGGGCCGTCTCACCGCGACGCGTGCCGTGTGGCAGCTGGTGGCCGGGGAGGTGCTGGTCATGGGTGCGGTCATGGGCGTGGCCGTGGCCCTGTCGCGCACCGCCCCACCGGTGCCCGAGGAGATCGCCCCGGATGCCACCCCGGCCGAGATCCTCACCTGGTACCCACTGCCTCCCCAGCCCACCGCCGCCTCCTGGTTCACCACCTGGCGGGTGGACCCGCTCTGGTTGGCGGTGGTGGTCTTCCTCGCCGCCCTCTACCTGTGGGCGTTCGTGCAGGTCCGCCGGCGCGGGGACTCCTGGTCGGTGCTGCGCAGCCTCTCCTGGTTGACCGGGCTGGCGGTGCTGTTCTACGTCACCTCCGGTGGGGTCGCCGTCTACGGGCTGGTGTTGTTCTCCGCGCACATGGTCGAGCACATGATGTTGACGATGGTGGTGCCGATCTTCCTGGTCCTGGGGGCGCCGGTGACGCTGGTGCTCAAGGCCCTGGAGCCCCGCCAGGACGGTACCCGCGGGCCGCGCGAGTGGATCCTGGCCCTGGTGCACTCCCCGTTCTCCAAGATCGTGACGCACCCGATCGTCGCCGGGGTGAACTTCGCGGCCTCGATCGTGATCTTCTACTTCACCCCACTGTTCGGATTCACCCTGCAGTACCACGTGGGGCACGTGTTCATGATCACCCACTTCTTGATCACCGGGTACCTGTTCATGCTCGTGCTGATCGGCATCGACCCGATCCCGCACCGTCCCGGCCACATGATGCGCCTGATTCTGCTGCTGGCCACGATGGTCTACCACGCCTTCGTCGGGGTGGCCCTGATGGGCTCCGACACCCTGCTGCAGGCGTGGTGGTTCGCGAACATGGGCCGGGATTGGGGCCGTAGCCCGATCGAGGACCAGCAGTTCGGCGGGGCCCTGATGTGGGGGATCGGAGAGTTCCCCACCGTCGTCGTCGCCGTGGTCGTGGCGATCATGTGGGCGATCGAAGGCAAGAAGGAAAACCGTCGCGTGGACCGCCAGGCGGACCGCACCGACGACGCCGAGCTCAAGGCCTACAACGCGATGATGGCCGGGCTCGCCGAGCGGGACGAGTCCACGAGGCGCCCCTGAGCCAGGACCACGTATGGAAGCCGTGACCTTCACGGCGACCTGACAACAGAGGACACACGACGCACCGCGGTGTCGACCCGACCGGCACCTGCCGCCAGGGCCTGTCGATGTGGTGGGGCTCTCGAGGGCCCGCACATAATGGGATCGCCGCCTCGAGCGGCTGATGAACTGAGAGGGGTGGAGGCGTGAACGCACGGGCGCACCGTCTTGCCCGCGGGTGGGCCGGAGCCGGGATGGCCACGGCCTTCGCCGCCGCCTCCCACGTGGCCGCCGGCGGTCAGGTCCCTCCGGTGTTGTTGGTGTTGCTGTCCCTGGCGCTGTCCGGGCCGGTGTGCATGGCTCTGGCCGGCCGGGTCCTCTCCCGCTCCTTATTGCTTACCGGCGTGCTGGTCAGCCAGGGCGTCTTCCACCTGCTCTTCACCGTCGCCGGATCCGTGACGACCGTGGTCGACGCCACCCACCACGCGGCGCTGAGCTCACCGCCCACCGGGCCGGCCCTGGTGCTCCAGGCCCAGGCTCACGCGGTGCACGGTGGCACCGGCATGCTGGTCTTCCACGTGCTGGCCGCCGCGGCCACCTACGCGTTCCTGCGCCACGGCGAAGTGGCCCTCGTGGACCTGCTCGACGCCCTGCGACTGCGCGTCCGCCGGCTGTGGCGGGTCCTGTCCGCCCCGGTCGTGGTGCACCGGCCCCGACCTGTTCCGCAGGGGCGCCCGCACGCACTGACGGATCAGTCGCTGCTGCAACCGGTGCGCTCCTACCGCGGACCACCGACAGCTCGTCGTCGGAATCTTCCGCTCCCGACCGGGCCCGCCCGGTCGCCCGCCGGCTGAACACCACCCCTGTTGGGGCCGGTGGTGGTCGTGGATTCGGACAGCAGACTCGACGACTCCCTCACGGCCGCCTCCGATCATCGGCTCGGCGGCCCTGTCTGACCCACTCACTCATTGCCCCTCGAAGGGACCCCTCTGCCATGCTGACCATGACTTCTGCTCTGCGCCGTACCGCCGCCACTGTGAGCGCGGTAGGCGCCCTGACCGCCCTGGGACTGGCCCCCGCCGCCGCCCATGACGAGGTGCTGAGCACCTCCCCCGAACAGGATGCGGTGCTGGAGACCGCCCCCGAACAAATCGAGCTCTCCTACAGCGGGGAGATCATGGACATCGGCCACCAGGTGCTCGTGACCGGCCCCGACGGGCAGTCCGTGACCGAGGGCCCGCTCGAGCGCGACGGTTCCCAAGTGATCCAGCCCCTGGCCGAGACCGGGTCCGAGGAAGGGACCTACCAGGTGGTCTGGCGGGTGGTCTCCAGCGACGGCCACCCCATCGAAGGCACCTACACCTACGAGGTGGGTGACAGTGTGGACATCACCACCCCGGCCCCCACCCTCAGCACCACCCCGACCGAGACCCCGACCGGTGAGGGCGCCGACAGCTCGGACAGCTCCGCCCAAGCCCAGGACGCGGCCGTACAGGAGAATTCCGGAAGCTTCTCCGGATGGGCCGTCGGCGCCACCGTGGTGGTGCTGGCCCTGGCCGTGATCGGGCTACTGGGCTTGATGTCCCGTCGCCGCCGCAAGAACTGATTCCCCCACGCCGGGCCGGCAGATGCTCTACAGCACAGGCCCCAGGAGTGCGGCGACAGCCGTGCTCCTGGGGCCGCCGCCGACCGTCCGGTCAGCCCGACGGCGCACTCTGAGGAGCACGACCGCTGTGAAGTTCGACCTACTCGTATCGCTGTCACCGCGCGGCGCCGCAGCTCTCCTCCCGGTGGGGCCGGGCTCCCCGCCACTCTTCTGCCAGGGCTGCCGGGCCGATGGTGGGCTCTGACATGGGCACCTACCGTTTCCTACTCAGCGGCAAGTGGCTGGGCTTCTTCCTCCTCGCCTGCGCCGCCGCCGTGGTCTCGGTGTACCTGGGCGGCTGGCAGATGGACCGCAACGACCACCTGGTCGGTGAGAACGCCAAGATCACGCAGAACTACCGCGCCGAGCCCCTGGCCGGTGCGGCCGCCGTCGAGCAGTTCGCCGCCCACGACCCTTCCCTCACCTGGCGCCCGGTCGAGCTCACGGGCGAGTACCTGCCCCAGGACCAGGTGCTGGTCCGCAACAGGCCGCAGGACGGCCGCGTCGGCTACGAGGTCCTCGTCCCGTTCCGCACGCAGGACGGGGACGTCGTGGTCCTCGACCGCGGCTGGATCCCCACGGGCGAGGCGGCCAACGGGATGCCGGACGAGGTGCCGACCCCGCCCGCCGGCCGGGTCACGGTCACCGCCCGGCTCCAGCCCGGGGAGCCGGCCGTCAGCCGCGGCGCCCCCGCGGGCCAGATCGCCTCGATCGACCTCGAGGAGCTGCGCGAGCGCTGGGACCGGCCGAACGGGACGGCGGCCTACGGCGAGGTCTTCGCCGAGGACCCGGCCCCCGCGGCGGCCCCCGCGCCGGCTCCGGAGCCGGAGACCGACTCCGGGCCGCACCTGTCCTACTCGTTGCAGTGGTACGCGTTCGCGGCGCTGTTCTTCGTGGCCTGGGGCTACGCCGCCCGCCAGCAGGCCCGCAACGACGCCTGGGACCGCCAGTTCGCCCAGGAGATGGAGCGCCGGCTCGCACGGTTCTACGACGAGGACGGCAACTACATCGGCGAGGGCGACGAGGAGCTCGTCGTCCGCCAGCTCGAGATGGCCGACGACATGCCCGCCCACCTCAGGTCGCTCATGCGCCCCCGGCCGCAGCGCCGGCGCTCCCGCCCCACCTGTGAGGACGAGGAGGACGCGATGCTGGACGCCCTGGAGGCGTCGGCCGCGGACCGGAGCGGGAGCCGGGTCCCGCTCCGGTCCGCGGACGAATTGCACTGACCCGCAGCGTTGTTGATGCACTCCGACACGAGACGGTGGGCCGGGACGGACAGTCTCCGCTCACCGCTCACGGCCGGCTCAGGAACTGGCGTCCGCCCCTCTGGTGCCCTGCCGGACAGCCTTGGCCGCCAGGAGATAGGCGAGGATCCACGGTTCGACGAGGTACCGGTGGCCCAGCCGCCGCGGCTGGGTGGCCAGCCGGTAGGCCCATTCCAGGCCCAGGGGCCCGAGCCAGCGCGGAGCCGATTTCTGGATCCCGGAGTACTGGTCGATCACCCCGCCGACGGCCGCATAGATCGCCGTGGGCAACTCCTCCCAGTGCCGGCTCAGGAACTCCTCCTGCAGCGGCATCCCCAGGCCCACGATGACGAAGTCCGGCCGGAACTCCTGGAGGGTTCCGACGATGCGGTCCTCGAGTGCGAGGTTCCACCCTTCGCCGGGCCAGCCCTCGACCGTGCGCTCGGGGTCCCCCGCACGGAGGAGAGCAACCGTGGCGGCGTTGCTTTCGGGGCTCGCGCCAATGACGGCCACGCGCCGCACGGGGGTGCTCCGGATCAGGCCGGGCAACCAATCCATGGTGCCGATACGGTGGCGCCTGGCGCTGAGCGGCCGCCCGGAGCACCACTTGGCCATTTTCAGGATGGGAAAGCCATCCGTCAGCACCACGTCGGCCTTGTCGTAGAAAGCGCGGAACGTCGGGTTGACCTCCCACGTGTAGAGACTGTGCAGATTGTGGCCGAGAATCACGGTCTTGCGCCGCTCCTCCCAGGTGGCCGCAATCCACCGGTGCAGCTCATTGGTGTCCATCGGTGTCACCCGGATGCCGCTGACCGGGATCTCGATCTCGCCCCGCTTGTCCGTCTGAGTCTGGTACTTAAGCATGTGTTCCCCCACTGGCTCGGCAGTTGCTGCCTCATCGATTGTTGGTCGGCACGTTCGCCCACCGCCGTGGGACTCCCAGATCCTGATTGGCGCATGGGACACGATCCCGTGGGCGCAGCATTCGGGGACACCAGCCCGTATTCCCCCGAATACCCGCCAACATTCACGTTAGCAACGACGGGCCTCCCGGTGTGCCCCCACTTCCGGGTTGCGCCGTCCCCCAATATGTACCTATTTGCATTGATATGCCTCCGTGCATCCAGCGAGGTTGCGCCCTGCAGAGTGGATGCTCTATTGGCGTCAAGGCGCTGTGAGGTCGCGTTGGGCGGTCTCGTCGAGCCAGTGCTGACAGCGCTGGAGGAGCATGACGGTGAAAACCATCAAACCCATCGTGGTAGACGTATCCACGTCTCTCCCACCCAGGTGCAGTACCCCTTGCCCTGCTCGCCTGCTCCACAGGGCCTCGGCGAAGCCCAACCGCTAATCCACCACATGTAAGGCAGTGGGTGTTGTGTCCTGGATGCGCAACCCCGCCGGGGACAGCTGAGGGCCCTGCCAGACACAAGGCCCCTCAGCGTTGCGTGGTGATCGTGACCAGCGTGGTGGAACGGGATGTCGATCAGTCCTCGTCCTCGTCCTCGTCGTCGCTCTCGACAAGCTCGCCCCGGACTCCTTGCCCTCGGGGAGGGCGAAGGCGAAGAGGATAAGCCCGGCCACCGGGTCTACCCACGCCGCGCCGGTCAGCGGGAAGAGGATCAGCCCAGTCAGAGTGGAGACGGACAGCAGCGCGCAAATCCCGGTCTCGGCGGCACCAGCCAGGATCAGGTCGTCCCCCAGGGCCGTGCCGGCCTTCTTCTTGACCGCGACCAGCACCGGCATGATGACCAGCGAGAGCACCGGGATGATGATGCTCACCGGAGAGGGGTCGGGGGTCTTGCCCTCGGATTGCCAATTGAGGGCCCGCGAGCCAGTCTCGGATCCGTCGGATTCTTCGGTCCGGGCTACGTCGCTTCTCCACATTATCGACGGGTGCCCCAGCCTAAGGGGAGCAAAGACTGGGGCACCCTAACGCCCGTGCACGGGGTGATGAGAACGGGGTGTTCTCACTCGCAAACTATGCCCTCACCGGTCCGGAAGAACAGCCCGTACAGCTACCAGAGGGCAAGTTATGGGGAATCTTCACGCCATCTTGAGGAAAACTATACAAACGACTTCGAAGTCAAAGCGGGAATCCTACGCTGAGCAGGGGCCACACTGCCGTGGGTGTCCTGATGACGGGGGGTCACTTCACCCCGTGTTGGCGGGTGAGTCCATCACCGGTCACGGCGACGACGGAAAGACACCGCAACGAGAGCCCCGCAGACCGCGACATCAGGCCCTGGGAGCACGGTTGCTCCCAGCGGGAACCCGGCTTCCTCCGCTACTGTCGAGGACGACACCTCCCGGCGCCGCGGCGCGGCCTGAGCCTGACGCGGGGCTGTCCGGTGAGCCTGCCCGAGTACCCTGAGGAGCACGACCGCCGTGGAGACCGACCGGCTCAGATCGCTGTCCCCGCACGGATCCGCGGCACCACCGGCCGGACCCGACAACTGCTAGCGGACATGCCAATCTCCCTGTAGGCGGACACGTACCTCCCTGCTGACGGACAGCTGATCTCCCTGTTCTCAGCCCCGGGGCCAGGCTCGTGTCGGTCCCCATGCAGACGTCCCTCCGGGGGTTCGCTCGAGGTCTCTGACCACCTTGAGCCATCACCCGCCGGAGGGACGCATGAAGAAGTCTGACAGGGAGATCATGGAAATTCTCGAAGCATATGACGCCACCGGCTCCGCGCACTCGGCCGCGGCCCTGGCCGGGGTGGATCCGAAGACGGTCCGCCGTTACGCCGCCGCCCGGGACGCGGGCCGGCCGGTGACCGGCCCGGGCCGTCGTCCTCGGATGATCGACGCCTACCTGCCGAAGATCGAGGAGTGGGTCGAGCGCAGCCAGGGCACAGTCCGCGCCGACGTCGTCCACGCCCGCCTGGTCGCGGTGGGGTTCCCGGGGACCGAGCGCACCACCCGCCGGGCCGTGGCGCAGGTGAAGGCGGTATGGCGGGCCGGGCACCGGCGCACCTACCGGCCCTGGATCACCGAGCCGGGTCTGTGGCTGCAGTTCGACTGGGGCGAAGGCCCGAAGGTGCCCGGCGCGGACGGGGTGCCGCGGCGCACGTGGCTGTTCTGCGCCTGGCTGGCGTGGTCACGGTTCCGGGTGGTGATCCCTGTATGGGACCAGACCCTCCCGACGCTGATCGGGTGCCTGGATGCGACTCTGGCCCTCATCGGCGGGGTGCCGACCTATGTGCTCACCGACAACCCGAGAACCGTGACCGTCGATCACGTGGCCGGGGTTGCGGTGCGCCACCCGCAGATCGTGGAAGCCGGCCGGCACTACGGCACGCAGGTGCACACCTGCGTGCCGTATGACCCCGAGTCCAAGGGCGGGTCGGAGTCCACGGTGCGCATCGCCAAGGCCGATCTGGTGCCCACCGAGGCGAACCTGCGCGCAGCTTACGGCTCCTTCGCCGCACTCGAGGCCGCCTGCGCGGCGTTCTGCGCCAAGGTCAACGGGCGCACCCACCGGGAGACGGCCAAGATCCCGGAGCACGCTTTGGCCGAGGAACAACGACGGTTGCACGTGCTGCCGGCCGCCCCGCACACCACCGCCCTGGGGGTGACCCGCACGGTGGGCACCGACCAGACCATCCGGTTCGGCTCGGTGCGCTACTCCACCCCACCGGGCCTGGTCGGGGCCGAGGTGTGGGTGCGGGTCGCAGCCGAGGAGCTGGTGGTCGTCGCCGACCTCGACACCCTTCCGGTGGCCCCGGGGTGGGCGGCCGGGCGTGCCGGGCTCACCGAGGTCGCCCGCCACCGCCTCTCGACCCCGGGCAATCCGCGGATCGACCTGGCCCACTACCCCGACCACCCCCAAGACCCCACTGGTGCCCCACGCCCGCCCCGGCCACGAGCCCGCAGCGCGGCGGAGAAGGACTTCCTGGCCCTGGGCGCCGGGGCGCACACCTGGCTGATCGAGGCCTCCGCGGCCGGGGCTACCCGGATCCGGGCGAAGATGGCCGCCGCGGTTGAGCTCGCCGCCCTCATCGGGGCCGGGCCCGTGGACGCCGCCCTCGGGATCGCCGCGGCCGCCGGGCGCTTCAGCGAAGGGGATCTGACCGCGATCTGCGATCACCAGGCCACCGGGGCCACCGCCGCCGGACTCGTGGCCGCCGACGAGACCCACTCCGCCCAGCCCGGCACCGCCGCCTGGGCCACCTTCGGCGCCACCACGACAACCAGCACAACCACCACAACCGAGGAGACCGCTCGATGAACACGGCCACCACCGCCCCGGCAGCACCGCCGCTGCCCGAAGACCTCGCCGCGGTGCTCAAGCGGATGCGGATGCCCTATCTGCGCGCGGCCGCCCCCGAGGTGTTGGCCACCGCCCGTTCCCAACGGTGGGACCCCACCGAGGTCCTGCGGGTGCTGCTGGCCGAAGAGGCCCGCGGGCGTGATGAGGCCACTCGGGCCGCACGCCGCAAAGCCGCCGGACTGCCCGCCGGGAAGACCTTCGCCTCCTGGCGCGAAGCCGATTCCTCGATCCCGGTCCCGACCCAGTCGGCCCTGGCCACCCTGGAGTGGGTGGGGCGGGCGGAGAACCTCGCGATCTCGGGGCCTTCGGGCACGGGCAAGACCCATTTCGTCGAGGCCCTGGCCCATCAGGTCATCGACGCCGGGATGCGGGTCTCCTGGTTCACCCTCGAGTCGCTGACCGCCGCGATCGGCCGCGCCGGGGCGGACGGCTCGATCGGCAAGACCATCGCCCGGATCACCCGGGCCGAGCTCATCGTCGTGGACGACATCGGGATGCTGCCCTCGGGCCAGGCCGCCGCCGAGGCCTTCTACCGCCTCGTCGATGCGACTTATGAACGCCGCAGCCTCGCGGTGACCTCGAACATCCACCCGGCCGGGTTCGACACGATCATGCCCAAGACCCTGGCCACCGCCGCCGTGGACCGGCTCCTGCACCACGCCCACGTGATCATCACCGAGGGCACCTCGCTGCGGCTCACCGAGGCCACCGCCGGACGCGGGGTGGTCCCACTGAACTGACCGGCAGGGAGGTCAACTGACCGCGGACAGGGAGATCAGCTGTCCGCAGACGGGGAGATCACCTGACCGCCTACCGGGAAGTCCCGCTGACCGTTGACAACAACTTGCAGTGCTCCCGCAAGGGCTGCGGCGCGGACGCTGCGTGGCGGATCCGCTGGAACAACCCGCGCATCCACACCCCACACCACCGCAAGAGCTGGCTGGCGTGCCCCGACCACCGCGAGAACCTCGAGAGGTTCCTCCGCGCCCAGGGCTTCTGGAAGGACACCGTCCCGCTCGGCCAAGGCGGGCCCGCCGGGCAGGACCGACCGTGAGCGACGACCGGTTCCAGCTCAGCGGGAAATGGCTCGACTTCTCTCTGTGGGCCGGCGCCGCCGCGGCGGTCTCCGTGGACCTGGCCGACTGGCAGATGGACCGCAACGACCACCCCCTCGGGTAGGAGGCGGTCATTTCGCAAGGGCATGGCAGGCGTCGCCACGGCGAGGCGGATATCTTGTTGGCGTCTCGAGCGGCCGATGCCGTTGCCCGCTCGCCCCGCCGGTTGGAGGCCCCCTGTGAAGCGCACCAGCACCGCCCTCGTCCTGGGGTGCGCCCTGGTCCTGCCCGGATATACCGGCAGTATCGAGGAAGCAGCAGACGAAGCATCCTCCGGATTTCCCGTTGCCGCAAACGGAATCAACGTCTTGGAGGCGGCCGTGTCGATGCCGTCTGAACACTGACCCCCGGGCGTGCCCCTAAGGCCATGCAGTCGAATCACCTGCCGGCGAACACATCGATTCCTGTCCTGCCCTTGAGCGTGCCCGTTCTTCCTCTACACGCTGAAGGCATGAAGATTCGATGAAGAAATGTGCTTCGTTCGGATGGCGGATGGCGGATTACGGCAGATATGAGTGCGCGCTGAATTTATCCTCCCGATATTCTCCGAAGCCACCGCCCGAGAGCCTCGATCGCTTTTCTTACCCTACGCGCGTAAACCGCCCACCGCAGCCACCGGCGGTCTCCCAGTGCTGACAGGCCGCCGCAGGCGTGCCGAGGGTGTGCATCTTCGGGCCCACCAGGGACTCTCCCCGGCCACGCCCCCGCTAACGGTGAACACCCTGACGTTCCCGCTCGAAACGAAGCTCCGCTGGGTCGGGAACACGGTGCTGAGCACCCTCGGCAACCAAGGCGACCACCCGATCAGCGGCCGTGACCAAAACGTGACATTAGGGGGTGGGCCCTGTATCGTCCTCCGCGTGCCGAGAGCTGATCTTCTTGGCGCCCCCGTGGCACATCGCCGAGTTCTGCCGGTGCCCGGGGTTCCTGAAGAGAAATCGCTTGGCAGAAGCGGGGGAACCATTACCGGTCCCGGTGTACCGGGGCCTTGGGGTTAAGCCGTGCAGAGCGCGTGCGTTCTGCGGCCGGGTGTCTCCCACCCGCATCCGACAGCTCACCTCGTAGGCAAAGGGAGGAATCCACCCATGTCGCTTTTCACGCAGAACACTGCCCGCCACCGCGCCGAGACCTCCTCGCGCGCCGTGCGCACCACCACCGTCGTCGCCGCCGCCGGCGCAGCACTGGTGGGCTCCATCGCTCCGGCCCAGGCCTACGCCGAGATCCCCGCCGCCTCCGGGTCCTCCTATGCGGCTCCGGCCTCGGCGATGGCCGATCTGGCCTCCTACACCTACCAGGCCCCGGTCGCCGCGCAGCCCGCCGCCCCCGCCGACCAGGCCCCGGCCCCGCAGCAGAGCGCCGCCACCTCGAGCGTGAGCCCGCAGTCCACCGCCACCACCGAACTCGCCCCGGCCGCCGGCGGCATCGTGGGCACGGCCATGCAGGGTGTGGGCACCGGCTACGTCTGGGGCGGGACCTCCTTCGGGGCCTGGGACTGCTCCGGATTCACCGGCTGGGTCTACGCCCAGAACGGCATCGACATCCCCCGCACCAGCTCCCAGCAGATCGCCGCGGCCACCCCGACCGCCACCCCGCAGCCCGGTGACCTGGTGTCCCAGAACGGTGGCAACCACATCGGCATCTACATCGGTGGCGGCAAGATGGTCTCTGCGTTGAACCCGACCCAGGGCACCTTCGTCCACTCCGTCAACGCCATGCCCGTCGACGGGTACTACACCTACCGCTGAGCCGGACTCGCTGCTGCGGTGCCCCACATGGTCACCGCAGCAGATCCCCGGACCGCTCTCACCCGGGGCCGGACCGCCTCTACCTCACGCGCACCTGCTGCGCCCTTCACCTGCTGCGGGAGTGCTCCTCTCCGAAAGCACCCCCGTCGGACATCGGTCGTTTCGGTGACACCGTCCGGGATCAGGCCTGCACTGGGGCGGTGAGTGATGCGCTGGGCGCGGCCTGAACCAGTTTCCGCGGCTAACCGGCCGACCACTTGAGTCCGGCGCCCGCGTCTCCACCGTCCAGACCCAGACCGATGTCCTCGTCGACTGCTCCCCGGGGGCGCCCACATCGGGGTCCATCCCGGCGGCGGCGAGGCCGTGCACGGCGGCCGGAACGGCCACCAGGCGGTCCTCGACAGCGTCAACGTCGGCTCCGGGCCGGTCCAGGTTTGCCTACGCTGAGCCGGTTCAGGCATCACATACTCCGGGTGCGTCCTCTTTGAACGACCAGCAAGGAGTGCGCACCCGGTCCTCACATCCCGCCCCAGGCCTGGATCTTCTGCGTCGTCGCCGTTAGCCACCGAGGACGCGCCTCTCCTGCGCTCGAGGATGCACACTCGCCGACATGTCCAGGAGTGGATGGTGGACGATCTTCCGAAGAAGGCCTTGCAGGAAAGGCTCAGCGCAGTGAGCTACTGTCCTGCCCGTTCATGAGGAGCAAGACCCTTTTTGGGCCTTTCAAGGAGGACGCATGGCTGGCGGTACGGACCCGGAGCGGGCGCGGCAGCAACGTGCTGCGCTGCTGGATCAGCACTGGGCGGCCGATGCCCGGGCCACCCGCAGGCGGCGGCTCCTGGCGGGCGCGGGCGCGGTGACGGCTGTCGCGGCGGTCGGGGCCCTGGTGACGGTGGCGGTGATCAACGATCCCCCGCCCCAGGCGCGGGAGGACATCGAGATCGCCGGGCTGCAGACCTACGAGGGCCTCGGCAACTCCCACGTGGAGACCGCGGTGGACTACGAGCAGTCCCCCCCGGTGGGCGGGGACCACGCCAGTGACTGGCTCAACTGCGGGGTCTACACCGAGCCGGTGCCCGAGGAGAACGCCGTGCACGCCTTGGAGCACGGGGCCGTGTGGGCCGCCTACGACCCCTCCGCCCTGTCCGAGGACCAGGTGGCTGAGTTACGCCAGGCCGTCCCGGACACCTACGTGGTGCTCTCCCCCTACGAGGACCTGGGCGCCCCCATCATGATCTCGGCGTGGGGGGCTCAGGTCGCCCTGGACTCCCCGGAAGATGAGCGCCTGGAGCAGTTCGTGACCAAGTACTGGCAGTCCCCCGACGCCCCGGAGCCCGGGGCATCCTGCACCGGCGGCATCGATGCCCCCAGCCGGGTCGCATGAGCACCAGCACCACCGGCGCCGCCTCCAGGAGCTCGGCAGGGCACCGGGGACGGTGGGTCCTGCTGGTGCTGGCGGCCGTGCTGTTGGTGGCGGCCGGCTGGGCGGTGGGGCAGCTGAGCGCTCCGACGTCGTCCACCCCGGCGGAGGGCAGCCCGGAAGCCGGGTTCGCCCGCGACATGCAAACCCATCACCTGCAGGCGGTGGAAATGAGTTCCTTGGTCCGTGACCGTACGGAAGACCCGGAGATCCGCCGGTTGGCATACGACATCTCCCGCACCCAGCAACAACAGGCCGGGCAGATGTACGGCTGGCTCTCCGTGTGGGGATTGCCCCAGGCCTCATCCCAACCGGCCATGGCCTGGATGGACGACGGCGACCAGAACCACACATCCATGCCCGGCATGGACTCCACGAGCCCTGGTCCGGACGCGCGAATGCCGGGCATGGCCACCGCCGAGCAGCTGGCCGAGCTGGAGGACGCCCAAGGCCAGGAGGCCGAACGGCTCTACCTCGAGTTGATGATCCCCCACCACCAAGCCGGAGCAGCCATGGCCCAAGCCATCCTGGAGCACACTGACAACCCCGTGGTGACCTCTCTGGCGCAATCGATCGCCACCAGCCAGACCTCGGAGATCAAGTACATGGAGGACCTGTTGGAGAAGCGCCGCAACCCATCATGATCTCCGTTCGCACGCCAGGATCAGCACCCGTGGCCGGGTCCGCGCAAAAGCTGACGGGCCCAGACGTGAACCGGTTCCCATGCTCGGCCCAGCTGTGCGCCGGGGACCGGAATCCACCGGGGCTCTTCGGCCCCGATCCCCAATATCGCGGGCAGGTCCGGGGAGAGGCCGGCGTGGCAGGCCCGTCCCTCCTGGACCGGTCCTGGGCTCAGGGCCCGATCCGGACCTCGGGACCGTTCTGTGGCATGCAAAAATGTCCTCATGGCAGTCGATGCTTTCCGTGACCATGGTTGACCGCAACATGGCCGGGCCGGTCTGGGTCCCGTCCGAGCCGCCGAGCTTGGAGAACTTCCTGGCCCCCACGTTGCAACCAATTCCACTCATCCCGGCCATCGCGCTGGTGCTGGCTGTGTTGTATTTGGTCGGAGCGGCCCGGCTGTGGAGGGCACGCCGGCGGTGGCCGGTGTGGCGGACCCTGTGCTTCTTCGCCGGGTGCGCGGTCACAGCGGTCATCATGGGCGCGGGAATTGAAGGCTACGGGTTGCGCATGTTCTCCGTGTTCATGTTCCAGCAGCTGACTTTGATGATGTTCGTTCCCGCGCTGCTGGTCCTGGGCAGCCCGGGCACTTTGCTGCTGCGGGCTGCACCCCATCGCGGGCCCGGCGCCGTGGTGCTGCGCCTGGCCCTGTGGGGGTTGCGTTCGAGGTGGGGCAGGCTCGCCATCCATCCTGCCTTCTTGGTTCCGTTGTTCCTGGTCAGTTTCTACGGGGTGTATCTCAGCGGACTTGACGACCGGTTGCTGCCCACCTGGTACGGCCACATCGGGCTGGAACTGCTGTTCTTGGCCTCCGGGATCCTGTTCACGATCCCGTTGCTGTCGGCCGACCCGTTGCCGGCCAAACAAACCTACGGCAGTCGCTTGGCCGACATCGTCCCCGAGATGCCGTTGCACGCCTTCTTCGGCGTCATCGTCATGATGGCTCCGCTACCCGTCGTGGAGTTTTTCGCCACCCCGCCAGGCAGCTGGAACCTTGACCCGATGGCCGACCAGGTCCTGGCCGGCTCGTTGGCCTGGTCCTACGGTGAATTGCCGTCCGTGCTGATTCTGCTGTTCATCATGAGCCAGTGGCACCGCGAGGATGCGCGCAACGCCGCCCGCGAAGAGGCCGAGGCCGCCGTCAGAGGCACCCCGGATTTGGATGCTTACAACGCCTACCTGGATCAGTTGCAGCAGCGCACCGAGGACCGCTAACCCCTATGTGGACCGGCTGACGTCACCGGAAGCCGGCTGGGACGGCCAGGGACGCCGACACGACCCGCCGCCCCCAACCGTTCCCAGGTGCGTGGCCTGCCGGTGGCCTGCAGGGTCCTATGGGACCAGGAGAGGCCGTCCAGGGTGTGGAAGACCCGGGCGCCGACCATCTCGGCCAGTTCTCGGCCTGGTGCACATCCGTGGTGCTGATGGTGGCGGACCTGGAGACGACCGTTCGCAGGCCCGCATGGCGCGCCCGGAGACGCGGCAGCGGACACAGCCAGGGCACAGGGAAAGGATAAGCCCGGGACAATCCGCCCTGGTCAAATGGGGGTGGAGGGGCCTGGAGTGCCCGGACCGGTGGGCGGGGGCCCGCCGGTACATCCGAGAGAAGGAGCCCACCAGCATGGTCAGCATCCACCACCCGACCTCGGGGACGCGGGGGCCAACTGGGGACTCAGGTCTCCCGCTGGTGAAAAAATCCCGGCTGGTGGGCGTCGATGCCGCCCGGGGTCTGGCTCTGGTCGGGATGTTCTCCATCCACATCTTGCCGGCCTGGGACCCCGAGACCTACGAGGTCACCTTGCAGTGGCAGCTGTTCGCCGGCCGGGCCGCGGCCCTGTTCGCGCTGCTGGCCGGGGTCGGGCTGGCGTTCTCCACCGGCGGACGCACAGCCCACCGGGGCCGGACGATGACCGCCGACCGGGTGGGGCTGCTCATCCGGGCCGTGCTGATCACTGTGCTGGGCCTGCTCGTGAACCAGGTCATGCCGGAGGACCCGCCCGCCTACAACATCTTGACCTACTACGGGATGTTCTTCCTGCTGGCCATCCCCTTCCTGCACCTACCCGCACGGACCCTGTTCATCCTCGCCGGAGTGACCGCGGTGACCGCCCCGGTGCTGATGCAGACCCTGCGCGGCGTGCTGCCCGCGATGGAGGTCTACAATCCCACCATCACCGGGGTGCTCACCGACCCTGGCACGGTGCTCTCCCAACTGTTGTTCACCGGTACCTACCCTGCGGCCCCATACCTGACCTACCTGCTTGCCGGCGTAGCCATCGGCCGGCTCAACCTGCGGTCCCTGCACGTCCAGGTCCGGCTGCTCGGGGCGGGCCTGGTCCTGGCTCTGGCCGCGTGGTTGGTCTACTGGGTGCTGATCATGCAGGCCGGCGGCTTTGACCAGCTGATGAGCTCCACCCCGGGACTGAGCCAGGAGCAGATCGACGAGATCATCATCTGGGGCCCCGACCCCGTCCTGCCCGACACGTCGTGGTGGTGGCTGCTAATCCCCGGTCCGCACACCAACACCCCGATCGCGATCCTCTATGGCCTCGGCTCCGGTGCGGCCGTGCTGGGGGCGTTCCTGCTCATCGGGCGGAAGGCCGGCGCCTGGTTGCTGCCGCTCAGTGCTGCGGGCTCCATGACCCTGACCCTCTACACCGCCCACCTGCTGGCCCTGGCCGCCATGGTGCACTACGAGGTGCCCCTCCTGTGGTTCCTCATCCACGCAGGCGGGGCGGCGGTGTTCGCGGTGGCCTGGCAGCGCGCCTACGGCCAGGGCCCACTGGAGCTGGCCCTGGCCCGGACCGCCGGCGCCGGGCGTGGGCTCGTGCTCACCTCCGCTCGATGCGAAGACTGAGCCCGGACCCAACTGCAGCAGCGGGTGGGTCCGTCGAGGCGGCGGTATCAAGAATGGGCTCCCACAACACATCCGCTGAACCCACAGAATGGGAAAGCGCCTTCGCCAGTCCCCTCTCTGTCAGCCTTGAGTGAGGCGACCGACCAGCAAGGACCTGCTGTGGGGCCGACACATTTGAGCCCGTGCTCAAAAACCATTCAGCTAGCCGTGGTCCTATTGCAGCGGCGCCCGGCGCCCGGACTTACTGGCCTTCCCTTCTGGCCCTGCCGTGTCGATACAACGTTCAGGAGAACCCCTATGACCGACAACACCGCACAACCTGCTGCTGCGGGATCCACAGCGCCCGCCCGTGATGCTGGAACGGCCGCCCTCGACTTTCAGGATTTGGTGGCTCCGGTTCCGAAAGCGGTGCGCAAAGATTCCGGCACCAACGAGGTGTCCCCGGCTCCCTCCACCGGTGCCCGGTGGGCGGCGGAGTTCGCGGGCACTACCGTGCTGATTTTCGCCGGGGTGGGCACCGGGATTTTCGCCACCCAGGTCATCGATTCCGCACTGGGTTTCGGGCTGGGGCTGCTGGCGGTATTGGTGGCTTTCGGGCATGTCTCCGGGGGTCATTTCAATCCTGCCGTGACCCTGGCGGCGGTCGTGGCCGGGCGCACATCACCCAAGGTCGCCATCGGTTACGTGGTGGCCCAGGTGCTGGGGGCCCTGGTCGCGGTGGGGCTGCTGTGGGCGGTGCTGATGACACTGATCGATGCCGCCACCACCGCCCAGGCTCTGGGGGCGGTGGCCAACGGCTACGGGCAGAACTCCACTTCCCAAGCCGGCTGGCCCACCGTGCTTCTGATTGAGTTCGTGGCGAGCACCTTGTTCGTTCTCGTGGTCCTGGGCTCAACCGCCCCACGGGCCAACGCGGTACTGGCCCCGGTGGCGATCGGGGCGACCTTCGCGTTCCTGCTCACCATCCTGGCGCCGTTCGACGGCGGATCGATGAATCCGGCCCGCTCCACCGGCACCGCGGCCATCGGTGGCGCGCAGAGCCTGTCCCAGCTGTGGCTGTTCTGGGTCGCCCCGTTGTTGGGGGGTCTGGTGGCGGGTTTGATCTACCGTGTGGTGGATTTGGGCCGCGCACCCCGCCCCGCCACTACGCAATCCACGGAAGACGCCACAGCAAACAACAGCACCGACACTTCCACCGCCCCGGAAGTGTGAGGGAATCGAGCAGTGTCTCGTGACGGGACGGTTCTATGCACCATGACGTCCCGTTGGAGCCATGTGGATCAACCCGCGCCAGCGCAGGCCGGCCGAGCGTCGGCGGCTGAGGACAGGTCGCGCGGAGTCCCCGGGAGAGGTGTATCTCATCTGGGGCTGTGATGTCTTGGGAGATCGTCTGCGTTGGCGGGGCGGTCAGAGAACACGCGTCAGTGACCGGTCGCCGTTTCTGGCCTGCGCATGGTCCCTGGGTTGCGGTGGGCGGTGCTGGTGCACCCCTGGTAGGCGGAGGTGGACGTCTGCTCCAGCACGTTGTTCGGCGTGGTGGGTCACGAGCACGACGATGCGGTCGGACAGTGCTGAGCGCAGGTCGGAGATCAGCGAGTCGGCAGCTGGTGCGTCGAGGTGAGCGGTGGGTTCGTCGAGGAGCATGACGTCGGCGCGGGTGAGCAGTGCCCTGGCCACGGCGACGCGTTGACGTTGCCCCCCGGAGAGCTCCCCGCCGCTGGGCCCAACTGGTGTGTCCAAGCCCCGGGGAAGGCTGTCCAGGAAGGGGCCCAGGCCCACACGGGTGAGGACCTCGTACATGTCCTCATCGGTGGGCCGATCGTCTTTACCCCGGGCGAGCAGGAGGTTGCCGCGGATGGTGGAGTCGAACAGATGTGCCTCCTGGGGGCACCAGGCGAAGCACCGCCGCAGCTGCCGGGCGTCGAAGGTGGTGCTGTCGGAGCCGTTGACCTGCCATGAGCCCTCCGCGGCGGGCAAGTGGCCGAGGAGGGTCGCCAGCAGGGTGGACTTGCCTGAGCCGGAGGGACCTTCAACGACGAGCCACTGGCCGCGTCGCACGGTGGCCTGGAGGTGGCGGAATGCCGGGGCCGGCGCCTGGGGCCAGGTGACGGCCAGGTCGGCCAGCGTCAGCTCTTGGACCTGAGCCGGAACCAGCCCGGCGGGGGGCTGAGGTCGCTCGTGACGGGTGGTTGTGGAGGTGACGGCATGGACCTTGCGCAGTGACTGGGCCAGCGCGGACCACTGCTGTACCGCATCGACCACGCCGAGCAGCGGGTCGATCAGGCCCAGAGGCAGCAGCACGAGTCCGGCGACGACCGGTGTGGAAATCGTGCCCGCCGCCAGGGCTTCGGCGGTGGTAGCCAGCATCAGCACGGAGGAAAGAGAACAGGCCAGCACCACGACGGCCTCGCCCAGGCCCCGCGCCCAGGCACTGGAGCGGGTCGACGTGTCCGCGCGCTGCTCGAGGTCGTCCAGCCGGGCGAGCATGTCCTCGGTTCGATCGTTGGCGCGCAGCTCACTGGAGGCGGCGGCCATCGCGGCGAAGCGGCGGATCACTTTGGAGCGAACGACGGTGAGGTGGCGGGCCGCCGAGCGATCGGCCAGCAGCGCCGCGGCGGGCCCGGCGAGCAGCCCGCCGAAAACGGCGACCAGGAGCGTGGGCACCGCGCTGGGACACAGGACCGTGACGGTGACGACAGCCCCCAGGGCGGTGCCGGCCCCGGCCATCGGTGGCAGCAGGACCCTTGGTGCCAGGTCACGGACCCGGTCTGCGGCCTCGACCAGGTGCTCCAGCGCCGCCCCACCGGTGGCCAGGGCCCGGGAGGCCAGGCCGCGGGCGGCTAGCCCGGCCCAGATCCGGGACCTGAGCTCGGTGGTGGCGGACAGGACGGCATCGTGGGTGGCCAGTCGCTCGGCGTAGCGCAGCACGGCACGGCCGATGCCGAAGAAGCGGACGCCGACGATGGCGACCATCAGGTACATGATTCCCGGTTGCTCGCTGGCGCGCACGATCAGCCAGCCCGACAGCGTGGTGAGGGCGGCGGCGAACAGGGCTGAGGCCGTCCCCAGGGCCGCGGCCCCCAGCACGCGCCAGCGAGTGGAGGCGATGAACGCCCCGAGCTCGCCCAACGCACCACCGGAGGTCTCGGCGAGTGAAGAATTGGACGCCTCGCCCTGGCGATCGGGCACCGGCGGCTCCTCCGGGGCGGTGGTTCCTGGCCGGCGGTGCGCCCCCTCCCCGCGGGGGCTGGCGGGCTGCCCCAGGAGCACTGTCTGATCGGCGAGGGCAGTGATCTCGGTTTCGTGGGAAGCCAGGATCACGGTTGTGGTGCCGCGCAGGTTGTCGATGAGGTTTCTGATGCGGTGCGCGTTGGCGGGATCGAGGTGGGCGGTGGGCTCGTCGAGGAGCAGCAGCCTGGCCCCGGCGGTGATGCGGGCCAGGCCCCGGGCCAGGCCCAGGCGGCGCAGCTCCCCGGGACTGAGTTGGTTCGGGTCCGCCTCGGCCAGCCCGGTCAGTCCGACTCGCGCGAGGGCGTGGTGGGCGGAGGCGGTGTCGTGGGCGTAGAGCTGGATCTCGTCGAGGACGGTTTCGCCGACGGTGTGGATGTGCTGAGGCACCCAGGCCACTGCAGCCGGGTCGATCCCGTGGATGGTTCCTTTTTGGGCTTCGATGGTTCCGGCGAGGACCCCGAGCAGGGTGGATTTGCCGCTGCCGCTGGGGCCTTCGACGCTGGTGATGGTTCCGCCGAAAATTTCGGCGTCGAGACCGGATACTGCTGGGGAGGCCCGTCCTGGGTAGCGCACGACCACGCCGCTGATCCGCACCAGGGGTGCCTGGTCCGCCGGAGTGTCCGGCCGGGGGTTGATCGTTGCGGGGTTCGATTCCGGCGGCGTCGTTCTGCGGATGTCGGGGGCCGGGGACTCGGCGACGATCTCCCGGGAGCGATGCAGGGCTGCCATGCCGTCCTGGGAGGCGTGGAAGGCTGCGCCGAGGTCGCGGAAGGGGGCGAAGCATTCAGGGGCGAGGATGAGGGCAACGAGCCCCACCAGGAGGTCGAGGTCACCGTAAACGAGACGCACGCCGACGAACACCGCCACGACGGCGACCGAGAGCGTGGCGATCAGCTCGAGCACCAGCGCGGAGAGGAAAGCGGTGCGCAGCGTCACCATGGTCGTGTGCCGGTGCTGCTCGGAGACATCGCGCAACGCCGCAGCCTGCTCCTCGATCCGCCCCAGGCCCACGAGGACGGGCAGTCCACGGGCGAGTTCGACCAGGTGGTGGGAGAGCCGTTGAAGAACGGCGGAAGACTCCCCGGCCTTGTCCTGGGAGTGCAGTCCGATCAGTGCCATGAACACCGGGATCAGGGGCACGGTGAGCACGATGATGAGGGCGCTGACCCAGTCGGCGGCCAGAATCCTCGCCCCGACCAGCAGAGGCACGGCGGCGGCGGCGGTGACCGAGGGCAGCACGCGCGCGTAGTAGTCGTCGAGGGCGTCGAGGCCGATGGTGCCCACGGTGGTCGTGGCGCCGACGTCGTGGCCACCACCGGCCATGAGGCCGGTGGCGAGTTCTCGGCGCAGCCCCCGCTTCGCCCGACCGGCGGCGCGGACGGCGACGACCTGGGTGGCCCAGGTGGTTCCGGCACGCAGCAACCCGGCGCCGATCCCGACCAGCAGAGCCCGTTGCCAGGCCGCCGTGTCATGAGCGATGACCCCGACGATGCCGCGAGCCAGGGCTTCGGCCATGCCGATCAGGGCCAGAGCCTTGAGCGCTCCTAGGAGGCTGAGGGTAAAGACTGTTGCAGAGCCGCCGGGGCCCAGTGGGGGACGTTTCATGCCTGCCTGTTCCCGTCCGCGCCTCTCCCCGGCACACCCTCACGTGGGGTGCCCGTGGCGAGTTTCGGGGCAACGGCGGGAAGGACGGGGTGGGGGGCGGGAAGATGGCCGGTGGTCAGGCGCCGGCGGAACACCCAGTAGCTCCAGCCCTGAGCGAGCAGCACCGCGGGCAAGCCGATGGCCGCCACGACGGTCATGACCCCCAGGGTGTAGTCGCTGCTGGAGGCATTGGCCACCGTCAGGTGGTGGGCGGGGTCGATCGTGGAGGGCAGGACCACGGGGTAGACGTTGGCGAAGATTGAGGTAAGACCGCAGAACAGCAGTGCGGCGGAACCGGCGAAGGCGCGGCCTTCCCGGCCCAGGCGGGCGCTGGTCCACCCGAAGAGCGCGGCGACGACCGCGACACCGACCAGGGGCCAGGTCCAGGCCGTGTCGTGGAGCACTTGAACGGCCAACACCCACACGGTGAGCGGCACCAGCGCAGCCGGACCGAAGCGGAGGAGGAACCGGCGGGCACGCACCCGGACCGGGCCCTCGGTCTTCAGTCCCAGGAAGGCCGCGGCGTGCACGAGGCAGAACCCGACCAGCGCCAGCCCCCCGAGCAGCGCGTAGGGCGTGAGCCAGGCGAAGGCCCCGCCGACGCGGTCGCCGTTAGCGTTCAGCGGCAGACCCGTAGTGGTCAAAGCCAAGGCAGCACCTAGCCCGAAGGCGACCAGGAACGACCCCATCCCCAAGGCCCGGTCCACCCACCGCCGCCACCGGTCGCTGTGGACCTTCCCGCGGTACTCGATGGACACCGCCCGGAAAATCAGCCCGACCAGGACGAACACGAAGGGGACGTACAGGGCAGAGAACAAGGAGGCGTACCAGTCGGGGAAGGCGGCGAAGAGCCCGGCGGCTGCAGTGATCAGCCACACCTCGTTGCCGTCCCACACCGGGCCGATGGTATTGAGCATCTGCCGGCGCTGGCGCTCATCGCGGGTACTGGTAAGCATGAGCATCCCCACGCCCAGGTCGAAGCCGTCCAGGAGGATGAACCCGGTCCACAGCACCGCGATGGCGATGAACCAGAGAGTGGGAAGCAGTTCCATGTCAGGGGCCGTTCTGTGGTCGTCGGGCTCAGTAGGCGAAGGCCAGCACGTCATCGCGCCGACCGGTCATGCCCTCGGGATGGGCGGGGTCATCTTCGTGGTGGGCGAGCTCGGGCATGGCCGAGGCGACCCCGCCGCGCACGTAGCGCACGAGCAGCATCGTCTCCACCACCAGCAGGACCGCGTAGATCAGCCCGAGGGTGACCAGGGAGAAAAGGATCTCCTCCCCGCTGACTCCCGGGGAGACGGCAGCGGCGGTGTACATGTACACCCCGTCCACACCACTGGGGTTGGGATTCGGGACGACCACGAACGGTTGCCGCCCCATCTCGGTGAACACCCACCCGGCAATGTTGGCCCCGAAGGGTGCCAGGATGGAGGCCACCGCCACCCACATCAAGGGCTTGGAAGCCGGGACGGTGCCCTTCCGTGTGATCCACAGCGCCAGCGCCGCGAACCCCGCGGCGAGCATGCCGAAGCCGATCATCAGGCGGAACCCCCAGTAGGTGACCTCCATCAGGGGCAGGTAGTCGATCTTCTGGCCGGCCCGTTGCCCGTACATGGGGTCCTCAGGCAGGTGGGTGCCGTAGGCGGCCTCGTACTGTGGGATGAGGGTGTTCACGCCCTTGACTTCGGTGTCAAAGTCCCCGTGGGCCAGAAACGACAACAGGCCCGGGATCTCGATGACGTTGGTCACCTGGTCACAGTCCTGGGCTCCCAGCGGGCCCACCGCCAGCACCGAAAAGCTGGTGCCATCGTGGCAGGCCGCCTCAGCGGCAGCCATCTTCAGCGGTTGCTGCTCGAACATCAGCTTGCCCTGCAGGTCCCCGGTGGCGGCGACCCCGCCGAAGGCGACGGCGGCGACCACCGCACCGATGCGCAGACTGGACAGCCACACCGCGTGGTCGACCCGGTCCCGCCCGGGAATATCGGCCCGCTCCCCCACAACCACGGCACCGGAATCGTCGACGGTGTCGATGTTGTCCCGGCGGCGCTGCCACAGCTGGTACCAGGAAACCCCAATCAGGAACGCCGCGCCCACTGCCACCGCTCCGGCCAGAGTGTGGGAGTAGGCCACCAGGGCCGTGTTATTGGTCAGCACCGCCCACACGTCGTTCATCACAGGGCGGCCGTCCACCATCTCCACGCCCACCGGGTGCTGCATCCAGGAGTTGGCGACGATGATGAAAAAGGCCGAAACCACGGAGCCCAGCACCGCGGTCCATAGCGTGGCCAGGTGCAGCTTCTTGGGCAGGCGATCCCAGCCGAAGATCCACAGGCCCAGGAAGGTGGACTCGAAGAAGAAGGCGAGCAGGCCCTCCATCGCCAACGGTGCCCCGAAGACATCGCCGACGAAGCGGGAGTACTCGCTCCAGGCCATCCCGAACTGGAACTCCTGCACCAACCCGGTGGCCACGCCCATGATGAAGTTGATCAGGTAGAGCTTGCCCCAGAACTTCGTCATCCGCAGCCAACGCCCGTTGCCGGTACGCACCCACATCGTCTGCATGAGCGCCACCAGCAGACCCAGCCCGAGCGTGAGCGGGACCATCACGAAGTGGTAGACGGTGGTGATCCCGAACTGCCACCGGGCGATCTCCAACGGATCCATGGGTTGTCCCCCAAGCCTGTTTACAGTGGTGTAGAAGTAATTCTACGAGTCGTAGAACTACTTCTACACCACTGTAGAACACGTGGGTCGGTCCGCTAGAATCAGCCGGTGGCAACCAACGAATCGAAACGTGCAACCTCCTTAGGTGACCTGGAGCGATCCATCATGGAGATCCTCTGGCAGGCGGACACCCCCCTGTCGGCTTACGACCTTCAGGACCAGCTCCCCCTAGCCACCGACAGCGGCCGCCCCCGCGCCGCCACCACCGTGCTCACCGTCCTGTCCCGCCTGGAGCGCAAAGGCTTCGTCACACGGGAACGCACCTTCCGCCCCCACCGCTACTTACCTGCGGCCTCCCGGGAGGAGCACATGGCCTCCCTCATGCACGAGGTCCTCGGAACAGCCAACGACCGGGCCGCCGTACTCGAACGCTTCGTCGGGGGCGTCAGTTCCGAGGAAGCACAAACGCTGCGGCGCCTCCTCGACGACCACTGAGTCCATGTGATCAGCGCCTCGATCGCCCTCGCGGCATTTGCCCTCGCCCTGGCCTGGCCCGTCCCAATCCTTCTCTCGCACGCCAAGTGGCCGACCTGCGCCCCCGCCACCGCACTGGTGCTCTGGCAGGCCGTCGCCCTGGCCGGCGGGCTGTCGATGCTCGGGGCCTTGCTCACCTTCGGCCTGACCCCTTTTGGGCCGGACCTGGTCACGGGCGGCATCAGCTTCGCCGCCAGCTTCTTGGGAGATCAGCCATGGGTGCCCGCAGGCCCGATGCACATCCTCGCGCTGTCCGGAGCAGTTCTGCTCGGCGGGCATCTGCTGCTGAACCTGATCGTCACGATTGTGCGCGCCGAACGCGATCGTCGGCGCCATGCCCAGCTGGTCCTGCTCCTGAGCACACCGCTGCCCGAGGCCCCCGGCACCCGGCTCCTCGACAACCCCGCCCCGATCGCCTACTGCCTCCCCGGGGCGTTCACCACGATGACCGTCCTCTCTGCCGGACTGCTGTCACTGCTCGATGAAAACGAGCTGGACGCGGTGATCGAGCACGAGAAGGCGCATGCCACCCAACGCCATGACATCGTGCTCATGCTATTCCGCGCCTGGAGGGCTTCCCTGCCCTGGTTCCCCATCGCCGACCGCGCCCACCGCGAAGTCGGGCTCCTCGTCGAGATGCTCGCCGACGACAGCGCCCGCCGGAGCGTCGACGACCGTACCCTCGCCCGAGCCGTCGTCCTTGTCAGCACCGGTGGATTCGCTGCTCCCTCGCACCGCTTCCAAGGCACCTGGACAGGAACGGCCCCTACCGAGGATGCTCGTCATCGCATCCTGCGGCTGGAGGCCACACCCCTGCCGACGGGGCAAAAAGCAACAGTCATCGGCGCAGCCGCTGCGCTCATCTCCGTGCCCACCATCTTGTTGCTCGCCCCCGGCCTCACCAACCTGTTCGACTGACCACAGGCGCGAACCACGCTGGCTGCCACGGCAACATCTGACCCACGACAGGGCGCCCTGACATCGGTATCTACCGCGTCACATGAGGTACCTCAGCGCCACTCTGCCGCCACCGAACCAGGAACCTCGAACCGGAGGGCGGCAGCTCTGCGCGTCATACAGCGTTGCGTCCCCGCACGACGCCGCATTAACGGGAGCGAAGACGTATCCTCAGGAGAATTGTCCGTGCTCCTACGCGCACACCAATGTTTGATGCCTGCGGTCCGTTGCTCGATCTTTCCGTCGCTGCCTGCGACGTCCTGGGGGAAACACCATCATGCCCCGCGACTCCTCTCGCCGCCCTGCCAAGCCCGACCTCCGTCACCGCGCCTCCTCGCCGGTGAGCGCCCTCGCCGCGTTCTCGGCCCTCGTGGCGCTGAGCGTGGCCGTCAGCTCGGGCGTCACTCCGGGGGCCGGCGAAGAACGAGGGGCTGCCTTCGGGGCGTCGGCGGGTTCCTCGACGTCCTCGGAGCGGTCGGACAGCGGGTGGAGCCTCTTCGCGTCAGGTCAGGAGCGGCAGCACCCCCCGGCGGCACCGCTGCGGCAAAACCGTTCCACCTCGCCCGTCCGTGACGGCGCCACGGGCAACGGCTCCTGGCGCCAAGGCACCGGCCCGGGCGACGGCGACCGGAACGCGGCCTCGACGGTGCGCCCGGGGCGGCACGCACCGAGGCTGTACTCGGGCGAGCTTCCCGTCAACACCCTCATCGCCCCCACCACTCCCGGGGCCGTCCTGACCGGGGGCACCTTCGGGTGGCGGATCGCCCCCGATCGCGGCGACCGCGAGTTCCATAACGGCACCGACGTTTCCGCCGCCGCAGGGCTGCCGGTCGTGGCGGCCGCCGAGGGCGAGGTGACGGCCGTGTTCTGGGACGTCTGGGGCGGCAACCGTGTGGAGGTCACCCACGCGGACGGACTGAGAACCACCTACAACCACCTCCAGGACGTCAGGGTGGCCACCGGTGACCGGCTGACCGCGTCCGAGCAGCTCGGTTCCGTCGGTGCCACCGGAACCCGGGTCACGGGACCAAACCTGCACCTCGAGACCTGGGTCGACGGGCAGGCCGTGGACCCCCAGTCCTTCGACTGGGTCGACGGCCTCCGCGTCATTCCCGCCTCCCGCAGCAAGTACTCCTTGGAGGTGCCCGTGCCGGCTCTCCCGGAGGACGAGACCGCCGCCAAGAAAAAGGCCGCCTCAGGCGAAGAGACTGCCGATCAGAAGAAGGTCGCCCAAAGGAAGGCTGCCGAGCAGAAGGCCGCTGCGACCAAGAAGGTCACGAAGGAGCCACAGCCCACGGCCGAGCCTTCCGCTCCTGCAAAACCCAGCCCCACACCGACTCCTGCACCGCCAGCAGCGCAAAAGCCCACGGCCCCCCAGACCAAGCCGGTAAAGCCCGCCAAACCAGCACCTGCTGCGACCCCGCCCGGGCCCCTAACGGCACCGTCCAAGCCGGCACCGCCCAAACCGGCACCGCCCAAACCCGCGCCGCCACCATCCGCGCCGCCACCATCCGCGCCGCCACCATCCGCGCCGCCACCATCCGCGCCGCCACCGTCCGCGGACACTGGGAAAGAGAAGGATCTCCTGCCCGGGGTGGCGCCCCGGGTTCCGGACACCAGACGGGACACCGATCGCGACGGCACCCTCGATATTGAAGACACCGACCTCGACGGGGACGGCATCGACAACGAGGCTGACGACAACCTCGACGGCGATAAGTTCGTCGATGAGGTTGATCCGGACATGGATGGGGACGGCCTGCTCAATGAAGGAGACCCGGACATTGACGGGGACGGCATCCTCAATGACAAGGAAGAGGGGCCCATACGCCCGGCACGAGTGACGTCCGGCAAACCAACCCCCGAGACTGGCGAGCCGAGCGCTCCGGCAGGAATCACGGCCCCTGCCCGGGGAAATCGGAATGCCGGCACCTCGCCGGCCACCAGTGCAGTGCAGGCACGCTGAGGTGCACCTGATCTCATAACTTGGTCGCCTGGCGCAGTCGGCGAACGTTGATGAGCGGGAGGCCGAGCAGGGCAGAGGACCAGGGTGCCGACGATGCGGTCGTAGCGGATTCCGAGGCATTTGAAGCGCAAGACCCCGGAGATGGGGCGCTCGACCACCAAGCCGTGTCGATCCAGATGAGTTTTGGCCTCGATCCCACGGCGGGTAACACGCACTTTGATGCCTGGGCGGCGCCGTGGCTGCACGGGACGTCCGCACCGATCGCGCACACCGGAGGTGGCCACCATCAGGAGTTCGAAGAGACGGCTGTCGTGGGTGTTGGCGGCCGGGGCGTGAACGTGCAGGGGCAGGCCGTTGCGGTCAGTGAGCAGGTAGTACTTGGAGCCCGGGTTCGCGTGGTCGGTGGAGTTCGGGCCGGTCAGCTCGCTCCCCTTTTTGGGTTCGTACCGACACCGAGTCGATGCTGGCCCCTGTCCAGTCGAGGATCTGCTCCTCGGAGAGCTCCTCGAGCACGGCCCGGTGGGGCTTCTCTCAAACCCCGGCCGCCTGTCACTCGCGCAGAGGCAACCAGGCGGTGTGTCCGGACCCGTGCCCCAGAGCCGGTGGCAGGTCAACGACACCGAGGTATGCAGCACGAACAAGATGCCCTCCACAGCGGCCCAGTCATCGATCCACGCCGCCTACCGGGACCTCGCGGCGGCGTTAGGGGCGGGATGAGCGGGGCGATCAGCTCCCACAGTCGATCATCCACTGCGGCTTCATCGTGGCCATACAGGAATGGTCAGCCAGCCGGACGAGGGCGATCAACGACCGACCAGGTCTTGAAAACAGATGTACGATAATCGCGATGAGTCACGACCACGGCATGTTCGGTTGGACTTTGTTCAGATACGTCACAGCCCTGGCGTTCGGTCTGGGCGCGGTCGGCTACGCCGCGGGATGGTGGGCGTCCCGCCACCGGGGGCGCTGGCCGATCCACCGCGCCGTGCTGTGGTACACCGGGCTCTTCTGCGCCGGGGTCGGGCTGGTGGGCCCGATCGCTGAAGCCGCCCGCACGAGCTTTCCCGCCCACATGGTCGGGCACCTGCTCTTGGGCATGGTCGCGCCACTGTGTCTGGTGCTCAGTGCCCCGGTCACTCTTGCTCTGCGTGCTTTGCCTGTGGTTCAGGCCCGCGCGCTCTCCTGGGCCCTGCGCACCGCTCTCGTGCGGGCTCTGACCCATCCGGTGGTCGCGGTGGTGCTCAACGTCGGGGGCCTGTGGGCGCTTTACACCACCGATCTGTACGGCATGATGCACACCTCGGTGTGGTTGTATGCGCTCGTCCACGCCCACGTCTTCCTGGCCGGCTATCTTTTCACCGCCGCGATGGTGGGGATTGACCCGAACCCGCACCGGAGCTCCTTCGCCCTGCGGACCGCAGCGCTCATTGGGTTTCTCACAGCCCATTCGATCTTGGCCAAGTGGCTTTACGGCCACCCGCCCGCCGGCGTTGACTTCGCCGACGCGCGAATCGGGGCGCAGATCATGTATTACGGTGGGGACGCCGTGGACGTCACCTTGATCGTTGTTTTCTGCGCCCAGTGGTACACCGCCACCCGCCCCCGTGGAATACCCCTGACAGACACCCATGCACCGCGCTGAGTACACACCCGGCGCCAGCGTCCGTCCAGATCCCTAAGGGAGAATACATCCATGGAGTACTTCGCGGCTGTGCTGCCGTCCATCTGCATCGGCGTCATCTTCTGGCTGATCATGCGTTCGATTTTCCGCGGCGACCGCACCGAGCGCGCCGTCGAATCCGCTTCCCAGGACGACGCAGCACGCTGGTATAAGGACCTCAAGCAACGCGAGAGCGACGCCCTCCCCTTCAGTCCATCCTCCCTCGCCGACAACGAGCCCACGCGCTGACCCCGGGCATCATGTCAGCGGGGGGGCTAGCGGCTGACCGCCTCAGGTGATGGGGAACGCGTCCCCCGCGACGGGGCTGTGGCCCGCCCCGTGACATGCCCGTCGACGGGGCGACCTACGCATCACGGACCCCGTAAGCCAGGACGGCCTCAGATCGTCGGCTGCGGCAGCTCCCGGATCCGCTGATACAGACCACCCGTTGCATCCTCGGATTGTGAAGACGGCGGAGAAGCCGTGACGGTTCACGGTGCGGGAGAGCGTCAACCACACCGACCACCAGCTCGCCGGTGAACCCGTCCACGACTGCCCCACCCGCACCGCCGGTCCCGCGCGGGCAGCACGGCCACCCGGGACACCGAGGCTCACAGCACTCACATCACAGCGATCAGGACAGGGAGGACAGATGACGGATCCGCTCACCGGGCGTGTTCTGGTGGTCGACGATGAGGTCGACCTGGCGGAACTGGTCGCGGAATATCTGCGCAAGGCGGGCCTGGACGTCGAGGTGCGCCACGACGGCACGGACGCGGTGGCCGCGGTGCGGGAGTACGCCCCGGACGTCCTCGTGCTGGATCTGGGGCTACCGGGAATCGACGGGATCGAGGTGTGCCGTCAGGTGCGGACCTTCTCCGACTGCCACGTGCTGATGCTCACCGCCCGCGACGACGAGGTCGACAAGATCGTGGGCCTGTCGGTGGGAGCCGACGACTACGTGACCAAGCCGTTCAGCCCGCGCGAGCTCGTGGCCCGGGTCCAGGCCATGCTGCGCCGGGCCCGCACCCGCCCCGCGCCCACCCCGCCGCCGGCGGGGCGGGCCCAGGAGCTGGTGATCGGGGACCTGGTGGTGGACGAGGCCGCCCGGGAGGTCCGCGTGGGCGGGGAGTCGGTGGCACTGACCCGGATCGAGTTCGATCTGCTGGCCGCCCTGGCGACGCACACGCAGATGGTGCTCTCGCGCCGGCAGCTGGTGGAGATCGTCTGGGACACGCGCTGGACCGGGGACGAACACCTGGTGGACGTGCACATCGGGCGGATCCGCAAGAAGCTCGGCGATGAGGCCGCCAGCCCGAAGTTCATCCATACGATCCGCGGGATCGGTTTCCGGATGGGCACCGGAGAATGAGCAGCACTGTCTTAACAAGCCCGCGCTGGTCCTGGAGCCCGTTGACGGTGCGGTTGATGCTGGCCCAGACCGCGGTGCTGTTGATCGGGTTGATCATCGTGGTCGTGACCGCGGTGCTGGTCGGGCCGAACATGTTCTACCACGAGCTCGTCGAGTCGGGTCACGCCGATGAGGCCCTCGGGCTGGTGCACCTGGAGGACGCCTTCCGCTCGGTGAGTCTCACGGCCCTGGCCATCGGCGGGTTGCCGGCTCTCTACATCGCCGGGCTGCTCACCTTCTACCTTTACCGCACGATCGGGCGGTCCCTGGCCTCTTTCAGCACCGCCGCCGGTGAGGTGGCCGCGGGCAACTACGATGTCCGCGTCACCTCCACCAAGCTGGGCCCGGAGTTCGACGCCCTGGCCTCCTCTTTCAACGAGATGGCGGCCAAGCTCAGCGCGGTGGACACCACACGGCGCCAGATGCTCGCCGACCTAGCCCACGAGATGCGCACCCCACTGGCCAGCCTCAAAGGCCACCTGGAAGGGGTCGAGGACGGGGTGGTCGCCCTCGATGCGCACACCACCGGCATCCTTCACGCCCAGATCACCCGCCTGGAGCGCCTGGCCCGCGACATCCGCCAGCTCACCGCCGCCGAAGAGGGCATGACCCGCCTGCAGCTCACCCCCCAAGACCCGGAGCATTTGGCGGTCCAGGCGGTCGCGGCCATCGAGCCCGACGCCGCCGGCAAGGGTGTGTCGATCACCGCGGTGAGCACCGGCCCGGAGACCGCCCCGGTGCCGCTGGACCCGGAACGGATGGGCCAGGTGCTGAGCAACCTGCTGGAGAACGCCCTGCGCCACACCCCGACCGGGGGCACCATCATCCTGCGCACCGACCACACCGCCGAGGCGGTCACTTACACCGTCACCGACACCGGGGAGGGCATCAGTGCCGAGAGCCTCCCGCACGTCTTCGAGCGCTTCTACCGCGCGAACACCGGCCGGGAGGCCCACCGCGGCGGCTCGGGGCTGGGCCTGGCGATCAGCAAGGCCCTCGTCGAGGCCCAGGGCGGAACCCTGGAGGCCACCAGCGACGGCCACGGCCGGGGCGCCAGCTTCCGGATCCACCTGCCCTACCGTCGCCCCACCGGCTGAACACTGGGAGCACCCGGACCTAAGGCTTGAAAACGACTGCGGGCCGTGCCCGCCACCAAGAGCTTCGGAGCTTGGTGACGGGCACGGCCTGCGGCGGTGCAGAGGCACCTACCTGCGCGAGGTCCCAGTGGTCCCTCCGAGCACGAGCCGGCGGGTGCCTTTCACGCTGAGGCTGACAACCCGTTCCAGCGGGCCCTGGCCCAGGGCGCGGTACCAGGCGACCGCGAACAAGGCCGCCAGCGTCACGTGGATCAGGAACCACAGGTACGGCTGGTCGTAGTGGAGCTCGAAGGACAGGCCCACCAGGTGAGCGGTGTACAGGGTCAGAGTCATGACGCCCATCGCTGCCAGCGGCAGCAGCCAGGCCTCGGCCTTGCGGGCGATCAGCAGGAAGGCCCCGAGCACGGCCAGGCTCACGCCCAGGCTGGCCGCGATCGCCAGCGGGGTGTTGGTGTGCGGGGTGGCGATCGCCAGCCACCACACCGTGGAGGTCGGCAGGGAGTCCGGTCCCCAGATCAGGACCTCGGCGAGTTCCTCCTCACCGAACGAGGAGGCGTCCAGCAGCCGCTGGTAGCCGCCGAAGGCGTAGAGCAGGAAGTAGGAGGTGGCCTGAGCAAAGATCGCGATCCCGACACCGATGACCAGCAGCCGGATCTGCACCTCCTGCTTGCGCAGGTTCAACCGGCCCAGACCCATGCCGACCAGCAGATAAGTCATGTACGGCAGGGCTGGGTAGGTCCCGGTGAGCAGCAACTGGGAGGCCGTGGCCCCCGGCTCCGTCAGGACGGTGGTGAGGGTGGGATTGTAGTTGCTCCAGGCGGGCAGCTCGTTGAGCAGGCCCTGCATCAGCAGCGGGGACACGAGCCCGAAGACCGCCGCGGAGATGAAGAGTACCTTCGGCCCGGCGTGCAGGAAGGGGATTGCCAGCAGGAAGAACACCCCGTAGTAGATTAAGATGTTGTCCGCCGGGGCGTCTTCGGGCATCAGCGTCCCGATCCACAGCCCCACCGCCGCAATCAGCACGGCCCGTATCGCCAGGCCGATCCGGTCGGCGGTCATCGCCTTGCCTTCGTGCGGGTGGCTTCCGCCGGAAGTCAGGGCCAGTCCGACCCCGGCCAGCAGGGCGAACAGGGCTGCGGAGTCCCCGGAGAAGATCCGCCAGGTGAAGCTGGCCTCCCCGGTCTCCTCGTTCCAAGAGGGCAGGATGTGGATGGCCATCAACCCGACCAGCGCCAACCCCCTCGCCGCATCGATCCCCACCAACCGGCGTGTGGGCCGGATCAGTGCATCGTCGAGTCTCCCTGAATCGGTTCTCTCCGCTCGTGACATCGCGCTCATGACTCCCCCTGATCGAGCCGGCCCTTCCAGGGCCAGCGAAGTGTGCGGCCCGTCGGGGGTCGCGTCCATGGCCCCGGGGCATCCGGAGCCGATCTAACTTCAGGGTCTCGTCCACACTTGACGCCCACCTCGCGGGATCCTCAAGATTCCGTCAAGATTCCCACGGAGTTGCGCCGTCGGTGCGTGCCTCCGGCGCCTGCTCGACGTCACAGTGGCCGCAAGAACATCGTCTGCACGGCCAGGGTTTGTCCCGCGCGGCGTCCGATTCCCACGATGGGACCACGGGGGTCGTTGCACCCCGTGGAGCAGCCCGCTCCCGACAGGGCAGGGGGTGGGAGACCAATAAGCGAAACCAGTCGGGCCGGTGGACGGGGAACGAAGCGGTGGGCCGTGGAGGCTTCCGTGTGTGCGGACCATCTAGCGGGCGCAGGCCCCTATGAGTTGAGCCCCCGATAGTGGTGTAGCGCGGTGGCCCTGCTCGTCGTTGCGGACGAGGGCGCGGCCACCGTGAGATCTTTCGAGTTCACCTCTCACAGCACCCTCGAAAGGACATCATCACGATGACCGCTCCTCACATTGTCGACCCCACCGGCCTGCTCGGTGAAGCCCTGTCCGAAGCCTCGCCGGATCTGATGCGCAACCTGCTGCAGACGGTGATCAACGCGCTGCTCTCCGCCGACGCGGACGCGGTGGTCGGCGCCGAGTGGGGCCGACCCGCTCCCGAGCGGGTAACCCAGCGCAACGGCTACCGCCACCGCGACCTCGACACCCGCGTGGGCACGATCGACGTAGCCGTCCCGAAACTGCGGGCCGGCACCTACTTCCCGGAGTGGTTGCTGGAGCGCCGCAAGCGGGCCGAGTCCGCGCTGATCACCGTGGTCGCCGACTGCTACCTCGCCGGGGTCTCGACCCGCCGGATGGACAAGCTGGTGAAGACCCTTGGGATCAACGCCCTGTCGAAGTCCCAGGTCTCAAGGATGGCCGGTGACCTCGACGAGCACGTGGAGTCCTTCCGCCACCGGCCCCTCGGGGACGTCGGGCCGTTCACCTTCGTCGCCGCCGACGCACTGACGATGAAAGTCCGCGAGGGCGGGCGCGTGGTGAACGCGGTCGTGCTCCTGGCCACCGGGGTCAACGGTGACGGCCACCGTGAGGTCCTGGGCATGCGGGTGGCCACGGCCGAGACCGGGGCGGCCTGGAACGAGTTCTTCGCCGATCTGGTGGCCCGCGGCCTGGGCGGGGTCCGCCTGGTCACCAGTGACGCCCACGCCGGGCTCAAGGACGCGATCGCGGCGAACCTGCCCGGGGCGTCCTGGCAGAGGTGCCGCACCCACTACGCGGCCAATCTCATGTCGATTTGCCCGAAGTCCATGTGGCCGGCCGTCAAAGCCATGCTCCACAGCGTCTACGACCAGCCCGACGCGACAGCCGTGAACGCCCAGTTCGACCGGTTGCTGGACTACGTCGCCGAGAAGCTGCCCGCGGTGGCTGAATACCTGGCCGATGCCCGTGAGGACATCCTCGCGTTCACGAACTTCCCCAAGGACGTCTGGGCCCAGATCTGGTCCAACAACCCAGCTGAGCGGCTGAACCGGGAGATCCGGCGCCGGACCGACGCGGTCGGGATCTTCCCCAACCGGCAAGCCATCGTCCGCCTCGTGGGAGCCGTGCTGGCCGAGCAGACCGACGAGTGGGCCGAAGGCCGCCGCTATCTCGGCCTCGAGGTCCTCACCCGCTGCCGGCTCACCACCGTCGCGGACACCGGAAGCGAGGTGACCACCGACCCCCTGACCGCGCTCACAGCCTGACCCTTACACGAAAGATCGCTACACCACTCCAGGGGGCTTGACCAACTGGGCCCCTGCGCCGCCCAGCAATGCAGGGGTCATCGGGTCGCCGGTGACCGGACCCCGGTGCTGGGGGTGGCCGGGGCCGGCGGTAGATTTTCGGCGTTGCCGCCCCGTCCCCTTGTCCACTTTTCGAGGAGCGGCCGTTCAGGAGGTCCTCCATGCCGCGTGTGTTCGGTCAGCCCCTCACCCCCGCTACCGCCGGCACCACCTACGGATCCGATGTCGACGTCCGGCAGGTGGCCCGGTATTCGGGGTTCCGCCCCGAGGTGCAGGGCCTGCGCGCGGTGGCGGTGCTGCTGGTGGTGGTCTACCACGTGTTCCTCGGGCGGGTCTCCGGGGGCGTGGACGTGTTCCTGCTGATCTCCGCGTTCTTCCTCACGCTGTCCTTCGTGCGCAAGCTCGAGGCAGGCCGGCCCCTGGCCCTGGGGCGGTACTGGTTGCACGTGTTCAAGCGGCTGCTGCCGCTGGCGGTGCTCACGATCCTGGCCACCCTGGTGGCAGTGGAGCTGCTCTACCCCGGCTACGACGTCGGACGCTGGCGCGCCGAGGCGCTGGCCTCGGTGTTCTACGCGGAGAACTGGGCGCTGGCGTTGTCCGCGGTGGACTACTACGCGGTGGATCACTCCACGGCCTCGCCGTTCCAGCACTTCTGGTCCCTGTCGGTCCAAGGGCAGGTGTTTCTGCTGTGGCCCCTGGTGTTCGGGGCGGCCTGGTGGCTGCACCGGCGGTTCGGGTGGCGGCCGGTGCCGGTGCTGGCGGTGTTCTTCGCGGCGATCTTCGCGGCCTCCCTGGCCTGGTCGGTGTACTCCACATCCGTTCAGCAGGAGTTCGCCTACTTCGACACCCGCACCCGGTTGTGGGAGTTCGCCCTCGGGTCGCTGCTGGCCCTGGCGCTGCCGTACCTGAATCCGCCCCGGGCAGCCCGGGTGCTCCTGGGCTGGTTCGGGCTGGTCAGCATGGTCTCGGTCGGGGTGCTGGTGGACGTCCAAGGCGCCTTCCCGGGGTGGATCGCGCTGTGGCCGCTGGCCTCGGCGGCGGCGATCATCGTGGCCGGCCGAACCGGGTCCCCGTTCGGGCTGGACCGGATCCTCGCCTCGGCGCCGTTGGTGCGGCTGGGAGACTGCGCCTACGCGCTGTACCTGGTGCACTGGCCGCTGCTGATCACCTATCTGGTGCTGCGCGACCGCCCGATGGCCGGGCCCCGCTCCGGGGTGGTGCTGGTGGTGCTCTCGGTGGTCCTGGCCGTGGTGATCACCCGTTTGGTCGAAGACCGGTTCAAGGCCTGGGCGTGGCCGGAGCAGAACAAGCGGCGCCTGGCGCTCACGGTCGCGGTGAGCCTGGCGGTGGTCGCCGTGCCCGTGCTGTCGCTGCAGCAGGTCCAGGACCGGCGGGCCGCCGAGGTGCTGGCCGCCGCCGATCGCAACAACCCCGGGGCCGCGGCCCTGCTGCCGGGCTTCCAGTACCAGGGTGACCCGGAGGCGGAAGCGATCCCGGTGGTCACCGGCGACTACTACCAGAAACCAGGGCTGGGTGAGCCCTGCCCGGCCGAGCTCGGGATCGCCGACAGCTATCAGCAGTGGTGCTTCGACACCGTCCCCAACGCCGATCCCGCCGCGACACTGATGGTCATCGGCAACAGTCACGTGCACATGTGGATCCCCGCGATCGAGGAACTGGCCAAGGCCAAGAACTGGCGGGTGGTGACCTATATCCGCGGTAACTGCATGTACTCCACCGTCGAGGAACAGGTCGCCGACCACCAGGAATGCGCCCGATGGTTGGAGGGCACCGACCCGGTGATCGAGGCCGTGAACCCGGAGCTGGTGCTGGTCCAGGGCACCCGCAGCACCGATGAGAACGAGGAACAGTTCACCCCCGGGATGGAACAACGCCTCCGTAGCCTGGCGGAGCGCGGCATCCAGGTCATCGGGCTGCGCGACAACGCCCGCTTCGACTTCGTCCCCGCCCAGTGCGCCGTGGACCACGGGGCCGACGCCCCCCAGTGCGCTGCCTCCCACGTGATTCTGGGCCCGGACAGCCCGCTGGACCCGGTGGCCGGCGAACTGGCACAGGTCTCGATGGTCGACCTGGGGGATCTGATCTGCCCCGAAGGCACCTGTGTGCCGGTTATCGGCAACGTGTACACCTACTGGGACAACAATCACCTCACCGTCGAATACGTCCGGACCCTGGCACCCATGTTCACCCAACGCGTCCAGGAAGCCCTCACCAGCGACGGGGCCCCCTACTAACCCCGACCACAAAGCGGGCAGCTCGAAGCCTGGGCGCTGCTGAGCTCGCGGAGATCCGCCTCTAACCGGGCCATATGTAAAGCGGAAGAGGGCTGAAGCGGTATCAGAGATCGTCTGCGGGTCCGGCAAACTCTCCGCCATGACCCGCACGGTATGAACCTCTTAGCTGACATCTTTCAGCGCAGCGACCCCGACGCCCGTCATCACTACGCCGGTCGCGCCCTTGTCTGGGTGCCGCGGCGGGGCGTTTGAGAGTCTGGCCTCGTCCCCACCACTCTCCCCTGGAGCCCCCTTGAACGCTGCCGCGCCCTGTCCTGCCATCGTGAACCTTCCGGTCGTCGACTCCTTCGCCGTCGCCGCTCAGATCCGCATGACCGCCGCCGGAACCCGCGCACGCCTGGCGGTCGCCGTCCCGCCGAAGGCACCGGTCAACCCGCATACGCTGATCTCCGCGCTGCTCACCCTGGGCCGGCAGGTGCTGGAGGGGTACCGGCTCACCGGCCAGCAGCTGCCCGAGGTGGAGGTCACTGCAGTGGAGCGCGTCGAGACCGTCCCGGCGACCGCGGCCACCACCGGGTTCACCGTCGAAGTCACCAACGAGCTGGCGGCCAAGCGCTCCGCCCTCGTGCTGGACTCGGACTTCCTGCTGGGCAACGACGGCGGGGTGCTGCTGGCCGCCGCCACACTGCTAGCTGTTGTGGGTCATGAGGTTCTTGGCGTGGGTGCGTCGATGAGATGAGGAACGGGCTCCTCGTCACAGGATGGAAGTTCCTACACCGTCCGTCCGCGCGAGAGAGCCCGTTCATGACCCACGTTAACGCACCCCTGACCCCGACCGGCCGGCTGCGCATGGTGTTGCGCCACCTCGACGACGGCATCCCCAAGGCCCACGTGGCCGCGGAGTTCCGCGTCAGCCGGCCCACCGTGGCGACCTGGGTGGCCCGCTACCTCGAGTCCGGCGAAGCCGGGCTCACCGACCGTCCCTCGACCCCGCGGCACAGCAGCACCCGCACCCCGGCGGCGGTCGTGGACCTCATCGAGCGCTGGCGCCGCAAGCACAAGTGGTCAGCGCGGCGCATCCACCGCCACCTGGTCGACCGCGCCGTGGCGATCAGCCTGCGCACCGTCGGCCGCTGGCTGCACCGGCTCGGGATCTCCCGCCTGCGCGACCTCACCCCCGCCGGCGAGAACACCCGCAGGACCCCGGGACGGATCCGCGCCGCCTGGCCCGGGCACATGGTCCACCTGGATGTGAAGAAGGTGGGCAGGATCCCCGACGGCGGCGGCTGGCGGGCCCACGGCCGCGGCTCCACCGCCGCGAAGGCGGCCAAGCGCGGGGCCGGGGCCAAGGTCGGCTACACCTACCTGCACTCGGCCGTGGACGGCTTCTCGCGGTTGGCCTACACCGAGGCCCTCGAGGACGAGAAGGCGGTGACCACCATCGGGTTCTTCTGCCGGGCGAGAGCCTTCTTCGCCGCCCACGGCATCACCCGATTGAACCGCGTCGTGACCGACAACGGCGCCAACTACCGGGCCAAGGACTTCACCCGCTGCGTGGAAGCCCTGGCCGGCCGCCACCAGCGCATCCGCCCCTACACGCCGCGGCACAACGGGAAGGTGGAGCGGTACAACCGCCTGCTGGCCGACGAGGTGCTCTACGCCCGCCCCTACGCCAGCGAGCAGGCCCGCCGGTACGCCATCGGGGTCTGGGTGAACCACTTCAACTACCATCGGCCCCATACCGCCTGCGGCGATCAGCCCCCGGCCTCACGCACCCCGGCCCGTGCCAATAACGTCATGCCCTCTTACAGCTAGCCGGGGTCGAGCACCTGCTCGACCCGGAACCGGCTGACCACTTCCGCCGCGCCGGGCGCAAGCACCAGTCGTCCTCGCCCAGCCGCCGGCGCTCTGGCGGCCGAGGCCACGGCCGCCGCTAAACCTCCCGGGGTCCACACGCTGCCCCGAGACGGGAACCGCTGTTGCACTGCCGCGGCAGCCCCGGGCCACAGCGTCGCCACGTTGCCGGCGGGCCATGGCGGGGCCGGTCGTGGTGGGCTCAGCCCCCAGGAGGGAACGGCCGGGCTCACCGCTACGGAAACCGGTGCCGGAGGCGACTCACTGGCCGGTCGATCGCTTCAAGGCCTGCACCAGGGGTGCCTTGCCCAGCCGGGTGCGCTCCAGCTCTGTCACCACGCCCACGTCCACCGGGGTGCCCACCACGCCAGTTGCAGCCAGGGCCCCGGCCACACCGGCCCGGACCGACGCGACGGTGTGCCCCGGGGCCAGTCCGGCGACCCGGACCCGCACACCGTCGGGGCGCTGGGCCACCTGCCACCCGGCCACCGACACCTCGTCGAGCACCCGGTGGAAGACATTGGGGTGCACCCGCACCTGGCCGCCGGCCCCTGGGAGCTCGAGCACGTCCTCCCGGCGGCCCTCGATGGTCTCCAGCCGGGCGAAGGACCGCCCGCACGCGCACCCCCGCGGCCCCAGGGCGATCCGGTCGCTCATCTCGTAGCGGATCAGGGGCAGGGTCCGGGAGAACAGCACGGTGACTAGCAGGCGCGCCCCCACCGTGCCCGCCGGCACGGGGATCCCGGCCTCGTCGACCGGCTCCACGATGACCAGGTCCTCGTAGAGGTGGCGGGTGCGGTAGCGGCACGGGGAGGCGATCCCGGCGGTCTCGGTGGCGGCGTAGACGTCGAAGGGGGCGGTGCCCCAGGCCGCCTGGATCGCGGCGGCGGTCTGCGTTGCGAGCACCTCGGAGGCCGAGACCACGGAGGCCGGGGCAATGGCCAGACGCCCCGCCGCTTGTTCGGCGGCCAGTGGGAGCAGGGCCGAGGGGTAGCCCACCAGCAGCCGGGGCCGGAAGGCGTTGAGCTGGGCAACGGCCTGGGGCAACGGGTCGGCGGCGTCCAGGCGCAGGGTCGGCACCATGCGCGACTGCAGGGAAGCCCCTACCACCGCCGACTGGTGGGTGGGCACCCGGGAGCTGACCACCGCCACCCGCAGGGGGCGGGTCAGCCCGGCCGGCACTTCGGCCCAGTCGTTGGCCCTCGCATAGGAGGCCAACACGATCGCCCATTCGGCCCGGTTCCACACGAACGCCCCGGGCCGGCCGGTGGTGCCGGCGGTGGCGGCCGTCCACCAGCGGCCCCGCCACGGCATCCCCGGGTCCGTCCCAGTGCTCTGGAGTTCCCGCAGGCGCGCCTCGACGTCGGTGCGCCGCAGCCCCGGGGCGGTGACCGCCTCGTCGAAGTGCTCCATCAGCTGCGCCTTGGTCACCGGCGGTAGCTGCGAGAGCGGGGCGTCGAGCAGCCCGGCGTGATGACGGCGGTAGAACGCCGAACGGGCGTAGGCCACCCTCCGCAACCGAGCCAGGCCTCGGACCTGCTCAAGTGCGATGCGCTGCGCGCCCCACCGGTCACGGCGCCGCCAAGAGGCGCGCAGCAGGAGAAGCTCGGAGAGCAACCGGGCGTCCACCTCTCCTCCGATCCGTCAGGGATGGCCTTCCCGACCCTCCGACGATGCACCGCGGACGGGCGGACCCCACCGGGTGCACCCGTTACTGCGATAATCCCCGGTCGACCGCTAACGGGCCATAGGTAAAGCGGAAGAGATCTATCTGGTCTCACGATCGGCGTCCGGTGGTCCCATCAGCCGCTGGAGATCATTCGACGGTGGCGGAAGAGATCGGCGTGAGCGGGAACTGGTGGTCTTGTCCGCCGCTGAGCTCAACGAGGCCACCGGCCACGTTGATGTGTACCGGTGGTGCGGTGCTGGGCTGGAGGTGGACATGGAGAGTGTCCATGCACAGGGAGACATCGATGCGGTGGCCCCGGTACAGCACTTGGAAGCCGACGTCTCGCAGGTGGTCGGGCAGCCGGGGGGTGAAGTCCAGCGCGTTGGCCTCGATGCGCAGGCCGGCGAAGGCACGTACGACGATATCGAGCGTGCCGGACATGGCGCCCAGGTGGACGCCTTCGCGGGTGGTTCCGCCTTGGGTGTCGTCCAGGTCTGCGAGCAGTGCTTGGCGGAAGACGGTCCAGGCGCGGGTGGTGTCGATCTGAGCGAGCACCGAGGTGTGGACCACTCGGCTCAGCGTCGACCCGTGGGCGGTCCGGGTCAGGTAGTACTCCACCGTGCGCCGCAGGTCGTCGTTGTCGAAGGCGTAGCCCAGTCGTGTCAGTGCCCTGGTCGTCCCGTCGGGGCCCAGCAGGTGGATGAGCATGAGCACATCGGCCTGTTTGGCCAGTTTGTAGCGGTTGGTGCTGTCGTTCTCGGCCTCGAGGATCAGGTCGAGGCGTTCGATATTGCCGTACCGGGCCCGGTAGCCGGCCCAGTCCAGCTCCAGGAGGTCCCCGTAGCCGGCGAACTGGCTGATGATCCCCTCGTCATGGAAGGGCACAGCCAGGCGGCGGGCCAGGTGCTCCCAGAGGGCGATCTCCTCGGCGGTGATGCGCAGTCGGTCGGTGAGCTCCCGGGCCGGGTGTCCGGCCAGTTCGGTGAGCACGGCGGTCGCCCGGTCGCACAGCCAGGAGACCATCACGTTGGTGTAGGCGTTGTCGCGGAGCCCGGTGCCGGGGGCGTCGGGGGCTCCGTCGTGGTATTCGTCCGGGCCCATCACGTGGTCGATGTGGAAGCGGTCCACCTCCGGGGCGTAGGTGGCCATGGAGGCGAACAGGCGGGTGACCTCGACGATGAGCTCGGCCCCGCGGGAGGCCAGCCAGGCGCGGTCGCCGGTGGCCTGGTAGTGCTGCCAGGCGTTGTAGGCCACGGCCAGCCCGACGTGGCGTTGCCGGTGGGAGCGGTCAGGTACCCAGCGGTGGGAGCGTCGGTTGTAGAGCTGCCGGGGGGTTTCCTCCCGCCCGTCGCTGCCGCTCTGCCAGGGGAACATCGCCCCGTTCAGGCCCTGGGCGCGGGCGGCAGCCCGCGCCGCGTCGAGCCGGTGCCACCGGTAGTCCAGCAGCGCCTCGGTGGCCTCCGGGACGCGCAGGCCCAGGACGGGAAAGACGAACAGATCATCCCAGAAGACGTGTCCCCGGTAACCCTCACCGTGCAGGCCCCGCGCCGGCACCCCGACATCGAGGGCAGCGGTGTGCTCCGAGACGGTCTGCAGCAGGTGGAACACGTGCAGGTTGAGCACCAGTTGGGACTGCCGGTCGGCATTGAGGGTGATGGCGAACCGGTCCCACAGCCTCCGCCAGGCCCCCGCATGGGGTTGGAGCAGATCGGTGAAGTCTTCAGGGTGGCGGGCGAGCTCGGTCAGTACCGCGGTGGCCGGGGCGGAGATCGCGCGGTCACGGGAGGTGACCGCGGCCGCGGTCCTGAGCACGGTCACCGGGTGTCCGTCGGTGAGCTCCAGCTCGTACTGGCGGCGGTAGCGGCCGTCCTCGGAGGTCCCGGGACGGGCCCGGGCCGAGGCGCCGTCGATGGTGGTGCGCACAGCCAGGGCCAGGCGGATCCGGCTCTGGGTGGTGGTGACCTCGCACAGGACCGTGTCCGGGTCAGGTTCGGTGAACACGGGCGCGGTGAGGTGCTGCCCGCCGGTGCCGATGTAGTCGTGGACATTGGTGTTGGTGACGTCGGCGTCGATGCCGGTGCGGAGGCTGACGGGCCCGCTGAAGCCCTGGGCGGTCACGGTGGTCTCCAGGGCGGCCAGGTGCGGGGCGTGCATCGACACCAGCCGGCGCTGCACCACGGACAGGCACTGCCCTTCGGGTCCGGTGAGGGACAGGGAGCGGGTCAGCACGCCTTGGCGGAGGTCCAGCTCGCGCCGATCCCCGGCGGTGGCCGGCTGCCCGGTGGACCACCACGGGCCTTCCCCGATCCTCAGATCCAGCGGCAGCCAGTTGGGCGTGTTGACCAGGTGTTCTTCCTCCAGTTCCTGCCCGTGGATGGTGCAGGTGGCTCGGTTGTAGATTCCGGCCAGATAGGTGCCAGGGTAGTGAATGCCGTCGTCGCGGCTCTCCGGGTGCGCCCCGCGGGTGGCCATGTAGCCGTTACCCAGGGTGGTCAGTGCCTCCCGGTGGCCCTCGTGGGCGGGGTCGAAGCCGTGGTAGACCATCCGCCACGGGTCGGTGCGCGAGACGCCCAGGTCCAGCTCGGAGACCTCGCCCAGGACCAGGTCGGCCCCGGCCTCCTCCAAGGCCTCCCGCGTCCCGGTGCGGTCGATGCCGACCACCAGCCCGAACCCCCCGGTGCGGCCGGCCTGGACGCCGGCCGCGGTGTCCTCGACCACCGCGACCCGCTGAGGGGAGACCCCGAGGCGGCGGGTCGCCTCCAGGTACAGGGCCGGGTCCGGCGGGCCGGGCAGGTACTGTTCGGCGGCGGTCCGCCCGTCGATGATCACGTCGAACCGGGCGTGCACCCCGGCGTCGGACAGCACTGTTTCGGCATCCGCGTGGGGTGTGACCAGACCCAGCGGGATGCCTCCGGCGCGCAGACGCTCCAGTAGGGCGATCGTGCCCGGATAGGCGCGCACGCCCACCTGGGCCAGGACGGCGGGCGTGATGACCTCGTGAAGGGTGAACAGCACCGCCTCATAGGGCAGCGCCGGGCCGTGCCCGGGGCGAGGGGGCATCTCGGCGGCACTGCCGTGGTCGGTGGAGGCCATCTCGGACAGGCTCCTCTCTGAGTTCTGAGGAATCCCGGAGGCGGTCGCTCATCGCGGCGTACACGGTCCGGTCGGTCGTGCTGCGAGGAGCGTGGTGTCAGCGGGCCCCGGTGGGCTGGGGTGCGGGGACCGTGGCAACGGGACTGGTGGTGGTTTCCCCGGGCTCGGGCAGGTGCAGGCGCTTGAGCATCAAGGCGTTGACGGCCACGATCACACTGGAACCGGACATAGAGATCGCCGCGATCTCCGGGCTGAGCATGATCCCGAAGGCCGGGTAGAAGACCCCGGCGGCGATGGGCAGGGCGATGACGTTGTAGCCGATGGCCCAGCCCAGGTTCTGCCGCATCTTGCGCACGGTCCCGCCCCCGATCCGCAGGGCGATCGGGACGTCCAGGGGGTCCGAGCGCATCAGCACCACGTCGGCGGTTTCGATGGCCACGTCGGTGCCGGCGCCGATGGCGATCCCCAGATCGGCTTTCGCCAGCGCCGGGGCGTCGTTGACGCCGTCACCGACCATGGCGACCCGTCTGCCCTGGGCCTGGAGCTCGGCGACCTTCGCCGATTTGTCCTCCGGCAGCACTTCGGCAATGACCGTGTCGATGCCCAGCTGCCCGGCGATGCGTTCGGCGGTGGCCTGGTTGTCACCGGTGAGCATGACGACCTCGATCCCGGCCTCGTGCAGCGCCGCCACCGCCGGAGCGGCGGTGGGCCGGGCGGCATCGGCCAGGGCGATGACCCCGGCGGCGGCCCCGTCCACGGCCACCAGCACGGCGGTGCGCCCGGTGGCGGCCAGCCGCTCGCGCTGGGCGGAGACACCGGTGATGTCGATGCCCTGGTCCACCATCAGCTTGCGGTTGCCCACCAGCACTTGCTGCCCGGCTACGGTGGCCACCGCCCCGTGGCCGGGCACGTTGCGGAAGTCGGCCGCCTCCCACCGGGGCGCGCCCCGGTCCTCGGCGTAGGTCACCACGGCTGCGGCCAGGGGGTGCTCGGACTCCCGCTCGACCGCTGCCACCAGGCCCAGCAGCTGGTCCTCCTCGATCCCGTGGGCGATCAGGTCGGTGACCTCCGGTTCGCCCTTGGTGAGGGTGCCGGTCTTGTCGAGGACGACCGTGTCGATGCGCGCGGCGGTCTCCAGGGCGGTGGCGTTCTTGAACAGCACGCCCCGCCGCGCACCCAGCCCCGTTCCCACCATGATCGCGGTGGGGGTGGCCAGGCCCAGCGCGTCGGGGCAGGTGATGACCACCACCGTGATGGCGAACAGGACCGCTGTGGCGGTGGGCGCCCCGGAGGCCCACCAGGCAAGGAACGTGACCGATCCGCCGATCAGGGCCACGAACACCAGCCAGAACGCGGCCCGGTCCGCCAGTCGCTGTCCCGGGGCCTTGGAGTTCTGGGCCTCCTGGACCAGGGCGACGATCTGGGCCAGGGCCGTGTCGGCGCCGACTTTCGTAGCGCGCACCCGCAGGGTGCCGGTGGTGTTCACCGAGGCGCCGATGACCTCGGAGCCGGTGGACTTGGCCACCGGCAGGCTCTCACCGGTGATCATGGACTCGTCGATCTCCGACTCCCCATCCTGAACCACCCCGTCGGTGGGGACCTTCGCCCCGGGGCGCACCAGCATCAGGTCCCCGGGCATCACCTCCGCGGTCGGGATCTCCACCGTCTGCCCGTCACGGATCACCAGGGCCATCGACGGGGCCAGCTCCAGCAGGGTGCGGATCGCGTCGTTGGCCCCACCCCGGGCGCGCATCTCGACCCAGTGGCCCAGCAGCACGAAGGTGGCCAGCACGGTCGCAGCCTCGTAGAACACCTCGCCGCCGCCGGTGAGAGTGACCGCCAGGCTGTAGAGCCACCCGGCACCGACCCCCACGGCCACCAGGACCATCATGTCCAGGGTGCGGGCGCGCAGTGCCCGCCAGGCGCCGTCGAAGAAGATCCACGCGGCGTAGAAGATCACCGGCAACGACAGGATCAGGGCGAACACGTCATCGCGCAACCCGAAAGGCGCCGGGACCGTGAACCCCAGCACTTCCCGGCCGATTGGGGACCACAGCGTGATCGGCACCGACAGCGCGGCGGCCACCAGGAAGCGGTTGCGCATGTCACGGATCATGGACTCCATCGACATGCCGCCGTGCCCGCCGTGCCCCATCACCTCCTGGGCATCGCGCATCTGGTGACCCCCGTGGCCGGCCACGTGGCCGGTGTGAGACGGCGGGTGCGTGCTGCGGGCGGGGTCGTCCTCGGGGTGCGCCGTTGCCGTGGCACGGTCGGGGCTGAGGGAAGGCCGGTGGACGTGATGGGCGTGGCCGCTCCCGCTGTCCGTGAAGCTGCTGGCTGTCGGCTGGCCGGCGGGGTCGTGGTGGGACACCGGCCCGTGCAAGGGGTCGCACACGTGCTCCGGCACCGACTGGCCGGCGCAGTGGTAGCCGCACTCACGCACCCAGCCGATGAGATCCGCGATCGAGGTCTGGTCGGGGTCGTAGGTGACGTTGGCCGTCTGGGAGACAGGGTTGGCCTCCACAGCCAGCACGCCCGGGCGGCGGGAGAGCGTCGCCTCGACGACGGCCTTGGAGGAGGCCCAGTGGACGCCCTGCACCTCCATGACGGCAGTGGCCTCGTGCTCGCTCATCCCGGACCATCCTTCTCTGCGAGCCAGCGGTGTGTCGGCGGACCTCACCACCTCGTCCGTGCCCTTCCTCGAAGACTCGGCCTGGCCGGCCATCACCGGAGGTGGGCGGACGGCAACCGATGGTGTTTCGGGCAGGTACATGACTGACGGTAGGTCTTGGGTGGGAGGTAATGAAGGCCGAGTCGGTGAAGATTTCATGTTGAATTCTCAGCCGGACCTGCCACCGCTCCCCGGCCGGAGCATCCTGGGTCCGGACCGGCCTTCGCGAGACCCCTGAGCATCAGCCGCCGCCCGCCGTGACGATCGTTGCGATGGCCTGCAGCACAGGAGCACCGCACTACCGGGCGGCGTCGGCTCAGCGGCCACCGACAGCGTCTGCAGGAAAGAGGAGCGATCATGACCCAGAAGATTCGGGTGGGCGTCAACGGCTACGGGGTGATCGGCAAACGGGTCGCCGATGCGATCGCCGCCCAACACGACATGGAACTGGTCGGGGTCAGCGACGTGATCTCCGACTACCGCATCGCCACCGCGGTCTCCCGCGGCATCCCCATCTACGCCTCCACCGCCGAGGGGGCCGCGGCGATGCGCTCGAGCGGGTTGCCCGTGGCGGGAGAACTGCACCAGCTGCTCGGGGCCGTGGAGGTGATCGTGGACTGCACCCCGGCC